>JBOFII010000017.1:0-144606 GCA_051650085.1 Formosimonas sp.
CAAGCCAGTCAAAAATGGACGATGCCCATTAGAGATTGGAAACTTGCTTTGAATCGGTTTACCATTGAATTTGGCGATAGAGTGCCGCCTTTGAACTAATTTGCACTCGTGCGTTTACACAGAATAATTTACAGGCCCGCGAACCACCGCCACCTAAGGGCATCGGATGGTCAGAGTGATTGTCGCCACCCGCATGAACAATTAATGAACGCTTCCTGATATCTGCTAACGTCAGGCGCGGCCCAAGTACTGGTTCCACCGCGGTTCCATCATCCCCCACATACAAGGGTGGCAAATCCCCTAAGTGTCCATCACCCCACGGCTCGCCATGTTTATTTGCCCCTGTGGAATCAAGATGACTACCCGCTGCCAAAGCGGGAACCATAACACCACCTTTCTCAAGAGCCGCACACACAGGCTTCTCATGAATGTGAAAACCATGCAATCCTGACGCCAAGCCCTTTAACCTTGGATAGAATACAAGACCATATGGCGTCTCCACAATTCGAACAATACCCGCCGATGCACCAACCCCTTGCTGTTCTGCCATATTTAAGGACACCGTAATCTCAGCACCTAAAACAACAGAGCTGACAGAAAAACAAACAGAAATAAACACCATACGTTTCATATAACCTCTCCTCAAACCTCATTAAATGACACATGCATGAGCTATCCGACTGAATGGCAGTGGACGCAAACCATTCACACCTGTTGGGTCATAACGCGCGACCACTTCTTGATCACTCATATCCTCTAGTAATTCAAAGCCCACGTCTCTCAACTCCTCGCGAAGTTTACTCGGAAAAAAGCCAGACAAAAATGGCTCTCCAAGCGCAGAAACCAACTGCTGAAGCTCGACAAACTCGCTTGATTCAGCCCAAGTCGGATCATCAAACACACCCTGATCTAGATACGTGAAAACAAGCTGACTCCCAACAGGCGCACAAGCTGCGATGGTTTGAAGTGCTTTCCTATTGGCCTCCCGTGATAGATACATGGAGACACCCAACCATGAAAAAAATGTCTTTACATTATTGTTAAAAACACTCGTAAGAAGTACGTCACTCAGTTGTTCTTTTGAAAGATCCGCAGGAAGAAAACAAATACCCTCGTCTAACGTCCGTCCAGCCGCTGCAATTTGCTGCAGCTTCAACTGCTGCGTACTTGGATGATCTACCTCAAAAATCTTTAATGCTCCGTACTTTTGGCCTTTGCGCAACAAAAAACTATCAAACCCTGCGCCAATAAGCACGTATTGCTCAACTCCGTTTTTTATCGCTCTTGCCAAAGTATCTTCTGTATATCTTGACCTTGTGATAACCGTCGCATAAGATGGACTGCCTTTGAGCCAACGGTCAAGAAGTTCAATCTGCGAACCCACCGTTTCTGATGTCAATTGAAACTGGCGAAAAGCATAAACTAAAAACTCTTCTTTGACCGCCTGCGGTACAAGAACATCACCCCATACATCATCAAGCAGCGGCAACGGGTCACGTCGGCTATGAAGCGCCCTCATGAGTGCCGTTCCCAATGCAGTGCGGCTTGCCTTACCTTGCTCCATCGTAAACTCCCCTGTGTTACACATATCACGCTCAACTAACTGGCTTTAGGTGTCAAAACACAAAACTACCGATTTTTAACATATTATCATTTTCATGTCACGTCTCATACTAAGCACTCACAATTGCCTTGTCAATACATTAATAATTGAATCCATGTCAAAAGTTATTAATCCACATTAACCACCATAAGACCTGCATATCATAACCAATCCAACCGATTTTATTCGCTATAATCCACCTTTCCCCCACACTCGGAGCCATCATGATTCCCCTCTCTCTTCTCCTCACTTACATCGCTTCGGTCATTGTGATTTCGGGCACGCCAGGACCGAATATGTTGCTGTCGATGAGCAGCGGGATTCGCTATGGCTGGCGGCGCAGTGTGCCGACGATGCTTGGTGCGGTGGCGGGGGTGGTGGTGATTTTGGCGGTGTCGCTCAGTGGTTTGGGAGCGATTTTGAAGACGTCGCAAAGTTTGTTTAATGTCATCAAGTGGCTGGGGGCGGCGTATTTGATTTACTTGGGCGTGAAAATGCTGCTTGAAAAAGTCAGCGATGCGCCTGTTGATGCGGGGCAAGAAACTTTACTCGCGCTGCCGTCGGTGTTGCAGCGGGTCTCGACGGGGTTTGCGGTGGCGTTGTCGAACCCAAAGGCGATTTTGTTTGGTTTGGCGTTTTTCCCAAACTTCATCAACACCGACGCGCCGATGCTGCCGCAGGCCATGCTGCTGGTGGGGATTTTTGCGGTGATTGAGTTGTCGTGGATGTCGATTTACGCGACGGGCGGCACGTGGCTCAAGCAATTTTTAGCCAGCCCGCGCAATCTGCGCCGCTTTAACATCGGTTCGGGTTCGGCCTTTATTTTAGCGGGGCTTGGACTGGGTATGTTTGGCAAAGCCGATTGAGCCGCATTTGAGCAAGGCGAACCACGCCAGCGACGGCGCAAGCACCCACGCCAATTCTGAAACCAGCGTTTGCGTGCAGCAAAAACAACTCGCTTCGTCATTCCCGCGCGGGGTTAGCGGGAATGACGGGGCTTGTCACAACAAAATCTACGGCATTTTCCGCGTAATCGTATTGCGCCCAATCCCCAATAAAACGGCGGCTTTTTGCCGATGGTTTTGCGTGAATTTGAGGGCTTGGCCGATAACAACCTGTTCAAACTGGTCTTGCATTTTGACCATCACCGCAGGTTTGCCGTCTTGCAACGCCTGTTGCACGGCGGCGGCCAGCGCGTCTTGCCACGTGTAGGCGTCATTACTCACCAGAGCCTGTGGCGGCGGTGCATTGCGCACTTCGGGCGGCAGGTCGGACTCGTTAATCAACTGCGTGGGGGTCATGACGGTGAGCCAGCGGCACACGTTGTCCAATTGGCGCACGTTGCCAGGCCAAGCGGCTTTTTGGCACACGGCCATGGCTTGTTCGGTGAGGGTTTTGGCGGCATGGTTGCCCAAGTCTTGGGCGGCTTGTTGCAAAAATTGTTGCATCAAGAGCGGTACATCTTCGGCGCGTTCGCGCAGCGGCGGTAAGTGAATGCCAACCACGTTGAGCCGATGGTACAAATCAGCGCGAAACAAGCCTTGCGCGACGCGCTGCGCGAGGTCTTGGTGGGTTGCAGCAATGATGCGCACCTGGGTTTGAATCAATTCGTTGCCGCCAACGCGGTAAAACACGCCTTCGGACAACACGCGCAGCAAACGCGCTTGCAACTCCAGCGGCATGTCGCCGATTTCGTCTAAAAACAATGTACCGCCGCTGGCCTCCTCAAACCGCCCAACCCGCGCATGAGCCGCTTGTGCAAACGCACCTTTTTCGTGGCCAAATAATTCGGACTCCAGCAATTGCGCGGGAATCGCGGCGGTGCTGATGGCGATAAACGGCGCTTGGGCACGCGCACTGGTGGCGTGAATCGCGCGGGCGACCAATTCTTTACCCGTGCCTGTCTCGCCCGTGAGCAACACATTAACGGGCGAGGCGGCCAAGCGGCCAATTGTGCGCAGCACTTGCAAAATACTCGCGCTTTGCCCCAACAAGCCATAGCGCGGCTCATCCGTCGCCACAGGTTGCGGCGCACTGCTCGGCGCGGGCTGCAAAAAGCGCTTGAGCAGCGCCATGAGTTCTTCAGTGTCAAACGGTTTGGCGATGTATTCGGCCGCGCCTTCTTGAAAAGTCGAGACCGCGTTGTCAAGGTCAGCGTGCGCGGTCATCATGACCACGGGCACTTCAGGGGCGATTTTTTTGAACTCGCGCAGCAGCGAGATGCCTGAAACTTCGGGCATGCGAATGTCCGACAGCAACAAGGCAGGATAATCGCCCGCTTGGCGCAATGATTCGGGTTGCCGCTGCCAGTGCGCCAATGCGTCGAGCACTTCTTGGCCGTTCGCAAACATGCGGTACGGCAAGCGCGATTTTTGCAACGCTTTGTCGAGCACCCAGCGGATGCTTTTGTCATCGTCCACCACCCAAACGGTCGGTTTGTCGTTCAGTCCGTACATGTCAAGCCCTTTGTGTGAGGTCAAGCGGCAACAAAACGCGCATGTGCGTGAGGCCCGCGCGGCTGTGTGCTTCGATATTGCCGCCGTGTTGTTGCGCGATTTGCATGGCGACCGACAGCCCCAAGCCCGTGCCGCCTTCGCGCTGCGTGACCATCGGTAAAAATAAAGTATCGTAAATTTGTGCGGGCACGCCTGGCCCGTTGTCAATGACCGACAACTCCAGCATGAGCGGGCGTACCTGTTGATTGATGAGCACTTGTCGCGCCACGCGCGTGCGCACGGTGATTTTTCCGTCGCTCACGCCGCCGCGCTCAATCGCTTGCGCGGCGTTTTGCAACAAATTGAGCAACAGCTGCTGCACATAATCGGCCACACCCAGCACGTCGGGCACGCTCACATCGTAATCGCGCACCCATTGAATCGGCGTGGCAAACTCCATTTGCACCAATTGCAGCACGGTTTCGCACACCTCGTGCACATTGAGCGCACCCGCTTGCCGTGCGCTGTGCCGATAGGGCACTAAAAACTGGTCGACCAAGTTTTTGAGCCTGTCGACTTGGCCGAGCATCATTTCGGTGTATTCCATCAAATCGGGCTGCATGTCGGCCAACTCGTTGTGCAACAACTGCGCCGCGCCGCGAATGCCGCCGAGTGGATTTTTGATTTCGTGCGCCAGTTGGCGCATGAGCAACTGATGGTTGTTGACCTGCGCGCGCCACTGCGTGTCTTGTTGCACGTGTTCAAACGCGCCAAGTGGATAACACTCGAGCAAATAGCCGCCCGTTGCAGGCGACAAAACCACATGCACCAACGAACTCTCGCCCGTTGCGGCGCGCCGCACATGCAACAGGCCACGGCACACGTCCTCTTGCTGGGCTTCGATGTGTTGCACAAGTTTACGCAAAGTCTCGTCATCAACAAACCACGCGGCCAACGGCCAGCCCGCCACATGCCGCGCCGCGCCGAGCATGGCTTGAGCGGCGGCGTTTAATTCGCAAGCCGCGCCATGCGCATCCAAGTGCAGCACGGCGGTTTGCAAACCATCCAAGGGGTTGGTTTTAAGGTTCACGGCTCAACTCGCGTTGCAAGGCGGCAATGTTGTCTTGCGTCAATTGAATGTTTTGTTTCAAGGCTTGCGTGCGCTCAAGGTATTTTTGATAATTTTTTTCAGAACCCAGTCGCTCAGGCGTGCCGTTTTGGTACTCGGCTTGCAACGCGTTCAAATGCTGCTGCGCTTGACTCAACTCCGATTGCACAATCTGCCGACGCGACTCGTCACGCCGCGCTTGCACCGTCCCCGCAACCAGCACCGCATTGGCCGCAGGCTGCGGGTCGCTCATGGCCTTGCTTATCACCTGACGCGTTGGCGCAGCGGGCGTGCGCACCACTTTGGTTTGACAGTTGCCCGTCGGGTTTAAGTTGTGCAGCCGCACCTGCCCCGCAGCGCTGGTACACACGTAAATGCGGCTTTCAATCGTTTGCGCATGCGCCCAATTCATGGCCAACAGCAGCCATACACAGAGAATTTTGTTCATAGTCACATTATAAAAAAGACGCCGATACTTGCGTACCAGCGCCGTCAACTTCTCACACTGCTCCGAAATGTTACAGGCTGTAGTACATTTCAAATTCTAACGGATGCGTGGTCATGCGCATTTTGTTGACATCTTCCCATTTGAGCGCAATGTACGCATCCAGCATCGCATCGGTAAACACACCGCCGCGCGTCAAAAATTCGCGGTCGGCATCCAAGGCTTTTAAGGCTTCTTCCAAACTGGCGCACACGGTTGGAATCAATGCATCTTCCTCTGGCGGCAAATCGTACAGATTTTTGGTCGCAGGGTCGCCTGGGTGGATTTTGTTTTGAATCCCATCCAAGCCCGCCATCATCAAGGCCGAAAAGCACAAATACGGATTGGCCATTGGGTCTGGGAAACGCGCTTCAATGCGGCGGCCTTTGGGATTGGCCACAAACGGAATGCGAATCGACGCCGAGCGGTTTTTGGCCGAGTACGCCAATTTAACAGGGGCTTCATAATGCGGCACAAGGCGTTTGTACGAGTTGGTCGATGGGTTGGTAATCGCATTCAAGGCACGCGCGTGCTTGATGATGCCGCCGATGTAATACAAAGCGGTTTCTGACAAGCCTGCGTAGCCGTCGCCCGCAAAAATATTCACGCCGTCTTTCCAAATCGACTGATGCACGTGCATGCCCGACCCATTGTCGCCCACCACTGGCTTGGGCATGAAGGTTGCGGTTTTGCCGTACGCGTGCGATACATTGAATACAATGTATTTCAAAATTTGTGTCCAGTCGGCGCGTTGCACCAAAGTTGAAAACTTCGTGCCGATTTCGTTTTGCCCTTGCCCCGCCACTTCGTGGTGATGCACCTCAACAGGCACGCCCATTTGTTCGAGCAACAAACACATTTCAGAACGAATGTCTTGGAAAGTGTCGGTCGGCGCAACGGGGAAGTAGCCGCCTTTGGTACCTGGGCGATGCCCCAAGTTACCGCCTTCGGTTTTGACCGACGACGACCAGCCCGCTTCTTCTGAACCAATGCGCACAAAGCAGCCTTGCATGTCGGTTTTGTAGCGAATCGAATCAAAGATGAAAAACTCTGGCTCAGGGCCAAAATACGCCGTGTCGCCAATCCCCGTTGATTTGAGGTACATTTCGGCGCGACGTGCAATCGAGCGAGGGTCACGCTCATAGCCCTTGCCATCGGCTGGGTCAATCACATCGCAGGTCAAAATCAGAGTGGTTTCAGCGGTGAACGGGTCTAAATTGGCGGTTGTCGGGTCTGGAATCAACAACATGTCGGATGCTTCAATCCCTTTCCACCCCGAAATCGACGAGCCGTCAAAGGCTTGACCCGACTCAAATTTGTCTTCATCAAAGGCCGAGACAGGCACAGAAACATGCTGCTCTTTGCCTTTGGTGTCCGTAAAACGAAAATCGATGAATTTCACATCGTGCTCTTGAATCATCTGCATGACTTTTGCAACACTCATTTTTAGCTCCTAAAATAATTTGAACGACAAACGACTGTGAGAACCCTCACCGCTTTTGTACAACTGTTGTTCAGTGTACGGCGGCCAACTCGGTCATTGTATGCCTATTTTGGTGCAAAATAAACAAAAAAGCACCAAATTGGTGCTTTTTATCATTTTGCGTGACGCTCACGATAACTTTGCAAAAACCGTGCAAACCGCCCAATCGCTTCGCGCAGTTGTTCTTCGTGCGGCAAAAACACAAAGCGCAAATGGTCGTGTGCGTGCCAGTTAAAGCCCGTGCCTTGCACCACCAATACTTTTTCGGACTCCAAAAACTCAAGCACAAAGGCTTGGTCATCTTCAATCGGGTAAACCGCAGGGTCAAGGCGGGGAAATAAATACATGGCGGCTTTGGGTTTGACGCAAGTCACGCCAGGGATGGCGGTAATGAGTTCATACGCCAAGTCGCGCTGGCGTGCCAAGCGGCCAGTTGGGGCGACGAGGTCGTCAATACTTTGGTAGCCGCCCAGCGCGGTTTGGATGGTGTGCTGCCCCATCGCGTTGGCGCACAGGCGCATGGAAGCGAGCATGACCAAGCCTTCAATATAGTCCGCAGCGCGCTCTTTTGCGCCTGACAACACCATCCAGCCCGCGCGGTAGCCGCAAGCACGGTAGTTTTTCGACAAACCATTTAAGCTGATGAAAAACACGTCGTCGGCCAATGAAGCGATGGCGGTGTGTTGATGACCATCGTACAACACGCGGTCGTAGATTTCGTCGGCCATGACCACAAGGCCGTATTCACGGGCAACCTGCACAATTTGCTTTAAGGTTTCATCCGAATACAGCGCACCCGTTGGGTTGTTGGGGTTAATCACCACGATGGCTTTGGTTTTGGGGGTGACTTTGGCGCGAATATCGTCGATGGACGGGTTCCAGCCGTTGGCCTCGTCACACAAATAGTGCACAGCTTTGCCGCCCGCCAAAGTGACCGAAGCCGTCCACAACGGGTAATCGGGCATGGGCACAAGCACTTCGTCGCCCACGTTGATGAGCGCGTGCATGGCAAAGCCGATGAGTTCAGACACGCCGTTGCCGATGATGATGTCTTCCAGCGTCACCCCTTTGATGTTTTTGCGCTGCGTGTAATGCATAATCGCTTTGCGTGCCGAAAAAATCCCTTTCGAGTCAGTGTAGCCCGCCGCTTGTGGTAAATTGGCAATCAAGTCCAATTCCATTTCTTCAGGCACGGCAAAATCAAACGCGGCGACGTTGCCGATGTTGAGCTTGATGATGCGCTGGCCTTCGGCTTCCATGGCTTGGGCTTTTTGCATAATCGGGCCACGAATGTCGTAGCAAACATTGTCGAGTTTGTGGGATTTTTGAATCAATTTCACGGCAGAATCCTGATTGTGGGTTGAAATTTCAAGGCGCAGCCACCATATATATCATAATAGCCAAGACATTTGAGCGATGGCGTCATCCTACACGAAGCACATCGGATTTTCCATACTTAACCCTGAAAATTTACGTTTTTTATTATTTTTTAACGTTAAATTAAATTTTTTAGAATAAATTATGCATTTTCAACCCGACATCAACCCTGAACACAACAATCTCACAGGAATTGACGCACAGGCCATCAAGGTCAATCAAGTGGCCTACCCCAGCAGCATTGTGCTCACGCCCACAGGTGAGGTTCACAGCATTGCCGCGCGGCACACCCATGAAATTGATGCTCAGTTATGGCACAGCATTGCAGCGCAAAACCCTGAAGTGGTGCTGATTGGCACGGGTGCGCAGCAAAAATTCATATCCCCCGCTATTCTCGCGCCGCTGCACAATGCCCGCATTGGCGTGGAATGCATGACATCAGGCGCGGCGGCGCGCACGTTTAATGTATTGATGAGCGAAGGCCGCCGCGTTCTGGCACTGATTTTATTACCTGAGGAGACTTCATGATTGCCGATATTGCTGTGCCCATGACCACTGCGCAAGCGGGTGCGTCTGCCGAGTTCAAACTATCCAACTATCGCGGCCAAACCGTGGTGCTGTATTTTTACCCCAAAGACCACACCCCTGGCTGCACCGATGAGTCGATGGCATTTCGCGACGCGTTCGAGCAGTTTCGCGCCGCCAATGCGCTGATTTTTGGCGTGTCGCGCGATTCGCTCAAGTCGCACGACAAGTTCAAGGCCGATTTAGAACTGCCGTTTGATTTAATCTCGGACGCTGACGAATTGCTGTGCACCCAATTTGACGTCATCAAACAAAAAATGATGTATGGCAAGTCGGTGCGCGGGGTTGAGCGCAGCACCTTTGTGATTGACGCGCACGGCGTTGTGCAACACGAGTGGCGCAAAGTCAAAGTGGCCAACCACGTGAGCGAAGTCCTCGCCGCCGTCACCGCTTAACCCCAACGCAAAGTGCCCACACTTTGCGTTTTTTTCAACAAATGCGGTATGATGAGCTCAAACTAAGGAGAACATCATGCCACTACCCAAAGCCCCCACCAAAAAGGGCAGCCTCGTCAGCACTCAAGAACCACGCGCACGCGCCCCCAAAGCACAACCTGCCGCCGAGAAAGTCGTTGTTCACGCCGCCCCACCCGCGCCCGTGGCGCACAAATCCGCCCATCGGCGCACCTCGCGCAAAGTCGCAATTGCCAACGCCCAACGCAAGTTGTTTGTCTTAGACACCAACGTCATGCTGCACGACCCATCGTGCTTTTTCCGCTTTGAAGAACACGACATTTACCTGCCACTCATCACGCTCGAAGAACTCGACAACCACAAAAAAGGCACGACCGAAACTGCGCGGCATGGCCGCCAAGTTTCGCGCCTGCTTGACCAGCTCATGAACGCTGCGCCCAATGGTATGGACAAAGGCATTGAGTTGAGCCTGTTGGACAACTCTGCCAAACTCGGTAAGTTGTATTTCCAGACCCAATTCATTGACGATGATTTGCCGCGCACCTTGCCATCGGGCAAAGCCGACAATCAAATTTTAGGCGTTGTGCACGCGCTGCAAAAAACCGACCTTGAGCGTACCGTCGTTCTGGTTTCCAAAGACATCAACATGCGCATCAAAGCCCGTGCGCTCGGTTTAAATGCTGAGGATTATTTCAACGACCAAGTCATCGAAGACCGAGATTTACTCTACAGCGGTCAACTGGCCTTGCCGCATGATTTTTGGGACACCCACAGCAAAGGACTTGAATCTTGGCAAGAAGCCAGTTTCACTTATTATCGTTTAAGCGGTCCGATGCTCGCGCAAATGGCTTTGAATCAATACGTTTATTTGGACAACGAACAGGCCACCCCATTTCATGCCCAAGTGGTTGAATTGACTGAGAAATCGGCCACATTACGCACCCTCACCGATTACAGCAACCCCAAACACGGCGTTTGGGGCATCGGCGCGCGCAACCGCGAGCAAAATTTCGCGCTCAACGTCTTGATGGATCCCAACATCGACTTTGTCACCCTGCTCGGTCAAGCAGGCACGGGCAAAACGCTGGTCACGGTCGCCGCAGCGCTGCAACAAACCCTTGAAATGCAACGCTTTAACGAGGTCATCATCACCCGCATCACCGTGCCTGTTGGTGAAGACATTGGTTTTTTACCGGGGACTGAAGAAGAAAAAATGACCCCGTGGATGGGCGCGTTGCAAGACAACCTTGAAATCCTCATCAAAGGCGAAGCCAATTCAGGCGAATGGGCGCGCGCCGCCACCAATGAATTGATTAAAAACAAAGTCAAAATCAAAGCCATGAGTTTTATGCGTGGCCGCACCTTTGTCAACAAACTGCTCATCTTGGACGAAGCGCAAAACCTCACCCCCAAACAAATGAAAACCCTCATCACCCGCGCCGGTCCCGGCACTAAAGTGGTGTGTTTGGGCAACTTGGCGCAAATCGACACGCCGTATTTGACCGAAGGCTCATCGGGCTTGGCATATGCGGTGGAGCATTTCAAAGGCTGGGCGCACAGCGCACACATCACGCTCATGCGCGGCGAGCGCTCGCGATTGGCCGATTATGCCAACGAAGTGCTGTAAAAAAATCCCCAGCAACAGCTGGGGATTTTTCATAAATCAAAGTGTTTCACATAGCGCGGCGACACATCAGAAAAGCGCAAAATCGTCAAATAATCCGCCGTGCCAAAGTCCGCATCAAACGTCGGCTCGCCACACACTTTTGCACCCAAGCGCAAATACCCTTTAAACAAAGGCGGCATCATCACGCGCACATCATCATTAACAGGCACTTGCATGGCGGGTGTAAAAGGCGCACGAGGAATGACTTTAAACTCATCACTCATCGCACCCGACTCTTCGAGCAAACGTTGAATATCGGCAATCGCAGGGCTATTGGCCGCCACAGGCACACTGGTACAACCCAAAATCATTTCATAACCATGTTTGGCGCAAAACTGCAAAATCGCCTTCCACAATGTCATCAAAACCGTGCCATTGCGGTAATCTTTGTGCACACACGCACGGCCAATTTCAAGCATTTTATCGCTTTGTGGCAATAAATCACTGATGTCAAACTCTTGGTCAGAGTACATGCCAATCACTTTGGCTGCAGAGGGTGTTAAGGCGCGGTAAGTACCAACAACCTTCCCCGTTTTATTGTCGCGCACATAAACATGCTCAACATAGGGGTCAAATTGATCTTGATCGCGCCCATCAACCGCATTGAGTTTGACACCCATTTCTTCGAAAAACACTTGATAGCGTAAACGCTGAACCTCTTCGACCTCAGCTGCGGTGCTGGCCCAACAGACCGAAACCGACTCTGCCAAACCATGCCGTCCCGTTACAGCGGGCGCAGCGGCGGCATGTGTTTTTATTGTTTCTACTAGAGGACTCAACATCCACTCCTAATCTTTTTCGATTCAGTCATAAGCGTGTCATTTTAGCATCATGCCGTAATTGTTACAAAAAATTCAGCAAATTCGGTTTTATCGTGCGTTTTTTTCGCAGTCATCTGTTGTGAAAACCATGACGGCTCAATTTTTTTTCATGCCCAGCTCGGCGAGCCGTTCATTCAAATACGTTTGAGCGGTGTATTTCGTTGACAAAACCACTTCAGGATTAGGATGTAAAAACAACGGTAAAGACACACGGCTGACATTGCGCGTTGCACCTTGTGGATTGATGACCCGATGCATGGTGCTCGGATAATAGCCTTGCGAGGCTTCTTGCAGCATATCGCCAATATTGATGATGAGCATGCCAAAATCACACGGCACATCCAGCCAATCACCATTTTTGGCCTGCACTTGCAAACCTGGCTCATTGGCCGCAGGCAAAACCGTCAATAAATTGATGTCGGTGTGCGCCGCGGCCCGCACCGAGCCTGCAGGCTCATCACCCGCCAACGGAGGGTAATGCAAAACCCGCAACAGAGTTTGCTCACTGCCGTCAATCATGCTGGAGAGCGGTTGGCTGTAATGCTGCGCAATCTCGCTCGGCGTGTGTTGCTCAACCCAGCCAAGCAAAGTTGCCGCCAAACCGCTGGCCTCTTGATAATAGCGTTGCGCATCATCTTTTAACGCCACAGGAATCCGTCCCCACGGATAAATGTGGTAAAACTCTTTGATGTCTTTGAGCGCGTTGCCTTTAGCGGTTTCAGAGACGGCGGTTGAAAAATAACCGTCAAACTGCTGTGCGCTGTACGGATAATTGAACTTGTCATCGGTTTGAAAAAACGCCAACCAATCGGTGAAAATTCGCCCGACCAGTTGCGAGTCAATCGGATGGTTGACCAAAACCGCAAACCCAGTCTCGTGCAAAGACTGGGTGAAATCACGTGCCGCCGTTGGGCTGGCGAAATCGACAATCGGTAACATTATTTTGCCGTGCTTAAAATTTGTTCAATTAAGGTCAAAACCCCCGCTTTATCGACACCCAAGCACACCTCAACATTGTCGCGCTGCGACCAGTAGTCTTCGGCATACTGACGACCTTTCGGGGCAAAAAAGGTTTTGCCCGCGCCCGCGCCATCTTGTACGACTTCGATTTGGCCACGTACGGTGGTGAACAACTCTGGATTAGTCACATACATGACCGTTGCAGGGTCATGCAACGAGAAGCCATCAAAGCCCGCCACATTGCGGTAAAAATTGGCGTAAAACGCGCAAATTTCTTGTAAAAAGCCACCAACCTTCGGCGCGGCAGCAGCAATGCGTTCCATCGGCTCATTGGGCATAATCGTTTGATAGGTCACATCCAAACCAACCATCACAATCGGCCAAGCTGCTTCAAACACCACTTGCGCGGCATGTGGATCGTTCCAAATATTCGCTTCTGCCGCAGGCGAGACATTGCCCTCAACATGCGCCGCGCCCCCCATGATGACCACTTGTTTGACTTTTTGCGCAATCGACGGGTCTTTTTTGAGTGCGGCGGCAATATTGGCCAACGGACCGACAGGCACCAAAACGATTTCACCTGGGTTTTCGTTAATCATGCGCACAATGAAATCAGCGGCGGACTCGTCAATCGGCGCGAAATCAGTAGGATAGTTGACGTCAATGTCGCCAAAACCATTTTTGCCATGCACAAAGTCAGGGAAGCTGTGCGGTTTTTGCACCGACGGCACGGCCTCGCCTTTAGCGACAGGCACGTGTTTGATGTCGAGCAAATCCACCAAAAAACCTGCGTTTTTCGTCGCTTGCTCAACCGACACATTGCCATAAACCGTGGTCAAACCCACCAATTCAATCTCAGGATGCTGCGCTGCAAACGCAATCGCCAACGCGTCGTCTACACCTGGGTCGGTGTCGATAATCATTTTGTACTTAGTCATTTTATAGTCCTTATGTCAATTCATGAATAAACGGAATGGCCGAACTTGCACCCATCCGAGAAACCGTAATACCAGCGGCTTGCGTGGCTTGGCTCAATGCCTGCGGCACGCCCAAACCATTCATCAAACCCGCCAAGTAGTAACCAATAAAAGTGTCACCTGCCGCTGTGGTGTCGACCACCTCAACTTTTTGCGCGGCCACAAAAAACTCACCTGCCTCGCCAACATAACGCACGCCATCGCCACCCATGGTCAAAACCACGTTTTTGACTTGGCCACGCAACGCGGTTAAAGCTGCGGCCACATCGCTCAAACCCGTCAACTGCGCAGCCTCCACTTCGTTGACCACCAAAGTATCGAGCAAGTGCAACGGCAGTTGCGCCAATTCGGCATGGCATGGCGCGGGATTGAAGGCGATTTTTTTGCCTGCGGCGTGCGATTTTTCGATGATCTCACCAATCAAATTGGTTTCGTTTTGCAATAAAACCCATTCCACGTCAGGCCGCGCCAGCGCCGCATCAATCATCTGCGTCGTCAAGCCGTGGTTCGCACCTGCGCACAGCACAATGCAGTTTTCGCCATCGTCGTTGACTTGAATCAACGCGTGCCCCGTCGCCACATCCAGCGGCGCAATCGCATCGAGTTTGAGCTGCAACTGCGTCAGCTGCTCGCGCATCCACACATCATCCGCGCCGATGCAACCGACATGCAGCACCACAACGCCTGCGCGTTGCAACGCCACCGATTGGTTCAAACCCTTGCCGCCCAAGCCTTTGCTGTAGGCTTGCGCGGATAAAGTTTCACCAGGTTGCACAAAATGCGGCACTTGATAAACATGGTCAATGTTGATTGACCCAAAATTCACAATACTCATCAACGCTCTTTCACATAAGGACGGCCAATCGCTTTGGGCGCAACCGCTTTACCGACAAAGCCTGCCAATAAAACCACAGTCAAAATGTACGGCAAGGCATTGAACAATTGCGATGGAATTTCTTTCAGGCCAAACATCGGCACGCCTTGCATGCTGTCGGACAACGCACCCAAAAAGCCAAACAACATACAGGCCCAAAACGCAGACCACGGCTTCCATTTACCAAAAATCACTGCGGCCAAGGCCATATAGCCCATCCCCGCACTCATGTCGCGCACAAAGCCGCCATTTTGCGCCATGGACAACGCCACGCCCGACAAACCACACATCAAACCTGTGAACGCCAAAGCCAAGTAACGCAAGCCTGCGACCGACAAACCTGCAGTGTCAATCGCATTCGGCTCTTCACCGACCGCGCGAATCCGCAAACCCAAACGGGTGCGATACAGCAAAAATGACGTCAAAACCACTGCGGCAATCGACAAATAGGTGAATAAATGATGCCCTGAAATCACGCGCTCATAAATCGGGCCGAGCAACGGCACGTCGCGCAAAGCATCAACCCCTGGGAAAATAATCGGTTTGAAGCGCAACTCATCAGGCAACAAGGGGGTTTGCCCACCTTTTTGGAAAATCGCTTGTCCCAAAACCAAGGTCAAGCCTGCGGCCAAAATATTAATCGCCAAGCCCGACACGGTGTGATCGCCTTTTTGCGAAATAGTCGCAAAACCGTGTAGCAAAGAGAGAAACACCGAAGCCGCAATCGCCGCCAACACCGCCAAGCCAATCGAACCCGACAAACTGGCCACCGCCGCGCCTGCAAACGCCGAGAACAGCATTTTGCCTTCAAGGCCAATATCGACCGTACCTGAACGCTCGGCCATCAGGCCACCCATTGCCGCCAAAATCAACGGCACGGCTTGGCGCAAGCCACTGCCCATGACATTGGCAATCGTTAAAATCATCTCATCCATCATGCGCCCTTTCTGTTTTGATACCACGTTTCAATCGGTTTGCGCACCAAACCGTCGAGCGCGGCGACAAAGAAAATAATCAAACCTTGAATCACGACATTAAATTCGGGACTAATATCAGGCAAGTCAAACTGCATTTCTGAGCCGCCTTGTGCCAATGCACCGAACAACAAAGCCGACAACACCACGCCAACAGGATGATTGCGCCCCATCAAGGCCACGGCAATCCCCATGTAACCAATCCCAGACGTAAAGGCCAAACTCAAGCGACCTTGTGCGCCATATACGACGTTGACCGCCATCAAGCCCGCCAACGCGCCCGAAATCACCATGGTCAAAATAATGATTCTGCTGACCGAAATCCCCGCATACGTTGCCGCTTGTGGATTTTGGCCGACCACACGAATCTCATAACCCAAGCGCGAGCGCCAAATCAACCACCACACAAAGGCCGCGCACAACAAGGCCAAGAAAAACGCAAAGTTCAGCGGCGTATCGGCAAAACCCAAAAACGGCAACATTTCGGACAAGCGCGGCAAAACCGAGTCAGCCGCAAAGTTTTCAGAGTCCGTTGAGCCTTCGGATTTGGAGATATAAAAACGCATCATGAAATTCATGAACGCAAACACGATGTAGTTGAGCATAATCGTAGTCACGACCACGTGTGCCCCGCGTTTGGCTTGCAAAACACCAGGAATCAAACCATACAAGCCACCAAACACAATCGCGCCAAGCATCGCGCCGACAAACATAACGGGCGCAGGTAATGAAGGCCCAAAAGCCAAGCAGACAAACGTCACACCCAAGCCTGCAAAATACGCTTGCCCTTCGCCACCAATGTTGAACAGACCCGCGTGAAACGCCACGGCAACCGCCAAACCTGTAAAAATCAAGGACGTGGCGTTGTATAAAGTCGAGGGCAAACCAGTATCCAAGTTGAACGCGCCTTTGACCAAGACCGACATCAACTCCACTGGGCTTTGCCCAATGCTCAGCACCAGCAACGACGATAAGGCAAACGCCAACATCAATTGAATGAATGGAATCCCAAAGCCCGCCAACCAAACGGGAATCGGTTTATTTTTTTGCTGTGTCATGCTGCACCTTTCATCGCTTCACTGCTCGCCATCAACAAACCAATCGAGCGCGGATCGGCCTGCTCGCCGACCAACTGCCCCGTGATTTGCCCTTGATTCATGACCAAAATTCGGTCTGACAACGTCAAAATTTCATCCAATTCAACCGAGACCACCAAAATCGCCGCACCCGCGTCGCGGGCTTTGACAAGTTCTTTGTAAATCAGTTCAATCGCGCCAATGTCCACCCCACGCGTCGGTTGGCCGACCAGCAACACTTTGGGTTGGCGGGTCATTTCACGGGCAATAATCAATTTTTGCTGATTGCCACCCGACATATTGGCCGAGCGAATTTCAGGCAAGTTCGGACGCACATCAAAGGCCTTAATCAACGCCAATGCCGATTCACGGACTTTGTTGATGATTAAACTCCATTTGCTGCCCAGCGTCGAATCGCGGTGGTAACCCAAAATCGCCGATTCTTGCATGGTGAAATTTTTCAACAACCCTTGCCCCAAACGATCTTCGGGAATATGCGCCACGCCCAATTGACGCAACTCTTTGGGATGCGGCCACGTTGCATGAGTAAATGCAGCTTGGCCGTCGGCCAATAAATCAATCGTGCCACCCGTGCCACGCATTTCACCCGACAAAATTTTGAGCAACTCGGTTTGCCCGTTGCCCGACACGCCTGCCAAACCAACGATTTCACCCGCTTTGAGGTCAAACGAGACGTTTTTCAAGCGTTGCACACCTTTGGCATCGGTGTACGACAGGTTTTTGACCGACAAATACACATCCGACACCTCGCTTTGACCGCGCAACAGTTCAGTGGCCACAGGGCGACCGACCATGAGTTCGGCCAACTCTTCAGGATTGGTTTGTGCCGTTTGACGATGGGCAATCATTTTGCCCGCACGCATGATGGAAATATTGTCCGTCACCGCCATGATTTCGCGCAATTTGTGGGTGATGATGATGACCGTCACGCCTTGGCTGCGCAAGTCACGCAGCACGTCAAACAATTGGTCGGCCTCTTGCGGTGTGAGCACGCCCGTTGGCTCATCCAAAATCAAAATCTGTGCCTTGCGGTACAAGGCTTTGAGAATCTCAACCCGCTGCTGCACGCCGACCGCCAATTCGCCCACAGGCTCATCGAGTGGCACATTCAAGCCAAACTGATCTGAAATCGCTTGCAAACGCACACGGGCTTGCTTTTTAGACGCATCCAACGACCATGAGTCTTCTGCGCCCAATAAAATATTTTCAAGTGCCGATAAAGTTTCAACCAACATGAAGTGTTGGTGCACCATACCCACGCCATGCGCAATCGCCATGGTGGAGTTGGTGATTTTGACGGGTTGACCGTCGATTAAAATCTCGCCCGAATCGGCGGTATAAAAACCATACAAAACCGACATTAAGGTGGATTTACCCGCGCCATTTTCACCAATAATGCCGTGAACAGTGCCTTTGGGAATCGCTAAATCAATGTCTTGATTGGCAGCAACTGCGCCGAATCGTTTGCAAATGCGGCGTAACTCTACCGCCAATGGAGTAGTTGTTAAGGACATGCGGGTCTCCGCTTATTGTTTGTGTCAAAAATACAACATGGGGCGAATTGCTCGCCCCATGCTCAACCTTGCTTATTTGCAAGAAATTTTGATTTTGCCATCGATGATGTCTTTTTTGATGGCATTAACTTTGGCTTCCATTTCTGGCGTGACCAATGAGCGGTTGTGTTGATCCAACGCCCAATCTACACCGCCTTCAGCCAAGCCCATAGACATCGCACCACCTTTGAACGAGCCTGCTGCGGCTTCTTTGAACGCAGCCAAAACAGCGTTATCCACACGTTTGACCATTGACGTCAACATCGTGCCTGGGAACAAGTAGTTTTGGTTGCTGTCCACGCCAATCGCCAATTTTTTAGCATCTTTAGCGGCTTGATACACGCCGTTACCCGTACCGCCTGCAGCTGCGAAAATCACGTCCACGCCTGCGTCAAACTGACCTTTGGCCAATTCGCCACCTTTGGTTGGGTTATTCCACGCATCGCCCGTTGTGCCCACAGTTTTGTTGATCATTGTGGCTTTTGGATTGACGTATTTCGCGCCTTGCTCGTAACCACAAGAGAACTTGCGAATCACGGGAATATCCATACCACCGATGAAGCCAACTTTACCTGTTTTAGAGTTCATCGCTGCCAATGCGCCGACCAAGAACGAGCCTTCTTCTTCACGGAACTGGATGGATTTAACATTGGCGCCTTTAACTTCAGAGTCGACAATCACGAAGTTGGATTTGGGCAATTCAGCTGAGACTTTGGTCAACGCTTCTGCGCTGTTAAAGCCCATGGTGACCACTGGGTTACCGCCACGTTGTGCCAATTTGCGCAACACGCCTTCTAATTCAGTTGGGTTTTTCAACTCAAAGTCCATGTAAGCTTTGCCTGTTTCTTTTTTAAAGGCTTCTGCGCCGGTGTAAGCGGACTCATTGAACGACTTATCAAATTTACCACCTGCATCATAAATAATCGCAGGGCCGCCAGCAGCTTCAGTTTTTGCTTCTGCTTTCACTTCAGGTTTTGCATCCGCTTTAGGCGCTTCAGGTGCCGCATCTTTTTTGCCGCAAGCGGCCAAAACCAAGGTCATGCCCAGTGCCAAAATCATTTTTTGTTTCATTTTTCGTCTCCAGTTAAGTTAAAAAATCCAATCTTTGTACAAGATTCGAGATTATACAGATGCATTGCTGAAATTTTCAATGAAATTTAACCACAGATGGGGGTTTGTTTGACAAGTGGCTCTATTCGTTTTAAAGTGACGCACTCGCGAGGAGAGTGTTGCGCACAAAAGCCGCAACCGCCGAAGGTGAACACCCAAAAACTCTCAGGCACAAGGACTCGCAAGGCCACACCAACATGTGGCATTTTCTGGAGAGCGCGGCTCACGCCGCCACCGAAGGGGCGCAAAGCATCGCTTTGCACAAATCTCTCAGGTACCAAGGACAGAAACGGGATGAACACGACCTGCGCGTCGTGCCTGTTGACCGACCTTGAGTGCCACCATGACTTTAAAAAACACCGTTTTACACGCCACCCACTTAGCCGCCAATGCCCGCATGGTCGATTTTGGCGGCTGGGACATGCCCGTTAATTACGGCTCACAAATCGAAGAGCACCACGCCGTGCGCACCGCTTCTGGCATGTTTGACGTGTCGCACATGCGCGTGCTGGACATTAACGGCGAGAAAACCCGTGACTTTTTGCGCTACGTGCTGGCCAACAACGTCGACAAACTACAAACCACAGGCAAAGCCTTGTACTCGTGCATGTTGCGCCCTGACGGCGGCGTGATTGACGATCTTATCGTGTATTTTTTCAGCGACAACTTCTTTCGCCTCGTCGTCAACGCAGGCACGGCCGATAAAGACATTGAATGGCTCAACAGCCAAAACGCCGCAGGTGATTTTGGCCTCACCCTCACGCCGCGCACCGACTTCGCCCTCATCGCCGTACAAGGCCCGAACGCCCGTGCCGCCGCCATGCAAGCCCTGCCCTTCATCCAATCGGCCGACGCGCTCAAACCCTTTAACGCCGCACTCATCGAACACGACGGCCACGAATGGATGGTCGCCCGCACGGGCTACACAGGCGAAGATGGCTTTGAAATCGCCGTCCCCGCCGCACTCGCCGCCGACACATGGGCGCAACTCGCCGCCGCAGGCACCCAACCCTGCGGCCTTGGCGCACGCGACACCTTGCGCCTTGAAGCGGGCATGAACTTATATGGCCAAGACATGGATGAGACTGTCAACCCGCTCAACTCAGGCCTTGCGTGGACGGTCGATTTAGTGAGCGAGCGCGACTTCATCGGCAAAGCCACCCTCACCCACAGCCAGCAACTGGTCGGCCTGATTTTGCAAGACAAAGGCATTTTGCGCAGCCACCAAACCGTACACACCGCGCACGGCGAGGGCGAAACCACCAGCGGCACATTCAGCCCCACTTTACAAAAATCCATCGCCTTTGCCCGCGTCCCGCTGGGCGTAGCGGTTGGCGACACCGTGCAAGTTATCATTCGCGACAAACCGCTGTCGGCTCTCGTCGTCAAACTGCCATTTGTACGCAACGGCAAAGTTTTGGTTTAAAATCACCGCACCCTCGTCATTCCCGCGCAGGCGGGAATCCAGTGGGGTCAACCTTAACCTTATGAAGGCAACTAGATTCCCGCCTACGCGGGAATGACCTCATTCATTCACCACCCAAAAAGGAAAAACCATGTCAGCCCACTCATCCCTCAAATTCGCCACCAGCCACGAATGGGTCAAACTCGAAGCCGATGGCAGCGTCACTGTCGGCATTTCTGACCACGCTCAAGCCGCTTTAGGCGACATCGTGTTTCTAGAGCTGCCCGAAGCAGGCCGCGAAGTCGCCCGCGAAGAAGCCGTCGCCGTCGTCGAATCCGTCAAGGCCGCCAGCGACATCTACGCTCCCATCAGCGGCACCATCCTCGCCCGCAACGACGCGATTGCCGACACCCCCGAAGTCATCAACGAAGCCGCCTACGACAACTGGCTGTTCAAAATCGCCCCCAGCAACCCTGCTGAACTCGATGGGTTGTTGAGTGCGGCGGATTATGAGACGCAGAACAACTAAACCCACGTCATTGCGGCCTCGAGCCGCAATCTCCTGATTCAGGGAAAAGCCATGCCCTACGTTTACTTGATGAGCAACGCGCACAACACGGTTCTGTACATCGGCGTGACCAGCGACCTCATCCGCCGCGTCGCAGAGCACAAAGCCAAGATTCACAAAGGCTTTACACAGCGGTATAACGTGGACAAATTGGTGTATTTTGAAACAGCAGAATCCATACGCGCAGCGATTGCGCGTGAAAAGCAACTCAAAAACTGGCAACGGGCATGGAAAAACGACTTAATCGCCACAACGAATCCGAATTGGTTGGATTTATCGGACTCGATTAGCGTGACACAAGAGGGTATAGATGCAATTAAAGCCCAAACAACGCCGTCATATCGCGCTTGACACGACATTTCCATAACAACCGTCATGCCGTGCTTGACACGGCATCTCCCTGATTTGGAAGATTGCGGGTCAAGCCCGCAATGACGATGTTTTAAGGAAAGTTATTTTTAAACAACATGCGACTCGATTTATCAGATTCAATTGGCGTAACGTAATACAGTTAAAACCAAAACACTGCCGTCATGCCGCGCTTGACGCGGCATCTCCCTGATTTAGAAGATTGCGGGTCAAGCCCGCAATGACGAAATATTTTAAACATGATTAACATATTTTAGGAACGTTATGGACTCCATTCTAAAAAATGCAGTTTTTTCTATTCAAATCGGTATTGAAGATTTTGAATCGGCAGACCCTCGACGCTCTCTATCTTCAGTCAGAAATATCTACGCAGGTCTTTTGCTACTTTTCAAAGAAAAACTTCGCCAATTATCACCACCAGAATCAAATGAAGTGTTAATAAAGGCACGCATACAACCAAAACTTGTAGACGGAAACGTTATTTTTATCGGAGTTGGCAAAAATACTGTTGACGTGGCAGAAATTAAAAAGAGATTTAAGGATCTTGATATTTTCATTGATTGGACTAATTTTGAAAAAGTTCAACGTGTAAGAAACAGCTTAGAACACTATTACGAGAGTCGCACGGTTCAAGACATAAAGGCAGTTATGTGCCATGCCTTTTCAATCATTCAAAATTTTGTTCCAACACATTTGGGAATACAGCCTCATGATTTATTCCAAAACCGTTACTGGAACACTCTGATGGAAATAAATATTGAATATCAGTCAAAAATTTCACAATTTCAATCAACTCTTGGTAATTTACCTTGGCATGATGGAAATATTGTTCCGTTTATTGAATGCCCTTTTTGTTCAAGCCAACTAATTAAACCAACCAACACCCCATCTACTATTGATGAAGCAACGTTTCAATGCGACACGTGTAATACTGAATTTGATTATGAGGATGAAATTGAAGAGTGGGCTTCTTGCTATTTTAATATCGACTATGACCCGAAAGAGATGGAACAGTTGCCATATTGTGATAACTGTGGAAAAGCAACTTTTGATGAAGCGCAAGGATTTTGCTTGGCTTGTGGTGAGGAGTTAAGTTACACACACTGTTCAATATGCGATACGGACTTACATCCAAACGAACAAGAATTTGGTGGGCTTTGTGGCTACCATCACCATCAAACAGAAAAAAATGATTAACTTTACTTTGGATTTATAAACCTATGACCTCCACCACCTTCCCCTCCCGCCACACTGCCCCCAATTCTGCCAACCAAGCGCATATGCTGGCCGCGTTGGGTTACACCAATCTTGACGACTTCATCGGCGCAGTCGTGCCTGCCAACATCCGCCGCGCGGACATGCCGCTGGGTGAGTTCAGCGCGGGTTATTCTGAAGAAGCGGCGATTGCGCGGTTGCGCGAGCATGCGAATCAAAACAAGGTATTTAAGAACTTCATCGGCCAAGGCTATTACGGCACGCACACGCCTGCGGTGATTTTGCGCAATGTTTTAGAAAATCCTGCGTGGTACACGGCGTACACGCCGTATCAGCCTGAGATTTCGCAGGGTCGCTTAGAGGCGTTGCTTAATTTTCAGCAGATGATTATTGATTTGACGGGCATGAATATTGCCAATGCGTCGATGCTGGACGAGGCAACAGCGGCGGCGGAGGCGATGACGTTGGCGATGCGCAGCGTGAAGGCCAAGGGTCAAGCGATTGTGGTGGCGGGTGATGCGCATCCGCAAACCATTGAGGTGATTCAAACCCGCGCCGCACCGTTGGGCATTGAGGTGCGCGTGGCGAACTCGGCGCAGGAGTGGTATGACCTGATTCAAGCCGATGATTATTTTGCAGTGTTAGACCAATATCCATCAACCAGTGGCCGCTTGGGCGAGGATTTTGATGACGTAGAAATCGTGCACGCCAAAGGCGCGGCGTATATTGTGGCGAGCGATTTACTCGCGTTGACGCTGCTCAAACCACCAGGGGAATGGCCGCACGGCGGCGCGGATATTGTGATTGGCAACACGCAGCGGTTTGGCGTGCCGCTGGGTTTTGGCGGGCCGCACGCGGCGTTTATGGCGACGCGCGACAGTTTCAAACGCTCGATGCCGGGCCGTTTGGTCGGCGTGTCGGTCGATGCGCAAGGCGCACCCGCCCTGCGCCTTGCGCTGCAAACCCGCGAGCAGCACATTCGCCGCGAAAAAGCCACCTCAAACATTTGCACGGCGCAAGCCCTGTTGGCGATTATCGCCAGCATGTATGCGGTTTATCACGGTGCGGACGGCCTAACGCGCATCGCGCAGCGCGTGGCGCACTACACCGCCGTTTTGCGAGCGGGTTTGGCGCAACTGGGCTACAACGAGTGCCACGACGAGCACACGTTTGACACGTTGTGCCTCAAAACAGGCGCGGCCACCGAGTCGCTGGTGCAGCGCGGTTATGAATTCGGCGCGAATTTACGCATGGCATGGGACGAATACATGTGCATGTCATTGGACGAAACCACCACGCCTGCCGACGTTGAGTTGCTGTGGCAAATTTTCGCGGCCGACGGCCAAACTTTGCCCGATTTTGCAGAGCTGGCGGCGCACACAACCGACCTGATTCCCGCAAGTTTGCGCCGCATCTCTAAATTTTTAACCCATCCTGTGTTCAATACGCACCGCTCGGAGCACTCGATGCTGCGCTATTTGCGTGAGTTGTCGGACAAAGATTTAGCCCTTGACCGCACCATGATTCCGCTTGGTTCGTGCACGATGAAACTCAACGCGACCAGCGAAATGTTGCCTGTGACGTGGCCTGAGTTCGGCCAGATTCACCCGTTCGCACCCGATGCGCAAACCGTTGGCTACCGCGCCATGATTGCAGAAGTCGAGGCCATGTTGGTGGCGGCGACGGGCTACGCAGCGGTGAGTTTGCAGCCCAATGCAGGCTCGCAAGGCGAATACGCAGGCTTGCTCATCATCCAAAAATACCACGCTTCGCGCGGCCAAGGCCACCGCAACATTTGCCTCATCCCCGCCTCGGCGCACGGCACGAATCCTGCCTCGGCCTCGATGGTCGGCATGAGCGTGGTGGTCGTGGCTTGCGACGAGCGCGGCAACGTGGACGTGGCCGACCTCAAGGCCAAGGCCGAATTGCACTCGGCCAACCTTGCCGCGTTGATGATTACCTATCCATCAACGCACGGCGTTTTTGAAGCGAGCATCACCGAGATTTGCGACATCATCCACGCGCACGGCGGCCAAGTCTACATCGACGGCGCGAACATGAACGCCATGGTTGGCTTGTGTGCTCCAGGGCAATTCGGCGGCGACGTGTCGCATTTGAACTTGCACAAAACCTTTGCCATTCCACACGGCGGCGGCGGGCCAGGCGTCGGCCCCGTGTGCGTCGCAGCGCATTTGGCCGAATTTTTACCCAATTTAAACGCGATTGGCTACCAGCGCGACGCGCACGGCATCAGCGCGGTGTCGGCCGCGCCATACGGCAGCGCGGGCGTTTTGCCGATTACATGGATGTACATCGCCATGATGGGCACGGTGGGCTTAACCCAAGCCTCAAAAGTCGCGATTTTGTCGGCCAACTACATCGCCAAGTCGCTCGAAAATGACTTCCCCGTGCTGTACACCGCCGACAACGGGCTGGTCGCGCATGAGTGCATTTTGGACGTGCGCGGCGTGAAAGACACGGCTGGCGTGACGGTGGACGACATTGCCAAACGCTTGATGGACTTCGGTTTCCACGCGCCGACCATGAGTTTCCCCGTCGCGGGCACGTTGATGATTGAGCCAACCGAGTCCGAGCCGCTCGCCGAACTCGACCGCTTCATCACCGCCATGAAAACCATCCGCGCCGAAATCGCCCAGATTGAACGCGGCGAATTACCCGCAGACGACAACCCGCT
This sequence comes from Formosimonas sp., assembly GCA_051650085.1. Lineage (GTDB taxonomy): Bacteria > Pseudomonadota > Gammaproteobacteria > Burkholderiales > Burkholderiaceae > Hydromonas. The sequence goes on from JBOFII010000017.1 coordinate 25,773, forward strand.
CAAACACGCGCCGCACACCGCCGCCGTGCTGTGCGCCAACGACTGGCCGCACGCCTACCCACGCGAACAAGCCGCCTACCCCGTCGCCAGCCTGCGCACCCGCAAATACTGGCCACCCGTCGCACGGGTCGACAACGTGTATGGCGACCGCAATTTGTTCTGCTCGTGCGTGCCGTTGAGCGAATACAACCCTCAGTGAAGATGCATGCAGCGACCCATTTCATAATGGGTCGCTTTTCTTCTGACGCAACAAAAAACCGCTAGACGTTATATCTAGCGGTTTTTGATATAAATTGATGCTGATGGGGTGGCTGACGGGGCTCGAACCCGCGACAACAGGAATCACAATCCTGGACTCTACCAACTGAGCTACAGCCACCGTTGAAACGTTTGACCAACTGGCCTGCCCGACAGGAATCGAACCTGTGACCCACAGCTTAGAAGGCTGTTGCTCTATCCAACTGAGCTACGGGCAGATTACTGAAAGGCTTAAATTTTGGTCGGAGTACAAGGATTCGAACCTTGGACCCCCTGGTCCCAAACCAGGTGCGCTACCGGGCTGCGCTACACTCCGAAGAAACAAGATTATAGTATGCTTTTTTTTGAATGGCAAGTTTTTTGTGTTTGAACCGACAAATAAAAACGGCATCTTGACGATGCCGTTTTTTGTTTAAATCGCCGCTTTGAGTAAGCGCCCCATTTCAGATGGGTTTTTGGTGACGATGATACCGCTGTCCGCCATAATTTCCAATTTTTCTTGCGCCGTGCCTTTGCCACCAGAGACAATTGCACCCGCGTGCCCCATGCGCTTGCCTTCGGGAGCGGTTACGCCTGCGATAAAGCCCACAACGGGTTTGCTCATGTTGGCTTTGACCCAGTGTGCGGCTTCTTCTTCATCGCCGCCGCCGATTTCGCCAATCATCACAACCGCATCAGTGTCAGGGTCTTCGTTGAACATGCGCATGATGTCGATGTGCTTGAGGCCATTGACAGGGTCGCCGCCAATCCCTACAGCAGTCGATTGACCCAAGCCGAGTTCGGTCAATTGTGCCACGGCTTCGTAGGTCAACGTGCCTGAGCGTGACACCACGCCGATGCGGCCTTTGCGGTGAATGTGACCGGGCATGATGCCGATTTTGAGTTCATCAGGGGTAATCACGCCAGGGCAGTTCGGGCCGAGCAAAATCGTTGAACGGCCTTCACGGCGCATGCGGTCGCGCACTTCCATCATGTCGCGCACAGGAATGCCTTCGGTGATGCAGATGACCAATTCTAAGCTGGCTTCAACCGCTTCCCAAATCGCCGCCGCCGCGCCTGCGGGTGGCACATAAATCACCGATGCGGTCGCGCCTGTTTGCTGGGCTGCCTCGGCGACTGTGCCGTAAATCGGCACACCTTCAAAGTCTTCGCCTGCTTTTTTCGGGTTAACGCCTGCGACAAATGCATTTTTGCCATTGGCGTATTCGCGGCACATGCGGGTGTGGAACTGGCCTGTTTTACCCGTGATGCCCTGCGTGATGACGCGGGTGTTTTGATTAATTAAAATGCTCATGAGATAAGTCCTTTAAATGGGGCAACAAGATTATTTGAATTCAACACGGCGGTTGCGCGCGCGACCATCGGCGGTGGCATTGTCCGCAATCCCAGCTGTATCGCCGTAACCTTTTGAGGTCAGTGCGTCAGCAGGCACGCCTTGTTTGACCAAAAACTCAACCACGGCTTTGGCGCGGGCGGCGGACAAGGCAGTGTTTTTGGCCGCGTCACCGACGTTGTCGGTGTGACCACCAATTTCACCTTTTTTTCCTGATTTAACCAAATCTGCGGCAAAGGCTTTAAGACCTGCCTGTGCGGCGGCGGGGATGCTGCTTGAGCCTGTCGCAAATTCGACTTTAAGCAATGCCGCGCCTGCCGATGCAGTTGCACCTTTGAGCATGAGTTTGTCGTCAATCGTCACACCGTCGCCCAATGCACCTTTGAGTGCCGCGATTAAACTGGCTTTGGTGGCTTCATCGACTTCACCTTCAACTTTGACCGTGTCGCCGTTGAGGCTCATGTGTGCGCCGTTGCCTTTGAATAATTCAAACAATTTCGTCCAATCGCCTTTGAAACCCACCGCAGGAGCAGCGGCATCGACCACGAGTTTATCGACCACATTGGCCTCGCCATAGGCTTTTTTGGCTGCGGCGATCATGGCGTCTTTGGTCGCTTGATCGGCGACTTTACCTGCCAATTCAAATTTGCCACCGCCAAGCATGTTCAACGCCCAAGTGCCCAATGCGGCTTTGGCGGCTGGGGCTGGCGTTGGGGCAGGAGCGGGAGTCGCTTCAACGGGTTTGGCAGGGGCAACAGGTGCGGCGTCTTTGCCGCCGCAGTTTTTGAGCAGCAAGCCTGCGAGCAAAAGGAGTGGCAACAACCACCAAAAGCGTTTTAAAAATCCGCCCACGCCGCCTGCGGCTTTGTTGACGGTTTTTGAAGACATGCCCAATGCGGCCGCGCCTGCAGCAACCGTACCTGCGCCAATCGCAGCGACGCCTTCGCCGATGTTGTTGACTGTTTCAGAGGCGGTTTCGGCCACTGCACCAACCACTTCGCCTGCGGCGACACCGATTTCACTGGCCACTTCGCCGACGCCGCCAATCACGGTTTCTGCACCACCGACAAGGGCATCGTAGGCTTTTTCGCCCACGTTGCCCACGCCATCCACCACCGCTTCCGCGCCTGAGACAACCGCACCTGCCGCGCTGGACACCACGCCGCCGACCGCACTGACCGCATCTGACGCGACGTCTACGGTTAAGCCCAACATTGAGCTGGATTTGTCGACTACGCCTGAGACCACATCACCCACACCACCGATAATCGCCTCAGCGCCCTCAACCACGCTGTCATAAACTTTTTCACCTACGCTGCTTGAAGCTGTACTGGCCAAAGCTGCCGCGCCAACGCCCGCAACTGGGGCACGCAAATGTTCAGGCACAATGCCGCCCGTCGCTGCCACCACTTTTTCGGCTGCTTCAGCCATAGAGTCGGCGGAAATAATCGGCAAGCCAGACTCGGCGAGCATTTTTTTACCCAAATCTTCGTTCGTACCTTTCATGCGCACAACCAGTGGCACTTTGAGCTGCACTTGTTTGGCGGCGGTAATCACGCCTTCGGCAATCACGTCGCAACGCATGATGCCGCCAAAAATATTGACCAAAATCGCTTTCAGGTCGGGGTTTTTGAGCATGATTTTGAAGGCTTCGGTAACTTTTTCAGCCGTAGCGCCACCGCCCACGTCAAGGAAGTTGGCGGGTTCGCCGCCGTACAATTTGATGGTGTCCATCGTCGCCATTGCCAAGCCTGCGCCATTGACCAAACAGCCGATGTTGCCATCGAGCGAAATGTAGGCCAAATCGTATTTTGACGCTTCGATTTCGGCGGGGTCTTCTTCGTCAAGGTCGCGCATTTCGACGATTTCGGGGTGACGATACAACGCGTTGGCGTCAAAATTCATTTTGGCATCCAGCGCGACCACGCGGCCATCACCTGTGGTGATGAGTGGGTTGATTTCGGCCAAGTCGGCATCGGTTTCTGTGAAAGCTTTGTATAAACCTTGCATCACAACACGCGCTTGTGCCACAGAAGCTTCGGGAATGCCCATTTTGCGTGACAAATCATCGGCCACGTCGTCGGTCAAACCTGTTGATGGGGCAATGAAGGCTTTGTGGATGAGTTCAGGCGTGTGCTCAGCGACGTGTTCAATGTCCATACCGCCTTCAGATGAGGCCATAATGCAGATTTTTTGCGTGCCACGGTCAACGACCATGCCCAAGTAGTATTCTTTTTGAATGTCCGCGCCTTCTTCAATCAGCAAGCGACGTACTTTTTGACCCGCAGGACCAGTTTGATGAGTGACCAATTGCATCCCTAAAATTTCAGAGGCGTATTGATTCAATTCGTCCATAGACTTGGCGACTTTAACGCCGCCGCCTTTACCGCGACCACCCGCGTGGATTTGGGCTTTAACCACCCACACTGAGCCGCCTAAGGCTTTGGCTGCTTCAACGGCCTCGGCCACTGAAAATGCTGGAATGGCGCGAGGAATGGGGACGCCGTATTTTTTAAGAATTTCTTTACCTTGATATTCATGAATTTTCATGGGACACCTTTTAATGGATTAACACGCGCAATTGGAACAATTTCCAAAGAAATGCCGTGTTATTTTACAGCAAGCATGTTTTAATAAACGGTTTTTTATCCATATTTCTCTCGTTAATGATGTCTTCTCTTTATTTCAAACAAACCATGCTGGGTGAGCATGTGACATGGCTGGATGTCCACCGAACCGATGTGGAGCGTCAACCCGTGGCGTGGTTGCACATGGTGCGCGAGCAGTTTGGCGTGGCGATTGATGAATTGCACTTGACCGACTTGCTCAATGTGCAGCACCCGTCCTTTTTCGACCAAACCAATGATTATGATATTTTGATTTTTCGCAAATTGCGCAGTGCCGCGCGTGATTTGAGCACCACACCTGTGGTGTTCATCATGGCGGGGCATCTGCTCATCACGGTACGCGATGCGCACAGCCCGACCTTTGATGCGATTTATCATCGTTTAAACTCAAAACTAGACGCCAAAAGACAGCCTGCCTCGGCGATTGAGTTGACCTTGCGTTTGCTCAACGTCATGATTGATCAATATTTAGAGCTGCGCATGCCGTTGACGCAACGCATAGAACAATGGCAAACCGAGTTGCTGCAAGGCAGCCATCGTTTTCACCATTGGCAGGCTTTGTTGCAAGAAAGCTCGATTTTGCAGCAACTCGAAAACCTATGCGAAGAGCAGCTCGATGCTCTGCAGGAGTTGCGTGACAATTATTTAGACCAACATGCGCAAGAGTCCAATGTGCGCCATGATTTGATGCTGGTGCGCATCACCGATTTGGTCGAACATGTCACGCGGGTGCAAAGCCACGCCTCGCGTTTACAGCGGGCACTTAAGTCAGCGATTGACTTGCACTTTTCGGCCACCGCCAATCAAACCAACGAAACCATGCGTTTTTTAGCGATTTTGACCGCGATTTTTGCGCCATTGACTTTGCTCACGGGCATTTATGGCATGAATTTTGACGTCATCCCTGGTTTACATAACCCATATGGTTTTTGGTGGTTGCTCGGTGGAATGCTCGCTACCACGGTCAGTTTGTTGTATTATTTTCGCCGCCGTAGTTTGGTGGGGCGTGGCAACAAAAGCATTGCGCAGCTGTTGTCCGAAAAGCAAGACTTATCCTAAGGAAAACCGATGTTTGATTTGTTGAAGCAAGAACACTTATATATCGCTTCTGTTCCGCTGTTTGTTGCGGTGATTGTGCTGGAAATACTGTATTCACACATCCATGCGCGTGGCCTGTATCGCACCAGCGACACGCTCAAAAACAGCTATTTTGCTTTGCTCAACTTTGGCCTCGACTTATTGATGCAAGGCACGTCGTTTTTGATTTTGGGCTGGTTTTTTGCGCACCGCTGGTTTGAGTTGCAGCAAGGCTGGTTGTATTGGCTTGTGCTGATTCCGCTGCAAGATTTTGCGTATTACGTGCACCATTACATGGATCACCGCTGCCGTTTATTTTGGGCGGTGCACATCACGCACCACAACTCGGAGCATTTCAACATCACCACAGGTTTTCGCTCGCCCGTGTTTCAGCCTCTGTATCGCTATGTGTATTTTATTCCACTCGCGCTGCTGGGTTTTGCGCCGCTGCACATCATGTTTGCCTATTCGGTCAGCCAAATTTATGGTGCTCTGATTCACACCCAAGTCATTCACAAAATGGGTTTTTTGGAGCATTTCATGGTCACGCCGTCGCATCATCGCGTGCATCATTCGGTCAATGTGCCATATCTGGACCGCAACATGGGCATGTTGTTGATTGTGTGGGATAAAATTTTTGGCACGTTCGTCCCCGAAGGGGTTGACCCCAAACCTGTGCAATTTGGTTTGGTTTCGCCCTTAACGCCCGAGCAAAAAAACCATTGGCTCGGTTCAATTACCCATGAGTTTCAAGCGATTTGGCACGATGCGACGCAACCCAACTTAACGCTAACCCAACGGTTTAAATATGTGTTTGGCAAACCTGGTTGGAGTCACGATGGCAGTAAGCAAACCAGCGAACAAATGCAAGCGCAGTGGCAACCGATGGATTTGCGCAAAGCCAATGAATAAGTGCTTGATTTACTTGTTTAAATTGATTATAATTTGCCCTCTTTGCGCAATGGTGCGCCAAAGAGGTTTTAAATTTAAGGAATATTCATGTACGCAGTCATAAAAACTGGCGGTAAACAATATCGTGTTGCCGTTGGCCAAAAATTGAAAATAGAACAGATTACTGCTGACATTGGACAACAAGTGACTTTAAACGAAGTACTCGCCATCGGTTCAGGTGAGAGCTTGGTTTTGGGTGCACCATTGGTGTCTGGTGCGTCAGTTGTCGCTAAAGTGTTGTCACAAGGTCGCCACGACAAGGTTCGTATTTTCAAAATGCGCCGTCGTAAGCACTACCAAAAACGTCAAGGCCATCGCCAAAATTACACCGAAATTCAAATTGAAACGGTGAATGCTTAATTTAGCGTAATTTGTTTGTAACAACGTTGGCTTGCGCAGTTGAGCCAAGTTAAAATGGAAATTGTCAAAAATGGCACAAAAGAAAGGCGGCGGCTCTACGCGAAATGGTCGTGAATCGGAATCGAAACGCTTGGGCGTTAAGATGTACGGTGGCGAACACATTGTTCCAGGCAACATCATCATCCGTCAACGTGGTACCGAATACCACGCAGGCGTGGGTGTGGGTATGGGTAAAGACCACACTTTGTTTGCCTTGGTCGAAGGTAAAGTTGAGTTTTCAGTTAAAGGCGCATTAAAACGCCGCACGGTCAGCGTTATTGCTTAATCGTTGCTACGAAAACCACAAAAAACCCACGATTATCGTGGGTTTTTTGTTGAAAGGATTGGATGGAAAAAATAATCGTCGCGGACTTATTTAACCCGCAGCACAGTGCTGCCGTGGTGCAATTGTTGAACGAATACGCGCTTGACCCCATGGGTGGCGGCGTTGAACTGACCGCTTATGTCAAAGAAAATTTAGTGGCCAAACTGCGCAAACGCCAAGGCGTGCACGTGATTTTGGCCTTTGTGGACGAACAACCTGTCGGGCTGATTAATGCGTTTGAGGGTTTTTCAACCTTTGCCTGCCAAAGTCTGCTCAACATCCACGATGTGGTGGTGTCCAGCGCATTTCGCGGCCAAGGCGTTGCGCAAAAAATGCTCAACAAAGCCGAAGAGTTGGCGCAAAACTTGGGCTGTTGCAAAATCACGCTAGAGGTTTTGGCCAGTAACCATAAAGCACAAGCCAGTTACCACACCAGCGGCTATGCCGACACAGGCATGCAGTTTTGGCAGAAAAAATTATAGCGATCAAATAAGGCCATATAATAATGCAATTGAATGACAGCGATTGGACAACACAATGAAGTTTATCGACGAAGCAAATATTGAAGTCATTGCAGGCAATGGCGGCAATGGCGTGGCGAGTTTTCGCCGCGAAAAAAACAAGCCCAATGGCGGACCTGATGGCGGCGACGGCGGCAAAGGCGGCAGCGTGTATGGCGAGGCCGACGACAGCCTGAACACGCTCATCGACTATCGCTACACCAAAAAATACTTGGCCGAACAGGGTGAGCGCGGCAGTGGCTCGGATTGCTACGGCAAGGGCGGCGAAGATTTGGTGCTCAAATTGCCTGTCGGCACGATGATTTACGACGCCGATTCGGGCGAATTGCTGCACGATTTATCGGTGGTTGGCGAGCGCGTTTTGCTCGCGCAAGGCGGCAAAGGCGGCTTGGGCAACATTCACTTCAAGTCGTCGACCAACCGCACGCCGCGCCAATACACAGCGGGCACGGACGGCGAGCGTTTTGCGCTCAAGTTGGAGTTGAAAGTTTTGGCCGACGTGGGTTTGCTGGGCATGCCCAATGCGGGCAAATCAACCTTAATTGCTGCGGTGTCCAATGCACGGCCGAAAATCGCCGATTACCCGTTCACCACTTTGCACCCCAACCTAGGCGTGGTACGCACGGGGCCGGAGCGCAGTTTTGTGATTGCCGATATTCCTGGGGTGATTGAGGGCGCGGCCGATGGCGCGGGTTTGGGGCATCGTTTCCTCAAACATTTGGCGCGCACGCGGGTGCTGTTGCACATGATTGACCTTGCGCCGATGTCCAGCGAAGTCGATGTGGTGCACGAAGCCCGCGCGATTGTCGAGGAGTTGCAAAAATACGACCCTGAGCTGTACGACAAGCCACGCTGGTTGGTGCTCAACAAACTCGATTTGATTGCGCCTGATGAGCGCGCCCAGCGCGTCAAAGCGTTTTTGGACGACTACGGTTGGACGGGGCGCGTGTTTGAAATTTCTGGCGCGACACGCGAGGGTTGCGAAGAATTGATGACCGAAATTCAAAACTTCGTTGACGCGATTAAGTTGACCGAAAAAATCGCCAAAGAAGAGCAAGACGCCCGCGACGCGGCGCAAAAAGTGCTTGATGCCAAACTGGCGTTTGACAAGCATCAAGAACAAGTCGCTTACTCAGCGGCTCGTGCCGCTGCCCGCGCCGAGCGACTGGCCGCGCAAAAATTGGCCGACTACGAAGAGCGCGAGGACGATGCATGAGCGCATGGAATCAACCCGCTGATTTAGCGCAAGACTCGGTGCTCAAAGCCGCGCGGCGCGTGGTGGTCAAGGTCGGCAGCAGTTTGGTGACCAACGAAGGCCACGGCGTGGACGAAGCGGCGATTGCCAGTTGGGCCGCGCAAATCTCTGCGCTGCGTGCGCTCAACAAAGAAGTGATTTTGGTCTCCAGCGGCGCAATTGCCGAGGGCATGAAGCGGCTCGGTTGGCGCAAACGCCCAACGCACATTGACGAATTACAAGCCGCCGCTGCTGTTGGGCAAATGGGCTTGGCGCAAGTTTACGAAACCCAATTTGCGCGGCACAACATTGTCACCGCGCAAATTTTACTCACCCACGCCGACTTGGCCGACCGTGAGCGTTACCTTAACGCGCGTTCGGCCTTGTTCACGCTGCTGCGCTTGGGCGTTGTGCCCGTCATCAACGAAAACGACACGGTGGTGACCGACGAAATCAAAGTCGGCGACAACGACACGCTTGGCGCGTTGGTCGCTAACCTCACCGACGCCGACGCACTGGTGATTTTGACCGACCAAGCGGGTTTATTCACCGCCGACCCACGCAAAAACCCAACGGCTGAGTTGATTCACGTCGCACCCGCAGGTTTGCTTGAGTTAGAAAATATGGCAGGTGGCGCAGGCAGCGCGGTCGGCACAGGCGGCATGTTGACCAAAGTTTTGGCTGCCAAACGCGCCAAAAACAGCGGCGCACACACCATCATCGCCAGTGGCCGCGAAGCGCAGGTTTTGCCGCGTTTGGCCGCAGGTGAGCGAATTGGCACCGAGCTCAAAGCGCAGGTGGCTTTATTGACCGCACGCCAGCAGTGGTTGGCCGATCATTTGAAACTGCGCGGGCAGATTATTTTGGATGCAGGTGCGGTCAAAGCCGTGCGCGATGGTGGCAAAAGCGTTTTGCCAATTGGGGTTTTGCGCGTGGCGGGCGTGTTTGAGCGCGGCGACGTGATTGCGTGCGTCGATGAAGCAGGCGTGGCGATTGCCCGCGGTTTAATCAATTACAACCACGTCGATGCGGCGCGAATTGCGCGGCACAGTAGCGAAGAGTTCGCGCAACTGTTGGGGCGCGACGCAAACGAAGCTGAATTGATTCACCGCAACAACTTGGTTTTATTGGCATGACTGTGTTGAGCGATGAACGCGACGCCTTTTATATGCGCCTTGCGCTAGAAGCGGCGCAGCAGGCTTATGACGCGGGCGAAGTCCCTGTGGGCGCGGTTTTGGTGCGGGGTGATGAGGTGGTTGCGACGGGTTTCAACCAGCCGATTGGTCTGAATGACCCCAGCGCACATGCCGAAATCGTCACTTTACGCGCCGCGGGTGCGGCTTTGAATAATTATCGACTGCCCGAATGCGAGTTGTTTGTCACGCTTGAACCGTGCTTGATGTGCGCAGGTGCCATGCTGCACGCGCGGCTCAAACGGGTAGTCTTCGCCGCCGCCGATGCCAAAACAGGCGTGGCAGGCTCGGTGCTCAATGTGTTTGCTGAGCCGCAACTCAACCACCACACCTGCGCGGTGGGCGGGGTTTTGTTGGATGAATCCAAAGCCCTTTTGCAGCGGTTTTTTAGAGAACGGCGTGCAATGCGCCAACGTCCAGCCGACCAAAACACAGCACCTGCTCATTGAAGGTCAACACGGGCACCATGTGTCCGAAACGGGTTTCAAGTTCGGGTTCGCCGTCAATTTCAATCACTTCAAATTCAAACGCCCGCCGCGTTTGCGCGACACGCAAGTCTTGCACCATGTCGTGGCACAGGTGGCAGTTGTCGCGGCTGTAAACGTATAATTTACTCAACATCAATCCCGACAAACTGGCGCACCGCGCCTTGCGCAATATAAATAAACGCGGTGTCGCCTGATTCGAGTTTTTTTGCGACGGAGTTGAGTTGCTCCACCGATTTGAGCTCTTGTTGGTTGATGCTCAAAATAAAGTCGCCTGCGTTTAAACCCGCATTGGCCGCGCCTTTTTGCACAGCGGTGATTTGCAGGCCGTAAGTCACGCCGAGGGTGGATTTTTGCGCATTGGTCAACGCGCGAACTTTCAGGCCGAGTTGTTGCCAGCTGTAAAAATTGGCTTGGTCAAAGGCATTGGCGGTTTTGGCCAAAACAAAACGCACCACTTTGCGGTCGCCCGCGCGAATGACGGTGAGGTTGACTTCATCGTCTTGGGTCAAAAAGTCGCGCAATGCGCTCAAGTCCGCCACATCCACCACGCGCTGTGATTCGAGCGCGACAATCACATCGCCTGTTTGCAAGCCCGCTTTATGCGCCACGCTGGCGTTTTGCACCGATTGCACCAACGCGCCTGTCGCATCGGGCAAGCCGTATTTTTGCTGCGCCGCTTCGGTGAGGTTGATGGCGGTAAAGCCGAGTTTTTGCCACGACTGCGGCAAGGTCGCTTTAAGGTCGCTTGAGTTGACCAATTTGCTCACCAACACGTGACGGGTCAAGCCCGTGGCCGCTTTGAGTAAATTGGAGTTCATGGCCAAGGCTTCGCCATCGGTATCGAGCAGCGGGCCGCCTGAGTTGGCGGCGGAAATGTCCACATCGGTCACCAAACCTTGCGTGCTGTTGGCTGACGGTGTGTTGTACACTGTACCCGACGACGCACCCGCTTTGTTGGCACCAACCGCAATCACCCAGTCGCCCTCATTGACCGTGTCGGCCAGTGGCAAAGCAGGCAAACTGCCTGCCGCAACCTTCAAAATCGCCAAGTCGCGTTTGGGTTCGCTGCGCATCAATGTGGCTTTGAGGCGACGCTTGTCGGACAACTGCACGTAAATTTCATTCGCCCCCACCACCGTGTGGTAATTGGTCACAATCACGCCATTGGGCGCGATGATGAAGCCATTTCCCGCGGCCTTTTTGCGAATCACAGGCGCGGCATTGGCCGCTGGCGCGGGGCTGTCGGCGTCGCTGAAAATCCGTGAAAACACTTGATAAACAGGGTCTTGCGTGACGTTTTTGTACTGCTCTGGGATTTTGACTTTAACCCATTGCACCGCTTGAACGGTGACAATGCTCGGCGCGGACGTGCGCAAAATTTGCGCCACATCGGGCGCGGCTTGAACCAACGAGACAACCGAACAACCAGCGACAAACACCAAAACCGAACGCATTGCGCGAAACATGAGCAGCCTTAAATGTGAAATATGCAGAAAAACGATATTAAACCGCACTTTGTCTCGCTTGTGTGGCGCGGATGACAAATAAATCACCTCATCCCAAACCCTTGAACTGTCGCATAAGCCTGCCGCATGGTGGCCAATAAGCGCATGTCATTGGCCAAACTGCCCCACAGCACGGAATCGGCACAAAAAGCGGCCACGCTGTCATCCGCCTCGCAAATCGCGTGTGCGCCCGCCACATCCATCGCTTGATCTTGGTATTCATAAGCCACACCACCCCGATGCCACACCTGCAAATACGCCAAGAACAAGGCAGGCAAAACTGCCACCGCGTCAAACGATGCGCCACGTGCCAAACAATCGCGTATGGTCGGGACAATATAACCAGGGATTTTGGAATAACCATCCATTGCCACGCGCTGATTGGTGTCGCAAATCGCAACGTTCGAGAATCGCTCAAGCACCACGTCGCGATAATGGCTAAGATTCAACGGACTGGGGGTCAAACACGGTATGGCGTCTTGCGTGACGTAATCGTAAGCCCATTGATAAATGTCACGGTCTAGCGTGCCCTCGTGAATATAAGTGTAACCGCGCAAAGTGCCCGCCCATGCAATGCAAGTATGCGTGGCGTTAAGTAAGCGAATTTTGGCTTCTTCGTACGGCGTGACCGACTCAACCATTTCGACGCCGACGTTTTCCCACGCGGGGCGACCCGCGATGAAGTTGTCTTCAATCACCCATTGAATAAAAGTCTCGCCCATCAAGGCGGCGGGGTCATCCACCCCAGTGGCAGCCAAAACGCTGGCACGCACTTGCTCGGTCGGGCGCGGCGTGATGCGGTCAACCATGGCGTTCGGCGAGGTCGTGTGGGTTTCAATCCAATGTTTGAGCGGTGCGTCGCCGAGTAAATCGACAAATTGCAACAAACCTTGGCGAAAACGTTTGCCGTTGTGGCGCAAATTGTCGCAGTTGAGCAAAGTCACCGCGCCTGAGTTGTGTGCCATGCGGGCTTTTAAAATGGTAACCAATGCGCCGTAAATAGAGTAACCGACCGCGCCGCTTTTCACTCGCGCCAAGTCGGCGGCAAGGTCAACAAAACTCAAGTCCAACTCGTCGGTATCGGTCAAATAATAACCCGCTTCAGTCACGGTGAACGAAATGATTTTGGTCTGCGCCGCCGCGCCCAAGGCCACCAAGCCGCTCAACTGCTCGTCAAACTGGATAATCTGCTCAATCGCACGAATGGTTTGGTAAAACCGCTCACCTGTTGGCGCGACGGTTTCGAGCGTATAACGGCCATTTTGCTGTTGCAGTGCGGCCACCACATCGAGCATGTCGGCGCGTAAATTGCCGCCCGCCAAAGCCCACGATTCGTCACCGCTGTCGATGAGATTTTGAATATACACGGCTTGGTGCGCCCGATGAAACGAGCCCAAGCCCAAGTGCAACATGATGTTTTTCATAACAACCCTCTTCTCTGTTTAGATGTGAGGGCTGCTCGCCCTCACGAAACCTGTCGCAACAAATACTCTGCGGTGCGCTGGTCGGTAATCAAGCCCGTTAGCCAGCCGCCTTGCAAGGCCGCGTGAATCGCCGCATGTTTGCGCTCGCCGCCCGCCACGCCAATCACGGGGCGTTTTTTGAGTACTTCGGGGCGAAAACTGGTGATGCATTGATTCATGGCATGCGCCAAAGGCTGACCTTGGGCATCCAAAATCCAGCCCAGCACGTCGCACACCGCGCCTTGCGCCACCAATTCGTCCATCACCTGTTCGCTGACAAAACCATCTTGCACCAAGGAACAATTGCGCCCCAGCCAGCCGACCCCAATCAGTGCCAAGTGACACTCGTTGTAATGGCTCAACTGGCGCACATAGGTGCGCGAGGCATACCAATAGGCGCGGTCTTGCTCGTCTTGCGCAAACAATGGAATCGACAAAATGTAGTACTTGCCGTCGGTTTTGGCCGCCAAACTCAAACTGGCGTCGTAGCGGTTGAACGAGCCGTCCGCCGCCACCGTTCCCGCCAATGAAACCACTTTAAAATCGGTCAGCAACGCTCGGCTCACCCCTTGGCACATGGCGCTAATCGCTCGCCCCGTGCCCAGCGCAATCCCTTTGATGCTCGGCGTGCGCAAGGTTTGCTCCAAAAACCGTGCCGAGGTCATGGCGATGAGGCGGTCGATTTGCCCGACCGTTTCATCTTCAACGGGTGCAACTTCACATTCGCGCAAGCCGTACTGCGCTTTCAAACGCCGCGCCAAGTCCATACACAGGCTGCTGGTGTGGTCGATTTTGACCTGCACAATCCCGCTTTCCACCGCCAAGTTCAAAAAACGCTGCACGGTGGGGCGCGATAAGCCGACTTTTTTAGCGATTTCTTGCTGGGTTAAATTACCGATGTAATACAACCAAGCAATTTGCGCCTGTAACTCTAGTTTTGCATCATCCATGGTTATCCTCTCGTTGGGTCGAGCACAGCGTTCAACCCAAGAGCGGATTAAACGTACTGTGCGTGGATTTCAGACAAATGACGGGGCACGGCCATCCCGTGGGCGTCGAACAAATACGCCAATTCAGGATTCACGCCAATGCGCAATTTGTGGTTTTGCGCGGCACGAAACACATCGGCCACACGAACCACCACGGGTTTATCGAAGCCTTCAAGGGCTGCATACACCATCGTGGAGTCGCCCATTTGTTCGCACAAACTCACCGTCACGCCAAAATCTTGCGCGGATGATTGTACACTCAAGTGCTCAGGGCGAATACCCAAGGTCACTTTTTCGCCTTTTTTCAAGGCCGAGCCGTTGCAGGCCACGCTGATGATTGAGCCATCGGTCATGCACACTTGCGCGGTGTGCGCGTCGGCTGATTCGACAATCGCGGGCACTAAATTCATTTTGGGTGAACCAATAAAACCTGCGACAAATAAATTAGCGGGCTGATGGTACAACTGCAGCGGCGTGCCGATTTGCTCGACTTTACCTTCTGAAAACACCACAATGCGGTCGGCCAAGGTCATGGCTTCGATTTGGTCGTGGGTCACATAAATCATGGTCGCTTGTAAATCTTGGTGCAAACGAGCAAACTCAATCCGCATCTGAACCCGCAAGGCGGCATCCAAATTCGACAACGGCTCGTCAAACAAAAACACTTTTGGGGTGCGGGTAATCGCGCGACCAATCGCCACGCGCTGGCGTTGCCCGCCCGACAAGGCTTTGGGTTTGCGGTCGAGTAAATGCTCAATGTGCAAAATTTTAGAGGCGTTGCCCACCGCTTCGTTGATTTTGGCTTCAGGCACTTTTTGCAAACGCAAGCCAAAGGCCAAATTGTCGCGCACGCTCATGTGCGGATACAGCGCGTAGGACTGAAACACCATCGCAATCCCGCGCTCGGCGGGCGATAAATCATTCGCCAGCACGCCATCAATGCTCAATGTGCCCTCAGAGATTTCTTCCAGCCCCGCAATCATACGCAAAGTGGTGGTTTTACCGCAGCCTGATGGGCCGACCAAAACAATGAATTCACCGTCTTGAATATCAATATCGACACCTTTAACCGCGTAGTTTTCGGTGTATTTTTTTGCAATGCTTTTAAGTTGTACCGTTGCCATTTTTTGCTCCTAAAAATTATTGTGTGTCCAACCTGCGACGCGTCTCAAAACCTCGGGTAAATCTGTCATGCGCTCAAACACCGCATCAACCCCAGCCTGCCGCAAAGTCGCGGCGTAATTGGGCGGAATGTGCGCCCCACCTGTAAAGCCAATCACCGTCATGCCCGCCGCTTGCGCGGCGACAACGCCTGACAAACTGTCTTCAATCACCAAACACTGTGCTGGCTCAACCGCCAAACACTGCGCTACCCGCAGATACAAATCAGGTGCAGGTTTGGGCTGCGCTACTTCATCGGCACTGAACACCCGCACGTCCGAGCGCGCCAACACCCCAACCTGCTGCACTGCGGCGCGAACCCGCGCTGTGCCGCTGTTGCTGGCCACCGCTTTGAGTTGCGGCCAGTTGACCAAAATGGCCACATCGGCAATCGCTCTGGCGCGTTGTTCAATCGCCGCATCGGTGCGCTGGCGCAACGCTTGCAAAAACCCTGCGGGAATGCTGCTGCCCGCCAAAACCGCCAACTGACGCACCAATTCTTCGGTTTTTTGCCCAAACGCGCTGTGTAAGTGCGCCGTCACGTCAAGGTTGGGGAAAATCGTTTGTACTTCGTGTACCAGCACCTCAAAAGCGACGACTTCCGAGTCCAGCAAAACACCGTCGCAATCCGAAATCAACGTGCTGAACATTTATTTCACCGCACCAAAAGTCAAGCCACGAACCAATTGCTTTTGACTGAACCAGCCCAAAACCATAATCGGCGCGACCGATAAAACCGAGGCGGCGGATAATTTCGCCCAAAACAGACCTTCAGGTGACGAGAATGTCGCAATCAATTGAGTCAATGGCGCGGCTTGCGTGGTGGTCAAGTTCAAGCTCCAAAACGCTTCGTTCCAGCACAAAATAATCGACAGCAGCCCCGTTGAGGCCAAACCTGGCAAACTCATCGGCAAGACCAAAAAGCGAATCTCTTGCCACAGCGTCATGCCGTCCAAACGCCCCGCTTCCATGACTTCGGTCGGTAAATCTTTGAAGTACGAATAAATCAACCACACCGTAATCGGCAGATTCATCAGCGCATAAATCACAATCATCGCCGCTGCGTTATCCAGCCAATTGAATTTTTGGAAAATCACGTAAATCGGCAACAGCACCGAAACCGCGGGCATCATTTTGGTCGACATCATCCACAACAATAAGTCTTGCGTGCGCTTGGTCGGATAAAACGCCATCGCATAAGCCGCAGGCACAGACACCGCAATCGCCAACAACGTCGCGCCACCCGCAATCAAAATCGAGTTCCACATATGCGACAGGTAATTCACGCGCTCCATAATCGAGTGGTAGCCTTCAAGCGTCGGCGCAAAGAAAAACAGCGGCGGGGTTGAAATGGCCATTTCTTCGGTTTTGAAACTGGTCAAAAACATCCAAAAAATCGGGAAAAATACAATCGCGGCAATCAGCCAACCGACAATCGCAATCAATAAAGTTTGGTTTTTGCTGTTTTTCATGCTTATGCTCCTTGCAAGTTTTTAGAAGCGGTGCGAATCAGGAAAAACGAAATGATGTTCGCCAAAATCACCGCAATCACGCCACCTGCCGACGCTAAACCAATGTCAAACTGAGCAATCCCGCGCAAAAACACAAAATACGTCAAGTTGGTGGTTGCGTTACCAGGACCACCTGCCGTTGTGATGTGAATCTCGGCAAAAGCTGAGAGCAGAAAAATCGCCTCAATCATCACCACCACCGAAATCGAGCGTTTTAAGTGCGGCAAAATAATATAAACAAAGATATGCCATGGTTTTGCGCCATCGATTTTGGCCGCTTCTTTTTGCTCAGAATCGACCGATTGAATCGAGGTCAACAAAATCAAAAACGCAAACGGCATCCATTGCCACGCCAAAATCACAATCACCGAGAGCATTGGATAGTCTTTAAACCAATCCACCGCAGGCAAGCCCAGCGCATGGCTAATCGCCGCAAATATGCCGTACACAGGGTGAAACATCATGTTTTTCCACAGCAAAGCCGACACGGTGGGCATGACAAAAAACGGGGCAATCACCAACAACCGAGCGACATTGCGGCCTTTAAAATCTTGGTCATACAGCCACGCGAGCAATGTGCCCAACACGATGGAAATGATTAAAACCGAACCCAACATCACCACGGTGTTGAAAATCGACACCCAAAAGTCAGGGTCTTGGTATAAGTATTTGTAATTGCTAAACCACGCAAATGAAATCGTATCGGCACTCAACAAGTTGTAATTGAGCATTGAGTTGTACAACGTCATCACCAGTGGAACAATCATCCAGATGAACAGCATCGCCACGGCGGGCGTGAGCAACAATTGCGCCGTGAGGAGTCGCGCATCTGTCTTTTTCTTTGCGACAGTTGCCATGTGTATCTCCTAGTCATTGTGATGTAAAAAAGCCAACCTCAAACGCTGGAGACGTCCACTGAAGTTGGCTTTAAAGACTTACTTAACGTAACCGCCTTGTTCAATCGCTTTTCTCGCCGCCGCTTGGCTTGCCTCTAAGGCTTGATCAACGGTTGATTTACCCGCTAAAGCCCCAGAAATCGATTGCCCCACCACTGTACCCAACGCTTGAAACTCAGGAATACCGACATATTGCACACCAACATAGGGCACAGGTTTGGCCGTGGCTTTGGCTGGATTCACTTTGCTCAACGCATCTAAAACGAAACCTGCAAACGGCGCTGCTTTTTGGTACTCAGCATTGGCGTAGGTGGATTTACGCGTACCTGGTGGCACAGAGCCCCAGCCTTTGGTCGTCGCCACTTCAGCCAAGTATTCTTTCGAAGTCGCCCAAGTGACGAATTTTTTCGCCGCAGCTTGTTTACCCGATGAAGCGGGAATCGCCAAATTCCAAGACCACAACCAGCCACTCGCGTCACCATACGCGCCGACAGGCGATGGGGCAAACGCGACTTTGTCAGCGATTTTCGACTCTTTTGGGTTGTACAACATGCCCGCAGCAACCGATGCATCAATCCACATACCGCACTTACCGCCTGCCATCAAAGCCAAGTTTTCATTAAAGCCATTCGATGAGGCACCCGGTGGGCCGTATTGGGTCAACAAATTGACATATTGAGCCACAGTGGCTTTCCACTCAGGAGAGGTCAACTCTGGCGTCCATTTCTCGTCAAACCAACGACCGCCATTGGCGTTGACCATGGTTGACAAAAATGCCATGTTTTCGCCCCAGCCTGCTTTGCCACGCAAACAAATTCCGTATTGCTCCTTCGATTTATCGGTCAATGCTGCGGCAAATTTTTCAATGTCCGCATAAGTCGGTTTGGCAGGCATTTGCAATTTTTTCTCGGCAAACAAATCTTTGCGATAGAACGTCATAGAAGTTTCGCCATAAAACGGCAAGGCATACAATTTGCCATCGGCGGACAAACCTTCTTTAACGGCTGGAATTAAATCATTCACATCATAATTCTCAGGCAAGTCTTTGATTTCAGCCAAAAAACCTTTTTTAGCAAAAATCGGCGTGTCATACATGCCCACGGTGATGATGTCAAACTGCCCACCTTTGGCGGCCACATCGGTCGTGACCTTTTGGCGCAACGCATTTTCTTCCAAAACCACCCAGTTCAACTTAATGTCTGGATTGGCCGCTTCAAATTTTTTCGACAACTCTTGCATCACCACCATATCGCCGTTGTTCACAGTCGCCACAGTCAAAGTGGTTTGCCCTGCACTGCTTTTGTCGGCAGGCTTGGCCGCACCGTCGGCGGGTTTTTTATCGCCACAAGCACTCATCAAGGCCACCACGGCCAAAGCACCTGCAGTTAAACTCATTTTGCGCATCATGTTTCAGTCTCCTCAAAAGGGGTTGTCTATTTTTGAAACCTTAAATCCTTTGCATTTGTAAAGGAATTGAGCAAATGATACAACAAAGTCTGCAAATCTCAATAACTTTCGATATTGCATTGCAATAAATATAAACCCTTCAACCCCAGAAACGTACACAATCACAAGTCTCGCCTTCCTTTAGATGCGCAGCAATTATTTATCAAGGGTTTCAACACTCGCTCGCGAATAGTCGTGTACCATTTGCTTTTTTAACCACCCAGTAGGAGCACATCATGGCAGGCAAATTTGAGTTATCCACCACCGCCAACGGCAAGTTTATGTTCAACCTCAAGGCTGGCAACGGTCAAATCATTTTGACCAGCCAAATGTACGAGAGCAAAGACTCCGCGACAAAAGGCATTGAATCGGTCAAAGCCAATGCGCCACTTGATGAGCGCTTCTCACGCGAAACCTCGGCCAAGGACGAGCCATATTTCACACTCAAAGCGAGCAATGGACAAGTGATTGGTCGCAGCGAAATGTATTCATCGGCCAGCGCGATGGAAAACGGCATCACCTCGGTTAAAACCAATGCGCCTGACGCGCCCGTGGTTGAGGTCTAAAAAAAGCTGTGTTTCAGTTAATTGCTGAAAGGCTTCGTCATGCCGCGCTTGACGCGGCATCTCCTAAAATAAGGAGATTGCGGCTCAAGGCCGCAATGACGGGGTTTGTCAAAAACACCCATAACTAACTGGAACATAGCCAAAAAAAGCCCGATGATTCAACATCGGGCTTTTTTTAACGCTTGAGTTTGGCAAATGCCGCGGCAAATGCGGTTTCAGCGGGCGGGGCTTTTTTCTCTGCTCGCCGCTCAGGATTGCGCGCGGGTGCGCCGCCTTTGCTGCTAGCGGCGGGGTCGTCGTCAAGACGCATTGACAAGCCAATGCGGCCACGCTGCACTTCGACCTCCATCACTTTAACCTTGACCAATTGCCCTGTTTTGACCACTTCGCGCGGGTCGGCCACGTAGGTTTTGGACAACGCAGAAATGTGGACCAAACCATCTTGATGCACGCCAATATCAACAAATGCGCCGAAGTTAGCGACATTGGTAATCACGCCTTCTAAAATCATGCCAACGGCCAAGTCTTTGATGTCTTCCACGCCTTCACTAAATGTGGCGGTTTTGAACTCGCCGCGCGGGTCGCGCCCTGGTTTTTCAAGCTCACCAAAAATATCCATCACCGTAGGCAAACCAAACCGCTCGTCGGTAAACTGTGCGGGCGAAACACCTTTGAGGGCTTCTTTTTGCCCCATCACATCCGCAATGCCTTGCTTGATGTGGGCGAGGATTTTTTCAACCACAGGGTAGGCTTCGGGGTGCACCGACGACGCATCGAGCGGATTGGTTGAGTTGCGGATGCGCAAAAAGCCTGCGGCCTGCTCAAAGGTTTTGTCGCCCAAACGCGGGACATTTTTCAAGGCGTTGCGATTGCTAAATGCACCGTTGGCGTCGCGGTATTCGACAATGTTTTTCGCCAAAATGCTGTTCAAGCCCGACACATTGGCGAGCAGTTGCGCCGACGCGGTGTTCACATCCACCCCGACCGCGTTCACGCAATCTTCGACCACCGCCGTTAAGGCACGCGCCAGATCGCGCTGATTCACATCATGCTGATATTGCCCCACGCCAATCGCTTTGGCGTCGATTTTGACCAACTCGGCCAACGGGTCTTGCAAGCGGCGGGCAATCGAGACCGCGCCGCGCAAGGTCACGTCCAAGTCAGGAAACTCTTTGGCCGCCAACTCTGAGGCCGAATAAACCGACGCGCCCGCCTCGGAGACCATGATTTTTTGCACGCTCGCGTCACCGACTTTTTTCATTACTTCGGCGGCGAGTTTTTCGGTTTCGCGCGAGCCTGTGCCGTTGCCGATGGCAATCAAATTCACGCCATATTGTTTGACCAGCACCGCCAAACGGTGCACCGAGCCGTCCCAATCGTTGCGCGGTTGCAGCGGATAAATCGTCTCGGTCGCCAGCACTTTGGCGGTCTCATCAATCACCGCAACCTTGCAGCCCGTGCGAATCCCTGGGTCAATCCCCAAAATGCGTTTAGGGCCAGCAGGCGCGGCGAGCAGCAAATCACGTAGATTTTTGCCAAACACATTAATCGCCTCGGCCTCGGCCGATTCACGCAGGTTACCAATCAACTCGGTTTCAAGGTGCGATTGCAATTTAACCCGCCACGCCCAGCGGCAGCAGTTGAGCAAAAAGCCATCGGCGGCGCGGTTTTGTGCGCTGATGTTGAACGCCTCGGCCACCAACGCCTCGCACGGGTGCGTGGTTTGTGCCTCAGCCTCAGCCGACAGCCCCAAGCGCACGGTCAAAACCCCTTCGTTGCGCCCGCGCAAAAACGCCAAGGCGCGGTGCGATGGCACGCTGGAGAGTTTTTCGTCGTAGGCAAAATAATCCTGAAACTTTTGCCCCGCCGCTTCTTGGCCTGCGACCACAGCCGCGTACACCACGCCATTTTTCTGCAAATACGCCCGCAAACTGGCCAGCAGAGCCGCATCTTCAGCGAAGTTTTCGGCCAAAATGTCGCGTGCGCCATCCAGCGCGGCTTTGGTATCGTTAATGCCTGCCTCGCTGTTCAGGTATTTCACCGCCTCAACTTCAGGGTTGAGCGTCGCATCGGCCAGCAACGCCAAAGCCAGCGGCTCTAAGCCTGCTTCGCGGGCAATTTGCGCACGGGTGCGCCGTTTGGGTTTGTAGGGCAAATATAAGTCTTCGAGGGTTTGCTTGGTTTGCGCCTCGTCAATACTTTTGAACAACTCTGGTGTGAGTTTGCCCTGCTCGTCAATCGACTTGACAATCGCGGCGCGGCGCTCCTCAAGTTCGCGCAAATAGCCCAAACGCTCGTCCAAATCGCGCAATTGCGTGTCGTCCAAGCCGTTGGTGACTTCTTTGCGATAGCGCGCGATAAACGGCACGGTCGCGCCTTCGGCCAATAATTCAACGGTGGCGCGCACTTGTTGGGGCGATATTTTCAAATCAAGGGCAATTTGAGGGATAATACGGTTTTGCAGAGTTTCTGCGGCTGTTGTATTCATACTGTTCACTTATGTCCAATTCAAACTTCATTCAAAAGGCCGCGTATTGTGCCATATTTATCGGCCTATCGGGTTGCACGAGCCTGAATTCAAACATCTCCAACGCAGCGATTGACGACGTGCTCACCGCCAGCCGCGTGCAAGCGCGGGCGCAAGCGATTCCCAATTTGGCCACCGCGCAAAACATCGAGCGCGACGCATTGGCGCGGCAAGCCGCAGCGGACGCAAGCGTGGTTGGGATTGAGGCGCGTTGCGCCCCTAAATTTTTGGTCAACCGCTGCATTGAGCAGGCCCGCGACGCCCGCAACGAGGCATGGGACAGCGCTCAGGTCGATTTAACCGCCGCGCGGTTGCACATCCGCACCTTTGAGGCCAATCAAAAACGCGCCGAGCTGCAAAAAAAATTAACCGATTATGCGGCTGAGGAAAAAGCCAACATTCCCGTTCGCGCCGCCAACAAAGCCGCGTTTATCGCCAAACAAGCCGCCCTCCAAACCCGTCAAGCCGAATACGCCGCCGCACAAATCGCCCAAGCGCCTGAGCGCGCCGCCAAAGCCAGCGCATTTGAAGCCAAGCGGGTGAAAATTTTAGAACTCCAACAAAAACGCGCGGCCGACAACGCCAAACGCGTGGCGCAAGCCGCAGCGGCGAAAAAATAACCGATGACTTCACTGCCTTTTGCCCAAACCCATCAACTCAAACAACTGTTTGACGAAGACGGCGCATTCGCCCGCCAACTGCCGCATTACCGCAGCCGCATGGAACAAATCGAGATGGCGCAAGCGGTCACACAAGCGATTAACGACGTCGGTTGTGCGATTTTAGAAGCGGGCACAGGCACAGGCAAAACCTTTGCCTACCTTGCACCTGCGCTCTTGTGGGGCGGCAAAGTGATTGTTTCAACGGGGACGAAAACCCTGCAAGATCAATTGTTTGAACGCGACTTACCGACGGTGCGCGACATCCTGCAAGTGCCCGTGTCAATTGCGCTGCTCAAAGGTCGCTCGAACTACGTGTGCCATTATCATTTGGAGCGCAACTTGCTCAATGGTCGCTTGAGTTCGCGCGAAGATGTCAAACACCTCAACCGCATCCGCAAAGAAATCAACTTGGTCAAACGTGGTGATAAAGCCGAATGGCCTGAAATTCCTGATGATGCGAGCATTTGGCCGCATGTGACTTCAACCCGCGAAAACTGCTTGGGCAGCGAATGCCCGAACCACAAAGAATGTTTTGTCATGCAAGCACGGCGCGACGCGCAGTCGGCTGATGTGGTGGTGGTCAACCATCATTTGTTTTTTGCCGATGTGATGCTGCGCGAAGAAGGCGTGGCCGAGCTGTTGCCCGCCGCCAACACGGTGATTTTTGACGAGGCGCATCAAGTGCCCGACATTGCCAGCGTATTTTTTGGCCAACAAGTCTCCACCGCGCAAATCATTGATTTAGCCCGCGATTTACTCGCCGAAGGCGTGACCCACGCCCGCGACGCGCTCAACTGGCCCGCACTCAAAGACACGCTTGAATACGCCGCCAAAGACTTTCGCATCGCCTGCGGCCCCGACAACGGCCGCTGGAGCGCGGCGCAACTGCCCGCTGACGCACCGCTGTGGCCCGCATTGGCGCAACTGCAAGGCGTGCTCACCACCGCATTGGCGCAGATTGAACCCGCCGCCGTGCGTGCCGAATCTTTAGCGCAAGCTTGCGAGCGCTTGCAACAACTGATTGCGGCATTTGACGCATGGCAAGCGCAGGCCAACAATTTTGCCATGGTGCGCTGGGTTGAAGCGCTCACTTACTCGGTACGCCTGAATGCCACGCCGCTGTCGGTCGCCGAAGGCTTCACCCGCCAACGCGAATCCGACCACATGCGCACTTGGATTTTTGCCTCGGCCACTTTGTCGGTCAAACAAGATTTCACGCTGTTTCAAGACCAACTCGGCCTGCACGACGCCACCACCCACAGCTGGGACAGCCCGTTCGACTACGCCGAGCAAGGCTTGCTCTACGTGCCCGAAGGCTTGCCCGAGCCGTCCAGCCGCAGTTTTGGCAATGCCATGCTCGATAAGGTTTGGCCCGTGCTGCGCGCCTCCAATGGCCGCGCTTTTTTGCTGTGCACCACGCTGGCCGCGGTCAAACGCTACGCCGCATGGCTCGATGAACAAATTAAAGCGCATGATTTACCGTGGACATTATTGGTGCAAGGCCAGTCGTCGCGCACCGAAATTTTGAATCAATACCGCGCCGCCAGCAATCCAGTGCTGGTCGGCTCACAAAGTTTTTGGGAAGGCGTGGATGTGCGCGGCGAAGCCTTGTCGGTGGTCATCATCGACAAACTGCCGTTCGCCCCGCCCGACGACCCTGTTTTGGCCGCGCGGCTCAACGCGTACGACGA
This sequence comes from Formosimonas sp., assembly GCA_051650085.1. Classification (GTDB taxonomy): domain Bacteria; phylum Pseudomonadota; class Gammaproteobacteria; order Burkholderiales; family Burkholderiaceae; genus Hydromonas. Next base: position 50,596 of record JBOFII010000017.1, read on the forward strand.
GCGCGGCGAAAACGGCTTTGTGGCTTATCAAGTCCCGCAAGCCGTGATTAACCTCAAACAAGGCGCGGGTCGCCTGATTCGCTCCGAAACCGACCAAGGCGTGTTGATGATTTGCGACACCCGCCTCATCAGCAAACCCTATGGCAAACGCATCTGGCAAAGCCTGCCCAAGTTTGCCCGCACGCGGCACGAACATGTGGTGTTGGATTTTTTCAACACAGACGCAAAAAAACCACTCGAATGAGTGGTTTTTTTGTACGAATAAATCAAGCTCAAGGCTCGCACAAATTTTTTGCTCGGCAAGTACCTCTTTGTGCCCAAGTCAACCCCTGATCAACAGTTGGCGTTGGCGTAATGACATAAGTTTCAGCACCAACATCAGCCGTCCCTGTAGCTGTAATCGTACCGCTGGCCACCTCTACACTGGCCACAACACCATTTGCCGCAGTCAACGCAGGAGGAACGCCATTGTTGCCCGTATTGCAGTTGACCAAAGAAACATTGCGCTGATAGCACAGCTCAACCCCTGTTTTGTACGGGGCGGCAGCATTCACCACCTCAACAAAACGTGCTTTTCGCAACTGGTTTTGAAAACGCGGCACCGCCAAGCTGGCCAAAACCCCAATCACCGCAATGACCACCAGTAACTCCAATAATGTAAACCCTCGTTGGTTACGTGTTTTCCGATGAATGTGTTTGTTCTTCATAATTACTTCTCAGGAGAGTTCAATAGTTCGAATATTATAACACTTTTCTGATAAAAAGAACATCCCATACACCATGCCCTAAGCGATTCCCACGTTTTTCATACTTAGTCAAAGGGCGGCTATCTGGACGAAGGATGAAGCCCATATTTTCTGCACGATTGTGCAACAATGTTTCTTGACTTAAAACCATTAGCATTTGTTCTGCGTAGTTTTCCCAGTCAGTAGCACAGTGTATATACCCATTGTTTGAAAGCCGCAAAGCCAATTCATGTACAAATGGCGCTTGTACCAAACGGCGCTTATGATGCCGCGCTTTATGCCACGGGTCGGGAAAGTAAATATGCACGCCTGCCAAACTCTCTGGCGCAATCATGTCGCGTACAATCTCAACCGCATCGTGCTGCATGACGCGCAAATTAGTGAGACCCTGCTCGTCAATTCGTTTGAGCAACGCGCCCACACCTGAGGTAAACACCTCAACCCCGACATAATTCATGTGCGGATTTTGCGCGGCAATCGCCGCCGTGGTCTCGCCCATGCCGCAGCCAATTTCGAGCACGACAGGATTGGTATTGCCAAAAATTTCGGCCCAATCGGCGGCGGTTTTGAGTTGTTGGTCATAAGCCACGCCAAATTGTGGCAAAAGGGTTTCGTAAGCACGTCGTTGCGCTTCTGAAAAATGCCCTTTGCGGTGGACAAAGCTCTTGATGTGGCCGTAAATGTTGTTATCGTCAGTCATAGTACTTAAAAAATGAAACCCCAGCCATGCGACTGGGGTTGTGTTGAACCAAAGGGTTTATTGCAAAGCCGCCAAAATCCGTGCGCGAATCTCGTCCACTGTGCCAACCCCTGAAATTTTGCGGTATTGCGGCGCACCCGCTTGCTCGGTTTTCGCCCAGTCGCCATAGTAATCGACCAATGGGCGAGTTTGCGCTTGATACACGTCCAAGCGATGGCGCACCACTTTTTCTTTGTCGTCGTCACGCAAAATCAAGGGTTCGCCCGTCACATCGTCAATTCCTTCGACTTTGGGCGGGTTGAACACCACGTGGTAGGTGCGCCCAGAGTCTTGGTGGACACGACGACCGCTGATGCGGGTGATGATTTCCTCGGCGGGCACGTCGATTTCGAGCACAAAATCAACCGCCACTTGTGCACTTTTGAGCGCGTCAGCTTGTGGAATGGTGCGTGGAAAGCCATCAAACAAATAACCACATTTGCAGTCGTCTTGCGCCAAACGGTCTTTGACCAAATTGATGATGAGTTCGTCCGAGACCAGTTGCCCCGCGTCCATCACCGATTTGGCTTGCACGCCCAAGGGGGTGCCTGCCTTAACCGCTGCACGCAACATGTCGCCCGTTGAAATTTGTGGGATGCCAAAATGTTCTTTGATGAATGTGGCCTGCGTACCCTTACCCGCACCTGGTGGCCCCAAAAGTATAATTCGCATAAAATCCTTGTTTTTCTTGATTGCCGTGAATTCGTAACCTTACCGCACTCCGCGATATTGGTCAAGTTTCGGCCTCTAAAGTTAGATGGGGCGTGCTAAAAAAGCCTCAACCACCGCCACATCGGCGGGTACATCCACCCCAGGGGCGGCGGCGGTTGAACTGATGTGCACCGCAATCTGATGCCCATGCGCCAAAACCCGCAATTGTTCCAAACTTTCAAACGCCTCCAGCGGGCTAACGCTCAATTGCCCATAAATGTGCAAAAAACCCACTTTATATGCATAAATCCCCATGTGGCGCAAAACAGGCAAGTCGGCAGGCAAAGCGGTCAACTCGCCGTTGTGCCACGCATCGCGCGGAAACGGAATCGGCGCACGTGAAAAATACAACGCCTGTTGCGTCGCGCTCAACACCACTTTGACGACATTGGGGTTGAGAAAATCAGCCACCTCGTGCAGCGGATGCGCCGCGGTGGACATCACCGCGCCTTGCGCTGCGTGCAAACTTGCCGCCACCGCGCGAATGAGTTCGGGGGCAATCGCAGGCTCGTCACCTTGCACATTGACCACCACCGCATCCGCCGCCCAACCGCGCTCACGCGCCACTTGCGCAATGCGGTCGGTGCCCGAAGGGTGCGCCGCATCGGTCATGTGCGCCACATAGCCCGCCGCGCGAACCAGTTGCGCAATGTCATCGTGGTCAGTCGCCACCACCACTTCGCTCGCCCCAGCCTGGATGGCTTGCTCGACCACGCGCAACACCATCGCGCGGCCTGCAATGGCCACCAACGGCTTGCCATAAAACCGCGAGCTGCCCATGCGGGCGGGAATCACGACTTTAAAATCAGTCGTCATGCGACACCTGAATCGCTTGTTCAATCAGCATAATCGGCATGCCGTCGCGAATCGGGAACAATAACTGGTCATGGGCGCACAACAAGCCGCCCTCCTGCGCCGTCAACTCGCCCTTGCATTGCGGGCAACGCAAAACCGTTAAATAATCTGCATTCATAGTTTTCTCTCTTGATGTAATCGTTGAACAAGCCAATCGGTGAACGCCGCCAAGCCAACATCGGACTGCAACTCCAGCGGCACCACCCAAAAACGCCCCGCCTCTTGCGGCAATAAATGACGCACTTTGACCGCGTCTTTTTCGGTCATCACAACCGTGTGGTGCGCTAAAACATGCGCCGCCAAAAACGCCGCATCAAATTCAAAATGGTCGGGCAAAGGCAAATGCCGCGCCACCACGCCGTGCTCGGCGAGCATGTTGAAAAACACCTCGGGCTGGGCAATCCCCGCCAAAGCCAGTGCGTTTTGCCCCGCCAATCCAGCCAGTGGCTGGCGCGTCGTCGCATCAAACACATCATACGCCTGCCCCAAGCCACTTTTGAGCACAAAATGCGGCGCAAGCTTGGTCGGCACGGCATGCGCATCACCGCGAAAATGCCAAATCACCGCATCGACCTCATTCAAGCGCGTGGGCGACTCGCGCAAGGGGCCGGCGGGTAAAGTCCAGCCATTGCCCACGCCGCGTGCATCCATGACCAGCACTTCAATATCACGCGCTAAGGCGTAATGCTGCAAACCGTCATCACAGACCAACACATCGCATTCAGGATGCGCCGCGCACGCCGCCAGCGCCACCGCGCCACGTCGGCGACCGACCCAAACGGGGCATTGGGTTTTGAGTGCCAGCACCATCGGCTCGTCGCCGACCTCATGCGGCAGGCTGTCGGGCAAAACGGGGCGCGGCTGGGTGCTGTTGTGCGCCGCATAGCCACGCGAAATCACCGCGGGGCGAAACCCCGCGTGCCGCAACGCCTGCACCACATGCGCCACCACGGGCGTTTTGCCCACGCCACCAATCATGATGCCACCGACCACCAGCACAGGCACGGGTGCGCGAGTGACCGCCAACCAACCGCGCCGATAAGCCACGCGGCGCAAACGCGCCACGCCCGCAAACAGCACCGACAGCGGCCACAACGCAGCTGAGCGCCAGTCCCGCGTTTGCCACAGCGCACGCCAATAGGCTTCGCGGGCGGCACGTTGCTGTGCGCTGCTCACGCTTAGGCCTCTTGCATTTCAGGCACGTGCAACACGCTCAAGCCGACGGTCAAATTGACCTCGTCAACCTGCGATAAACGCACTTGCACAGGTGTTTGCAGGGCAATTCCTTCAGGCAAGGTCGCGCACGGCACATACAGCGGCACATCTTTTAAGCGCAACACGCCGTCTTTGACCACAATCGCGCTGGTTTCAAAAAAGCCGTGCTCGTCCAATCGCTGCGTGACCCATTTGAGACACCAAAACTTCTCCATTTTGTTTTGTTGCTCGTTGTAGGCTTTGTATTTTTCGTCAAACGCGCTCATGCGGGTCAAAATATCCACTTCGCGGGCTTTGAATGGCGCACTCATCGGCGCGGTCACACCGTGCTCAATCGCCACGCGCAACTGCATTTGATTGAACCAATCAGTGTAGCGGCGCAGCGGCGACGTGCTCCACATATAAGCGGGCACGCCCATTGCCAAATGCGGCTGCGAATGGGTCGAGGTGCGCACGCCCATGTTGCTTTGCGTGCGAAATAAAGCGGGCACTTTAAGGTCAGACAGCAGCGTCGCCCATTGCACGTTGGCAAAAATCATCCACTCCGAGACAATTTTATCAATCACCGAGCCGCGTTGGCGTTGGGTAATCTCAACTTTTTCGTCGCCCGTGAGCGGCGCGTTGGCGTTGTCAATCACAAACGAGAAATCCGCACGGTTGTTGTTTTCGGGTTTGCCACGCATCGCGTCCCGCGCCGCGCTCAAAACCTGTGCGCCTTGCCACAGCACTTTGAGCGCATCCGCCTGCGGATAATCGCTACGCTCAGTTAAATCAGTCACCGACAACTGCATTTCGGGCACGTCGTGGCGCAAGTTAGCGGCCACTTTAACTCGCTCCACTTTCGACTCAATCTGCGTGAACGCCGTCTCGCTCGCCGCGTCAAACGTCACATAAATCGAGACCACTGGCTTGATCGTACCCTCGTCCAAACTGAAGCAGGCTACCCAATCCTCAGGCAACATGGTGATTTTTTCACCAGGCGTATACATGGTGGACATGCGCGATGCGGCGTGTTTATCGGCCACATCGTCGCGCTGCACACCCAGCGATGGCGCGGCAATGTGCACGCCAATGCGGTATTGCCCCGCGCCTAGGCTTTGCACCGAAAACGCATCGTCGATTTCGGTGGTCATGCTGTCGTCAATCGAAAACACCTCAACTTGCGTGTTGAGCGCAATCTCGTCCCACGCCACCACGGGCGCGGGCAAACTCGCCGCGGTGCCCTGCGGATAATGCTCGGCCAAAAACACCGCACGGTGTAAATCAAACGCATTGCGAAACGCGCCCGCATGCAGCAATACCTGCGCCACGGTTTGACTGCGGGCTTCCGCCGCTTGCAAGACGGCTTTGTAGGTCATGTCATTCGGATTTTGTTTGCGCAAAATCGCGTCGCGCACCGCCAAAATCTCGGCAGGGCAATCGCCCGCCAGCAAAGCGTCGACCCATGCGGCTTGTTGTTTGAGCCGCTCTTCTTTTTTGGCCACCGCCGCTAGGGCGATTTGAATCTGCTCTTGCGGCTGCTTGAGGTATTGGCCTTTGCCTTTTTTGACAAAATAAATCGGTGCGCTGTGCAAAGCTTGCCACATGGCGGCCTGCTCCAGCAATGATGCGCTTGCGCCAAAATATTCACGCGCCAAAAAAGTGAATTCAAACACCTCATCGGGGGCGCATTCCCACACAAAACTCAAATCCACTTCCTGCAACAAGACCTCAATCTGCGCCGCAATTGCCGCCGCCGTGGGTTGCGCCACCGCGCCGTGCAGCAGCACATCTTTGGCCTTGACCTTTTGCAGCGATGAGCCTGTGCCTTTGGCATGAAAATGCGAATCTTTTTGTTCCATCACCTGCGCCGCGACCAATTTGCCCGACACGTCGTAAAAAATGTAATCCATGCTCGTCAATCGTGTACAAAAATCGCGCGAATATCCGCAGGCACGGCTTGCGGTTTTTTGCTTTTAAAATCAACACAGACCATCAAAATCTGCGCACGGCAGACCACTTGCCCATTGCGCACCACGGTTTGCTCCAAATCGACCGAGGCATTGCCCATTTTGCTCACCTGCGCCGTGGCCACGATTTCGTCGTCCAAAGTCAATGGCGCCAGCCACTCCATTTCGGTTTTGCGAATCACAAAACCCACGCCCAATTTGGCCAATTCCATATGGTGCAAACCCGCGACACGAAACCATTCGGTGCGGGCGCGTTCAAAAAATTTCAAATAGTTGGCGTGGTAGACAATCCCCATCGCGTCGGTGTCTTCAAAATACAACTTCATCGGCAATTCAAAAATCGGGTTGGCCATGCCATGTCCTTAGTCGAGCGTAAAGCGGCATTTTACCACGCCAAACGCAAAAAACCCGCTCAAATCGAGCGGGTTTTACAAGCAGGTCGGATTATTCACCCAAGTACGCTTTTTGTACTTCTTCGTTGGTCAACATTTCCGCCGCGTTACCATTCATGATAGTTTCACCCGAACTCATGACGTAACCACGGTCGGCCGCTTGCAAGGCCAACTTAGCATTTTGCTCAACCAACAGTAAGGTCATGCCTTCTGACGAGACGGTGTTGATGACGTTGAAAATGGTTTTGGTCATAGCAGGCGACAAACCCATCGTCGGCTCATCCATAATCAACAATTTAGGCTGGCTCATCAACGCGCGGGCCATCGCCAACATTTGCTGCTCACCACCCGACATCGTGCCCGCCAATTGCGTGGCGCGCTCTTTCAAGCGTGGAAAAACGTGGAACATTTTTTCAACGTCAGAAGCAATGCCCGCCACATCTTTGCGCAAATACGCGCCCATTTGCAGGTTTTCGACAATTGTCATGCGGGCAAACACGCCACGCCCTTCAGGCACCATGACCAAACCTTGCGCCAATAAATCCCAGCTGGACACGCCTTTAATCGACTTGCCACGGTAAAAAATCTCACCGCCTTTCATGGGCACCATGCCCGTGACCGCTTTGAGGGTGGTGGTTTTACCCGCGCCGTTTGAGCCAATCAGTGTGACCAGTTCGCCCTCATGAACGTCCATATCCACATTGCGCACGGCTTGAATCCCGCCGTAGGAAACTTTAAGCCCTTTAATGCTTAACATTGGTTGCGTCATTTTAGTGTCCTCCCAAATAAGCACTGATGAATCCTTCGTCATTGCGCACTTGCTCTGGCTTGCCTTGAACCAAAATTTCACCGTAGTTCAAAACCGTCATTTCATCACACAATTCCATAATCAATTTCACGTCGTGTTCAATAATCAAAATCGTTGTGCCGTCGTTGCTGATTTTGCGCAACAAGCGGGTCAAGTCGAGCTTTTCAGTCGAGTTCATCCCTGCGGCAGGCTCGTCCAACGCCAACAACTTGGGGTCGGTCGCCAAAGCACGAGCAATTTCCAAACGACGCTGCAAACCATAAGCTAAATTACTGGCAACGTAATCGTGGTATTGACCAATCCCGACGTACTCCAATAATTCCATTGCACGCGCTTTGATGTCGGCTTCTTCTTTTTTAACCGCTTTGGTGCCCAAAATCGAGCCGAGCACGCCACCTTTGGTGCGCACATGACGACCCACCATGACATTTTCCAACGCGGTCATTTGACCAAACAAGCGAATGTTTTGGAAAGTTCGCGCAATCCCTGACTTGGCCACTTCATGCACCGCCGTCGGCTCATAGTGCGTGCCATTGAGGATGAATTCGCCCGAATCTGGCTCATACAAACCCGTAATCACATTGAAAAATGTGGTTTTACCCGCGCCATTGGGTCCAATCAAACCATAAATAGTGCCTTTTTTGACTTGCAAACTGACATTTTGCAAAGCTTTCAAGCCACCAAAACTTTTATTAACGCCCTGAATGGAGAGCATGATGTTTTCTTGTGTCATTCTCAGTTCTCCTTAAGCTGCAGTTTCGGTCGGTTTTTTGTCTTCACGAGTCGGCGTTGGCCACAACCCTTTCGGACGATAGAGCATAATCGCAATCATGGCCAAACCGAGCAACAACTGACGCAAAATTGCTGTATCAATCAAAACCTTGTTGAAAATCATTTTTTGCAATGGCTCAACCACATAGCGCAGCAACTCTGGGAACATCGACATCAAAATCGCACCCAAAATCACCCCAGGAATGTGCCCCATACCGCCCAAAACCACCATCGCCAAAATCGTCACCGATTCCATGTAAGTGAAGGACTCAGGCGAAATAAAGCCTTGGAATGAAGCAAACATCGCGCCTGAAATCCCACCAAAGGTTGCGCCCAACGAGAAGGCCAACAATTTAATGTTGCGCACGTTGATGCCCATTGCTTTAGCGGCGATGTCGTCTTCACGCAAAGCCATCCATGCACGACCCAAACGCGAGTATTGCAAACGGTAACAAATGAAAATAGAAGCCATCACCAAAAACAAGAACAAATAGTAGTACAAAAACTCTTTGCTCAACGTAATGCCAAACACCTCAAGCTTTTGATTCAACTTGTGACCAAAAATCGTAATCGGGTCAATGTTGGCAATCCCACGCGGCCCATTGGTGATGTTCAGATCGTCTTTACCCAAGTTATTCATGAAAATACGAATGATTTCACCAAAACCCAAAGTCACCAAAGCCAAATAGTCACCGCGCAATTTCAAAATCGGCGTACCGAGCATAATCCCTGCAATTGCCGCCAAAAATGCCGCCAATGGCACAATCACCCAAATCGGCACATGCAAACCATTGGGAAAAGCAGTCTTAAACCACGCAAAGTTATCACCCAAGTGTGGAGAAGACAACAAAGCCGCCGCATAAGCGCCCACCGCATAAAACGCGATATAACCCAAGTCCAACAAACCCGCAAAGCCGACCACCACGTTCAAACCCAACGCCAACATGATGTACAGCAAGGTGTAATCGACAATTCGCACCCACGCTGTGTTGCCAAAATACTGCACCACAAAAGGCAAAAGCATCAAAATAGCCGCACACACCAACATGCCTACCAATGAGTTTTTGGGGCTTAAATTTTTCATCAAAGCATTCATTGTTACTCCCCTTATGCACGATCAGCAGTGCGCTGACCCAAAAGACCTGATGGACGGAAAATCAACACCCCAACCAATACAATAAATGCAAATACGTCTTGGTATTCGGAGCTGATATAACCCGCGCCAAACGCTTCGGCCAAGCCGAGCACAATACCGCCGACCACCGCACCAGGAATATTGCCAATCCCACCCAAAACCGCAGCGATAAACGCTTTCATGCCAGGCATAAAGCCCATGTAAAAGTGCGCTTTACCACCTGCATTCATGGCATACATAATCCCTGCCACAGCCGCCAAGGCCGCACCAATCATGAAGGTGGCTGAAATCACGCGGTTTGGATTCACCCCCATCAAGCCTGTAACGCCCACATTCTCAGAAGTGGCACGCATGGCACGCCCTAATTTAGTTTTATTGACCAAGGTCAACAACCCCATACACATCACCAGCGACAAACCCACAATCACCACTTCACGCATAGTGATGCCCACATCACTGAACAACACAATACGATCCGCAGGTAACAAATCGGGGAAGGGTTGAGGTGATTTACCCCAAATCATTTGTGCCACCCCTTGAATCAAGAATGACAAACCAATTGCGGTAATCAAGGGAGCCAACTTAGGTGCATTGCGTAAAGGCCGATAAGCCACCTTTTCCATGCTGTAACTGAGCACCATACACACCACCATAGCCGCAACCATAGCCAGCAACAACACCAGTAAGACAGGCAAATGCATGGACAGCAAAACCCCTGACACCGTCATGGCCACCATCGCCCCGACCATCATCACTTCGCCATGCGCGAAGTTAATGATGCCCAAAATACCATACACCATGGTGTAACCCAAGGCCACCATTGCATAAATACTGCCGACAACAACGCCCCCTATCAGCAGCTGAAAAAACTTATCCACTTCCATCTTGACTCTCCTTTGTGCATCCATCAGGAACACACAGCTTTAGCTGGTTAAAGCTTTTATTATTGTTTAAAATCAAGCACCTCTACAATCAACATCCATGATGCGCAGAGCCACTTCATTAAGAAACATAAAAAAATCCCTGACCTTATCGGTCAGGGATTTGTCAAACAAATTACATAACCGTATCAACAACTTCCAATTTACCCGCTTTGACTTGAGAAACGGTAATCACACCGCCTTTGATGTCACCTTTTTCATCAAAAGCAATTTTACCAATCAAACCGTCAATTGACACTTTAGCCATTGCTGCGGCCACTTTTTCTGGCTCAACAGAATCAGCAGCTTTCATTGCAGCAACGATGGCATAAACCGCATCGTAAGCAAATGGCGAGTAAATTTGTACTTTTTTACCTGAGAACGTTTTTTCGTAGTTTGCAGTGAACTCAGCACCTTTTGCCATTTTTGACACAGGCAAACCCGCTTGTGTACATACCACGCCTTCAGAAGCAGCGGCTCCAGCCAATTCAATGAATTTTGGCGTGCATAAGCCATCACCTGAAATCAACTTGGCTTTCAAGCCCAATTCTTTCATTTGTTTGGCCAACGCAGCACCCGTATCATCCATACCGCCCCAGAAGATGTAATCAGGATTTTCATTTTTAACTTTAGTCAAAACACCTTTAAAGTCAGTGGTTTTGTCGGTCAATGCTTCACGGCTGGTGACTTTGACTTTACCCTCTTCAGAACCTTTGGCAACGTAATCAGCCAAACCTTTACCGTATTGAGTCGCATCGTCCAAAATCGCAATCGTTTTTGCACCTGTTTTAGCAACATATTTGGCAACCGCACTGCCTTGTTGAACGTCATTCGCAACAACACGGTATGAAGTCACGGCACCACCTGGTGTTTTATTGCCTTTGATGGTGTAGTCAGGGTTGGTTGATGATGGCGATACTTGTACGATACCCGCGTCTGCGTAAATTTTGTTGGCAGGCATTGACACACCTGAGTTCAAGTGACCGACCACACCAACGACTTTAGCATCTACTAATTTTTGCGCCACGGTCGCACCTTGTTTTGGGTCACCCGCATCGTCTTCACCCACGAGTTCGAGCTTGACTTTTTTGCCGCCAATCATCAAATCGCCTTTGGCATTGATGTCATTAACTGCCAATTGCGCACCCATTTCATTGTCTTGACCCAAGTGAGCGATACCACCTGATTTAGGCGCGCCGCTACCGATTTTGACAACAATTTCACCACCTGCAGCAGGTTTAGCATCAGCAGCGGGTTTTGCGTCGGCCGCTGGTTTTTTTTCCTCAGGTTTGCTGCACGCTGCCAAAGCCACTACAGCTGCCAATGGTAATAATTTCCAAATGTTTTGCATTGCTTGTTCTCCATATATTCAGGTGAGATTCGATAATTATCGAGTTTTCAATGGTTATACCCTATGAGTCAACCATCCATATTTACAACACTTTTTAAAGCATGGGCATTTTATCCATCCTCGGCTCAACTCGCAAGTAAAACTGTTATGCAAAATTGACCAATACAGTGCCTTCACGCTATGGATGCGATTATTATGCAATGAAGACCAAAAAAGCAAGCGGCATTTGCACATAATTCGTGCTTTTTTTGCACCAATCTGCCCCTATTTTTAAGCCACTCGCCTTCTACCCAAAAACATGCTGCAATACAACAAAAAATAAGCCTTTGTTGTACAAAGGCTTATTTTAAAAATAGGGCAATTAAGCGCTTTTTTTCTTGCCTCGCACAAATTGCCAAGCAAACCCCAAAGTCGCGGGCAATAAAGCCGCCAAAAACCCCACCAAAGCGATTGTTCCCAAATGATCACGCAATAAAGGGATGCTGCCAAAAAAGTAACCGCCCCACACAAACAAGACAATCCACAGTACAGCACCTATAATATTGAACTGCTGAAACTTGACTTTACTCATTTCCGAAACACCCGCAATAAACGGAATGAAGGTGCGCAAAACGGGTAAAAAGCGCGATAAAATCACCGCCTTACCGCCATGTTTTTCATAAAACTCATGCGCTTTAAGTAAAGTGTCGCGGCTAATCCAGCGGCTGTGGGTTTCTAAAACACGCTTGCCAAATAAGCGCCCCACCCAGTAATTGACGGTATTGCCCAAAACCGCTGCACCAATCAATAAAAACGTCAACAACCACGGGTCCAGTTTGCCATCCGCGGCAAATGCGCCCGCAATGAACAACAAAGAGTCGCCTGGTAAAAATGGCAATACCACAAAACCCGTTTCACCAAAAATAATCAAAAACAAAATCGCGTAAATATAAACGCCATAATGATTGATGAGCATACCCAATTCTTTATCAATGTGCAGCATAAAATTAAAAATAGTCCACAACGTATCCAAGTTTTTTCCTTTTTCACACGCCCAATTTTGAGGCAAGGCGCATCATAGCATGCCACGCGGGTGATGTTGCATATGTAAATGCTTCAGCCGCTCACGCGCGACGTGGGTGTAAATTTGTGTGGTGGAAATATCGCTGTGCCCCAGCAGCATTTGCACCACGCGCAAATCCGCGCCATGGTTGAGCAAATGGGTGGCAAAAGCATGGCGCAACGTGTGCGGCGACAGCACGGCGGGCGCGATGCCGACTTGAAGCGCATAGGTTTTAATCACATGCCAAAACATTTGCCGCGTCATGCCCGCGCCACGCGCGGTGACAAACACTTCGTCGCACATTCGACCGCGCAACAATTGACCCCGCGCATCGGCCAAGTAATCGCGTAAACATTCTCCCGCCGCCTCACCAAAAGGCACCAAGCGGGTTTTATCGCCCTTACCCGTGATGCGCAAAACACCATCGTTTAGGCTCACATTGAGCATCCGCAAGCCGACCAACTCTGACACGCGCAGACCGCTGGCGTACATCAACTCAAGCATGGCGCGGTTGCGCACGCCTTTGGCTGACGCATCGGGCGCGTTGAGCAAATCTTCAACTTGGGCTTCGGATAAGGTTTTGGGCAAACGCGCCGCAGGTCGCGCCAACAAAAGGTGGGCGCATGGGTTGTCGGCAATGAGGTTTTGTTGAGCTGCCCAAACATAAAACCGCTTGAAACTGGCCAGTTTGCGATTGCTTGAGGTGGTTTTTTTAACCACGCCGCCCCGAAACAATTCGGCCAAATAAGCGTCCAAATCGGCCGCGCTGGCGCTTAACAATTGACGTTGTCGTGTGTGTAAAAATTGCGCCAATAATTTTAAGTCGCTGGCATACGACTTGAGCGTGTTTTCGGCCAACCCTTGCGCCAGCCACACACTGCTGGTGAATTGGTCTATCAAGGCCACATCACTCATCAATAAACCACACCTTCATGCGCCAACAACCAACGCTTCACGCCCACATGAAAACCGTCGTCATGTCGCGCAAAGCCGCCAATCCCTTGACTGGCCACCACCCGATGGCACGGCACAATCAACGGATATGGGTTTGCGCCACACGCACCGCCGACGGCACGCGGACTACCGCAGGCAATCAAACGCCCGACCGATTGATAGGTCAACGTGTGCCCAAACGGCACTTGTGCAATGGTTTGCCACACTTTATTTTGAAATGCCGTGCCTTGATTCATCAGCGGCAAGTCAAATGTGGCTTGTGGATTGCGCAAGTATTCACTCACTTGTGCAAAAACCTTTTGCGCCAACACACTCGCACCGTGCTGACTCGGCACGCCATCGGGCAAATACGTCAATTCAAACACCTGCTGCTTGTCCGCGCTCAAACGCACCCCCACGCCACCAAACGGCGCAGGTACAACCGCGTCAAACCAGTCGGGTTCGATGTTTTGGGTGGCAAATCGATTGGCTCGCATGGCTCATCCTTTATTTTTGGCGGCCGCCTTCACCGCTTGGTGTTTTTTCCACTTCAAATAAACATACAGCACCAGCAACAATGCCGTCCCAATAATCCCCACCCAACTGACAAACGCATCCCACATAACCGCTCCTTTATTGAACCTGCACCGCAATGCTTTGCAAACCTTTTAAACCTTTGGGCAACGGAAAACTCACCGCCTCCTCAACGCCCTCCAAAATCGACACCGAACCCGCGCCCAACGCTTTAATGCGCGTCAAAATGCTTTGCACCAAAACTTCAGGCGCAGATGCGCCCGCCGTCACGCCGACTTTGCGCACGCCAGCAAACCATTCGGAGCGCACATCATCCGCGTGGTCGACCATATACGCCGCCACGCCGATTTTTTCAGCCAATTCACGCAAACGGTTGGAGTTGGAGCTGTTCGGGCTGCCCACAACCACCACAACATCCACCTGCGGCGCGAGTACTTTTACCGCGTCTTGCCGATTTTGCGTGGCGTAGCAAATATCGGCTTTTTTCGGCTCATGAATCTGCGGAAAACGCGCCTTGAGCGCGGCAATAATCGAGCGAGTGTCATCAACCGACAGCGTGGTTTGCGTCACATACGCCACCGCGTCAGGCGAGCGCACGGCCACGCTCGCCACATCAGCTTCGGTTTCGACCAAATAAATGCCATCATCGGCTTGCCCCATTGTGCCTTCAACTTCTGGGTGGCCTTTATGGCCAATCATGATGACTTCTAAATTCTGTTGGCGCATTTTAAACACTTCAACATGCACTTTGGTCACCAACGGGCAGGTTGCGTCAAAGATATTCAAACCGCGCTGCGCCGCCTCGTCGCGCACCGCGCGCGACACGCCATGTGCCGAAAAAATCACCGTGCTGCCCGTCGGCGCTTCGTGCAATTCCTCAATAAACACTGCGCCTTTGGTGCGCAAATCATCGACCACATATTTGTTGTGCACAATTTCATGGCGCACATAAATCGGCGCACCAAACTGCGCCAATGCACGCTCAACGATTTCAATCGCGCGGTCAACCCCTGCACAAAAGCCGCGCGGCTGCGCCAGTACAATATCCATCACAACACCCCTATAATTTTCAACTCAAGCCGCACACTTTTACCCGCCAATGGATGGTTAAAGTCCACCCACGCGCCTGTGCGCAACACATTCCAACCAACAAACGTCCCTGTCATTTTGTAACCATTGGGCATGGCAAATTCCACAAAATCGCCCTGCGCAAACCCGTCCACGTGCGGGTTGCCCTGCAACAGCAACTCACGCGAGACTTCGTGCTTCAATTCAGGATTGTAGTCACCAAACGCATCGGCCGCCGCCACATCAAACACCTCATGCGCCCCTTCAGCCAAACCGAGCAGTTTGTCTTCCATAAACGGCGCAAGTTGCGCCTGCCCAATCGCCACAGTGGCGGGGTTGCCCTCAAACGTACTCAAAAAATCGCTCAACACATCGTCGAGCACGGTCAAACGGTAGTGCAGGGTCACGTGCGATTGTGCGCCAATCACTTGCTTAATCTCTGACATTGGGTTTTAATCTCATTCAAATCAACGGGAGAAAATTATATCATGCCCATCACCGACTGGCCGCTTGAACTGCGCCCACGCGAGAAATTGCTCGCCCGCGGCGCGGCACATTTATCCGATGCTGAATTGCTGGCGATTTTCCTGCGGGTGGGCATGGTCGGCAAAAGCGCGGTCGATTTGGCCAACGAATTGATTGCGCATTTCGGCACGCTGTCCCGCCTGTTTCAAGCCAATATCGACGATTTGGCCGCCATCAAGGGCATGGGGCAAGCCAAATACGTGCAACTGCAAGCGGTGCTCGAAATGAGCCGTCGCGCCCTCAAAGACTCGCTCAGCCAAGCCCCGTCATTCAATCATGTGGAAGCACTCAAAACATTCATTCAATTGCAATTTACAGGTCTGCAACACGAAACCCTGATGGTGTTGTTTTTTCACCCCAATTTAAGCCTGATTGGCATCGAAACCGTGGCGCAGGGCGACAGCAGCCAAGTGGCGCTTCCCACTCGTTTAATCGCCCAACGCGCACTCAATCAAAACGCCCACGGCATTATTTTGGCGCACAACCACCCGCATGGCGAGCCAAGCCCGTCAGCCAGCGACCTATACAGCACGCGTCTTTTGCAACAACACCTCAAGCCACTCAACATTCATTTGCTTGACCATTTCATCATCTGCGACGGTCACGCCGCCTACAGCATGGCAGAGCACAAATGCATTCACACAGAATAATGTCTTGCCTTTTGCCGCACTTGCCATTATAATTGCAGACTCTGTTAAGAATTTTATGGGTTTTTGTTTTCAGGCGGGTGTTCGCAAGCTGCAAAACTTGTTGATAAACAAACACTTACAACACCGAACAAAAGCCTTTTTGGCTTGAACTTTAAGGAACTATCATGGCTCGCGTATGTCAAGTAACGGGTAAGCGCCCGATGTCGGGAAACAACGTTTCTCACGCAAACAACAAAACCCGTCGTCGTTTTTTGCCTAACTTGCAAAACCGTCGTTTTTGGGTTGAATCAGAAAATCGCTATGTTCGCTTGCGCGTCTCTAACGCTGCTTTGCGCACTATCGACAAAAACGGTATCGATTCAGTTTTGGCTGAATTGCGTGCCCGTCACGAAATCTAAGGAGCATTATTATGCGCGATAAAATCAAACTCGAATCAACCGCTGGTACTGGTCACTTTTACACGACCGACAAAAACAAACGCAATATGCCCGAAAAAATGGAAATCAAAAAATTTGATCCAGTCGTGCGTAAACACGTGATTTACAAAGAAACCAAAATTAAATAATTTTGTGAAACTGAAAAAAGCCATCGTGTCAGATGGCTTTTTTTACACCCATTATGCCCAAATTTTCATTCAAAACCCCCAACAAAAAAAACCAACGCCGCATCACCTTATTGGTGCTGGTGGCGTGCGCTTTTTTGTTATGGCCCGTTTTGAAACCTTTCATTTACCAGTCAGGCGACGATGCAACTGCCGAAAAAGTCTATGAATGGCGCAAAAAACTCAAATTAGAGGTTTTGGAAAAAGAAAATAACCTGCCCATCGGCCTGTTATCGGCCGTGATGCACCAAGAATCGGCTGGCAACCCAGAAGCCGTCAGCCATGCAGGTGCCAAAGGCTTGTTTCAATTCATGGCGCCGACCGCCCGCGACATGGGCTTGAACGATCGCAGCGACCCCGCCGCATCCGCGCAAGCCGCCGCGAAATATTTAGACCAGCTGTACGAGCGGTACAACCGCAATCTTGAATTGACACTGGCCGCCTACAACTGGGGTTTGGGCAATGTGGATCAATACCTCAAACCGCGCGGCAAAGACAACAAAAGCACCTACGACAAGGCACGCTTAACCAAAATGCCTGACGAAACACAAAACTACATCAGCCGCATCAAAAGCCTGCGCACCACGTATTATTTGCGTTAATCAATCGCCCGCACCGCTAAAGTGTAACCCGCTGCGCCTTTAACGGACAATTGTGCCGTTTGCCCAATCGGCAAAGTGACTTTGTCGCGCACATGCCCAAACGGCAAATCGGTCAAAATCGGCACCGCACAACGGCTGCGCAAATGCGCCACCATTTGCTCAAAATCATAGCCGTGGTCATTGTCGTACAGTTTATAGCCGTTGAACTGCCCCAAAATCACCGCCGATTGTGCTTCTAAAATCCCCGCATCACGCAGCTGGTACAAATTGCGCTCAATCCGATAGGGGTGCTCATTGATGTCTTCAACAAACAAAATCCCGCCCTGAATCGATGGTAAATACGGCGTACCCACGGCTTGATTGACCATGGTCAAATTACCGCCCCACAGCACCGCTTCGCTGTCGAATTGGTGCGGTTGCGCGGTTGTAACCTCAATCAGGTCTTCGCGCTCCTGCAACAGCCGCCAAAAATGCGTTTGCGTGAAATCAGACAAATGTTCTGCGCCAAAATCAAAACAGGCCATCGGCCCGATGTAAGACGACTTGCCCGTCAAGGCCAAATAGGCCAAGGAGAACAGCGTGAAATCACTGTGGCCCATGAAGCGTAAATCAGCCTGCGCCAAGGCGGCAAAATCAAGATTGTCGATGAAGCGCGACACACCGTAACCGCCGCGCAAGGCCATGACCAAATCGGGTTTACTTGGGTTGTCTTTGAAACGCGCCAAGCCATTGAACTCGCGCAAACGCTCTTCATCCGTGCCTGCAAACCGCTGAAACTGGCGCAATGCCGCACCCTGTCCTTTGACTTGCCAGTTGCGCTGAGTAAAATAGTCCACCGCCCGCGCCACCGAGTCTTGGTCTTGCGGGTAGCCCGATGGTGCAATCAGTTGCAAAATAGACATCAGCCGTTCAACCCTTGGCTGTCCAAGTAAGACTCATAATCGCCTTTGAAGTCGACAATCACGCCGTTACCCTTCACTTCAATGATGCGCGTGGCCACGTTGTCGATGAATTGACGGTCGTGTGACACGATGAACACCGTGCCCGCGTATTTTTCTAAAGCCAATTGCAATGATTCAATCGACTCCATATCCAAGTGGTTAGTTGGCTCATCAAGCATCAACACATTGTGCCGCCCCAGCAACAAACGACCAAAACTCATGCGGTGCTTTTCACCACCCGACAACACGCGCACAGGTTTGGTGACATCTTCACCAGAGAACAGCAACTTACCCAATACGCCGCGAATCACCTGATCGTCGTCGCCTGCTTGGCGGTAGCCGCCCATCCAATCCATCACGATTTCGTCCGAGTCAAAATGCTCGGCCACATCTTGCGCCATATAACCAATATCGGCATTTTCAGACCACTTCACACGCCCTGAATCAGCCTCTAAATCACCTTGTAAAATACGCAAAAGCGTTGTTTTACCCACGCCATTGCCACCAATGATGGCGATTTTTTCGCCCGCATCAACCATGAACGACAGTTTGCTGACAATCGGCGCATCAAAGGTTTTATCAATTGTTTCCACCTCCAAAGCCAAGCGATGCAGCACTTTGTTTTGCTCAAAACGAATGAACGGGTTTTGCCGCGATGACGGTTTCATTTCCACCGTGTCGGCTTTGATTTTTTGAATCATTTTTTGCCGTGAAGTGGCTTGGCGCGCCTTGGCTTTGTTGGCCGCGAAGCGTTGCACAAACTCTTGTAGTTCATTGATGCGCTCTTTGGCCTTGGTGTTTGACGCCATTTGTCGCGCCCGCGCTTCGGCGGAAGCGAGCATGTAATCGTCGTAATTGCCCGCATAAACGGTCAACGTGCCATAATCCATGTCAGCCATGTGCGTGCACACGCCATTCAAAAAATGACGGTCGTGGCTGATGATAATCATGGTGCTGTCGCGCTCATCCAAAGCTTTTTCGAGCCAGCGAATGGTGTCAATGTCCAAGTTATTGGTCGGCTCATCGAGCAGCAGCACGTCAGGATTAGAAAATAAAGCCTGCGCCAACAACACCCGCACCTTCAAACCTGGCGCGACTGCGCTCATCAAACCTTGGTGAAGTTCAGTCTCGATCCCCACGCCAGAGAGCAGCTCGCCCGCGCGAGATTCAGCCGTGTAGCCATCGTACTGGGCAAACACACCCTCAAGCTCGGCCGCTTTCATGTAATCGTCTTCGGTCGCTTCCATGTTGGCGTAAATCGCGTCGCGCTCAGTCATGGCCGCCCACATTTCGGTGTGCCCCATCATCACCACGTCCAACACGCGCATGTCTTCGTAGGCAAACTGGTCTTGACGCAGCTTACCCAAGCGCACATTCGGCTCAATCACCACTTGGCCTGCGCTGGGCTCTAAGTCGCCCCCCAAAATTTTCATCAATGTGGATTTGCCACACCCATTGGCACCAATTAAGCCATAGCGGTTGCCCTCGCCAAACTTAACATTGATATTTTCAAACAATGGCTTTGCGCCAAACTGCTGAGTGATATTGACTGCTGATAACACGATAACTCCGATATTCAATAGAACAAAAGCACGTTGAACCATTCAACGCGCTTAAAAAATTCACACTTTTTTGCTGGGTTTGGCATCTCGCCCACCGACGTGGTCAAGATACAATTTCACACCATAACGCTCGCGCAAGGTTTGCAAAAAGGCACGCCGTTGCAACTCAAAACCCAAACCTTGCCACTGCCCCACCTGTTGCTTCAACACCTCTTCGCCGCCAGCAGGCGCAGTACCCGCCGCGACCACACGCAAAATACTCACCCCCTGCTGACTTTCAGCGACCAATAATTGTGGGTAGTTTTTCACCGCCAAAACTTGTGCCAAAGCCGATGAGATCAACGAATGTTTCAACAACAAACCCATTGGCGCAGCAGGGCCAATCGACGCTGCAGGGCTCATGCTGGCCACTTGCTTATCGGCCTGTGCACGCAACTGCGCTGTAACCGCTTTTTGCTTGAGCTTGCCTTCAATCTCAGCGCGAACCACCTCAAAGGCCTGCTGACCGTTGGCAGTCGACTTGACCACACGTCCGACCACCAAACTGTTGTCAAACGCCACGGGAACCGAAACCGCATTGCTGGCCGCCATTTCACTGCTGGTCAGTGCCTCACGCACCTCAGGCGACTGCAAAGGCGCAGGCAAAGCACGGCTGCCTTTGCGGGTCACTGCGCTCACCTGTGCCACTTGACCACCAAACTTGCTGGCAATCGCTTGCAAATCTTTCGGCGCAGCGGCGCTGGTATCGATAATGCTTTTGGCAACCGACTCCATTTTAGAAGCCGCCACCTTAACCAAGGCCTGCTTGAGTTTAACAGGGTCTTGACGTACCGACTGCAAATCCTCTGCAGTTGCATTGGCACCAAAAGCCGCTTTAATGTCGTCGTCCGTGGGCGCATAGTTCGCGGGCAACACAGGAATCAGCGCATATTCCACATCAAATGTTGCTGGGCGATCAAACTCTTTCAAATTCGCTTGATAATAAGCCTTGGCTTCATCTTCGCTCACCGTGGCGGTTTTGAGCAGCTCGGTGGCGTCTAAATTTTTTTGCTCCACCATTTGCACTTTAGAAAACAGTTTTTGAAAATAATCGTTTTGTGCAGGCAAAGCCTGATGCGCAAACGTAGCGGCTTGGCTGACCGCCCCGCTGGACAATTGTGCACGCAAACCTGCTTCAAATTGAGATGGTGTTTGCCCGCGTTGCGCCAACATGGCTTCGTATTGTTTCAAATCAATATTGCCTTTGGCATCTTTGGGGATTTGCATGTTTTGCAGCAAAGCCTGTGCCAAAATACCATCTGAAACCGACAAATGCTCTTTTTGAGCAGCTTCAGCCAACACAAAACCATCCACCATTTGGCTCAAGTACGCTTGACGATTGGCCACCGATTCAAACTGCGCCTCATCAAACGCCTCACCTTGCGTCATGCGCGCTTGCGACTTATAGTTTTGAAACTCCGCTTCAAATGTACGCTGAGTGATTTTTTGCGAGCCAACCTGCGCCACCAAGTCCGCCCCGCCATCGTCTTGGACAATGCCTGACACACCTGCAAACGCAAACGGCAAAGTCATCAAAGCCATGACCAGCTGAACAGCTTTAGGGTGTTTTTGTATGAATTGAAACATAAACGTTTTACCTTACACAAAAATAAAGAGTACAAAGGGGACATTATAGTGGAGGGCGACAAAAAAGGCGAACCTAATGTTCGCCTTTTTGGCAATTGGCGGAGCGGACGGGACTCGAACCCGCGACCCCCGGCGTGACAGGCCGGTATTCTAACCAACTGAACTACCGCTCCGAATTCAATTAAAGATTGGTGGTGGGTGATGAGAGGCTCGAACTCCCGACCTACGCCTTGTAAGGGCGCCGCTCTACCAACTGAGCTAATCACCCAATCTTCACATGGTGCTTGAATAAAAAAGCGAACCGAAGTTCGCGTTTTTAATTTGGCGGAGCGGACGGGACTCGAACCCGCGACCCCCGGCGTGACAGGCCGGTATTCTAACCAACTGAACTACCGCTCCAAATTAAAATTTAAGATTGATGGTGGGTGATGAGAGGCTCGAACTCCCGACCTACGCCTTGTAAGGGCGCCGCTCTACCAACTGAGCTAATCACCCAATCTTAAATCAGTTTACTGCATCTTTCAAACCTTTACCAGGCTTGAATTTAGGCACTTTAGCTGCCTTAATTTTAATCTCCGCGCCCGTTTGTGGATTGCGACCAACACGCGCCGCACGCTTACCTACTGAAAAAGTACCAAAGCCCACCAACGTGACATCTTCGCCTTTTTTCAAAGACTTTTTAACTGCTGTCGTTACTGCTTCCAAAGCGCGGGCTGCAGCTGCTTTAGTAATTTCTGCCTCACCTGCGATAAAATCGACTAACTCTGACTTATTCATTTACTCTCTCCACAGTCTTCTAAATTACTCTTACCTGTCAACGACTGGGTAAGAACGCTTGGTCATTCACAACGAGGCGAATTAGACCACGGTTTCACAAAGCGCGTCAAGCATTTTACTGCAAATAATTAAAATTTTTTTCGTAGAAATACGTTTACCTTTAATTATCAACGCCAAAGCCTGTGAATTGATTTAGACCGCCCCTTGCTTTAAAATGCACCATTCCATCTAAAAGGCCCCCATGAGCAACCAATCTTCTTTACACAACAAATCCGCTGGCTGGTCAGCGCTTTTTTCAGAACCCATGAGCGAGCTGGTCAAACGCTACACTGCCTCGGTCAACTTTGACCAACGCCTAGGACTGGTCGATATCGCAGGCTCATTGGCGCACGCCAAAATGCTCGCCAAGCAAAACATCATCAGCGCACAAGATCTCGCCGACATTGAGCGCGGCATGGCGCAAATTAAAGGCGAAATCGAAGCGGGACAATTTGACTGGCAACTCGATTTAGAAGACGTTCACCTCAACATCGAAGCGCGTTTGACCGCATTGGTCGGCGCGGCAGGTAAGCGACTGCACACAGGCCGCTCGCGCAACGACCAAGTGGCGACCGACATTCGCCTGTGGCTGCGCGGGCAAATCGACGACATCAGCCTTGCACTCAATCAGTTGCGTGCGGGCTTATTGAGCGTAGCCGAGCGCGAATACGCCACGATTTTGCCAGGCTTCACCCACATGCAAGTGGCGCAACTTGTGACTTTTGGCCATCATTTACTCGCCTACGTCAACATGTTTGGCCGCGACCTTGAGCGTTTGGCCGACTGCCGCCGCCGCACCAACCGCTTGCCACTCGGCGCGGCCGCTTTAGCGGGCACGACTTACCCGATTGACCGCGAATTTGTCGCCCGTGAACTGGGCTTTGAGGGCGTGTGCGAAAACTCACTCGACGCGGTGTCCGACCGCGACTTTGCGATTGAGTTTTGCGCTGCCGCCTCGCTCATCATGATGCACGTCTCGCGCTTGTCTGAAGAGCTGATTATTTGGATGAGCCCACGCGTCGGCTTCATCGACTTGGCCGACCGCTTTTGCACAGGCTCGTCCATCATGCCGCAGAAAAAAAACCCCGACGTACCTGAGTTGGCGCGCGGTAAAACAGGCCGCGTGTACGGCGACTTGGTGAGCCTTTTGACCCTAATGAAAGGCCAGCCCTTGGCCTACAACAAAGACAACCAAGAAGACAAAGAACCGTTGTTTGACGCCGCCGACACCGTGCTCGAAACGATTGTGATTTTCACCGAAATGGTGCAAGGCATCACCGTCAAGGCTGATAACATGCGGGCTGCGGCCTTGCAAGGTTTCTCCACTGCCACCGACTTGGCCGATTATTTGGTCAAAAAAGGCCTGCCGTTTCGCGACGCGCACGAAGCCGTTGCCCACGCAGTTAAGGTCTGCTCGCAAAAACAATGCGACCTTGCCGACCTAACCCTCGAGCAACTGCGCGCCGCCACTGATTTGAGCGCAGAACAACAAGCCTTGATTGAGTCCGACGTGTCGCACTGCCTAACGCTCGAAGGCTCAGTGGCCGCCCGCGACCACATTGGTGGCACTGCGCCCAGCCAAGTTAAAGCGGCGATTGAGCGGCTTAAGCAAACCCTGTAAACCCAAAAAAACCTCGCTTACCGCGAGGTTTTTATTGGCCATGTTCCAGTTAGTTATGGGTGTTTTTAATAAACCTCGTCATTGCGGCCTTGAGCCGCAATCTCCTTATTCTAGGAGATGCCGCGTCAAGCGCGGCATGACGAAAACTTTCAACAATTAACTAGAACATAGCCTTTTTATTTGAGCAAGCAGTGGACATCTGCTATAGTCTTGTCATGTCCAAACTCACCACATCCTTCACTACAAAAACCGCGCGTTGGCAGCGGTTGCGCCTTAACTTGGGTTCTTGGCGATGGCCACCTGCTCAACTTTTGCGCGCCGCTTTTAGCATTTAAAAGCGGCTTTTATTTTTGTATTGAAAGGATTTTTCATGCTCACGATTGAACAATTTTACGCGCTGGCCGATGAGGGCTACAACCACGTCCCGCTGTCGCTCGAAACCTTTGCCGACCTTGACACGCCGCTGTCGATTTATCTGAAATTAGCCAACCACAAATACAGTTATTTGCTCGAATCGGTCGTCGGCGGTGAGCAGTCTGGCCGCTACTCCATCATTGGTTTGCCGTGCCGCACGCGGATTGAGAAAAAAAACGGCATGGTGCGCGAATGGGTGGGTGACGCGTGCGTGGCCGAGCACGCGAGCGCGGATTTATTTGCCTTTACCCGTCAATTTTTACAACGCTACCGCGTGCCGCAACTGAGTGGCCACGCGCGGTACAGCGGCGGCTTGGTGGGCTTTTTTGCGTACGACACCGTGCGCGAAATCGAGCCTCGTTTGGCGCACAGCACACCGCCTGACGACACCGACCTTGCCGATTTGCACCTGTTGTTTTCCGAAGAATTGGCGGTGGTCGACAACGTGCTGGGCAAGGTTTACCTGACCGTTTACGCCAATCCGCAGCAAGCCAACGCTTACGAGCAAGCCACGCTGCGCTTGCAAGCCATGCTGCGCGATTTGCGCCAAGCCGCGCAGATTCCCGCCAGCCCAGCGGTGACCAATCATGACGCGACGTCGGACTTCGGCGAGGCGGCGTTTAAGGCGGGGGTTGTGCGCTGCAAAGACTACATTTTGGCGGGCGACTGCATGCAGGTGGTGCTCTCGCAGCGCACGCAACGCCCGTTTGTGGCCGAGCCGATTAATTTATACCGCGCCCTGCGCGCGCTCAATCCGTCGCCGTACATGTATTTTATGAATTACGACGACATGCACATCGTCGGCGCGTCGCCTGAGATTTTGGTCAAATTGTCCGAGAGCGGCACGGCCACCGTGCGCCCGATTGCAGGCACGCGGCCACGCGGCGCAGACTTGGCCGAAGACGAGCGTTTGTCGGCTGATTTATTGAACGACGCAAAAGAATGCGCCGAACACCTGATGCTGATTGACTTAGGCCGCAACGACATTGGCCGCATTGCGCAAACAGGCACGGTCAAGGTCACCGACCAGATGGTGATTGAAAAATACTCGCATGTGCTGCACATGGTCTCCAACGTCCAAGGCCAGATTTTAGACGGCATGGACGCGATTGACGTGCTCAAAGCGACCTTTCCCGCAGGCACGTTATCGGGCGCACCCAAAGTTCGTGCGATGGAGATTTTAGACGAACTGGAGCCGACCAAACGCGGCATTTACGGCGGCGCGGTCGGCCACATGGGTTTTTTCAACGACATGGATTTGGCGATTGCGATTCGCACCGCGGTGATTCAAAATCAAACCTTATATGTGCAAGCAGGCGCAGGAATTGTCGCCGACTCGGACATTGACGCGGAGTGGAACGAAACCCGCGCCAAAATGCGCGCGGTGTTGGCGGCCGCCGACCTTGCTTGTGCAGGCTTGGATACGCAATTATGAACCTCAAAGCCCTGATTTTAACGCTGCTTACCGTCTGCTCAACCGCTTCTGCGCAGCCCGTACTCAACGCGGACGATTTGCGTGGTTTAACGCAACCCGCCCGTACAGTATTGCAACGCTACGAAACGTGCCTGCACTTTGCAGGTGAGTTCAGTGGTGACGCGCATTTAGACCAATACGCGCACCGTCGAACCAAGACACTGCGCTGCGACACCATCGACCACGATGTCGCACAATTGCGCCGTCGCTCTCTTAATCAACCGAAAATCATTCGTGCGCTGGGCAAAATTGAGCGCGTATACGACATGTCACGCTAGTTTATGAAAGAAAAAATCATGCAACCTCATGTATTTATGATTGACAACTACGACTCATTCACCTACAACTTGGTGCAGTATTTCGGCGAATTGGGCGCGCGCGTCACCGTGCGGCGCAACGATGACATCACGCTGGCCGACATTGAAGCAGCGCAGCCAACGCATCTGTGTTTGTCGCCCGGGCCGTGCACGCCGACTGAAGCGGGGATTTGCTTGGCTGCAATTGATTATTTCAAAGGCAAGTTGCCGATTTTGGGCGTGTGTTTGGGGCACCAAGCAATTGGGCAAGCCTTTGGCGGGCACGTGGTTCGCGCCGCTCGCCCAATGCACGGCAAAGTCGATGCGCTGCACCACCACGGCACAGGCGTGTTTGCGGGGCTGCCCTCGCCGTTCAACGTCACGCGCTATCATTCGTTGGTGATTGAACAGGCCAGTTTGCCTGCCGAACTCGAAGTCACCGCGTGGACTAACGACCATGAAATCATGGGCGTGCGTCACAAAACCTTCAATATAGAGGGCGTACAATTTCATCCAGAGTCGATTTTGAGCGAACACGGCCATGCTTTGCTGCGCCGTTTTTTAGGAGCAACCCATGTTTAATGTGGCACAAACCCTCAATCAACTGCTGCGCCAGCACGACTTAAGCAGCGCAACCATGACCGACTTCATGACCGCCTTAATGAACGGCGAGTTAAGCGCACCCGCAGCGGCGGCGATTTTGACCGCGCTACGCGCCAAAGGCGAGAGTTTGAGCGAAATCGTCAACGCGGCGCAAGTCATGCGCTCGTTTTCCAACCGCGTTGAAGTGGCTGACAACAGTCACTTCATCGACATCGTCGGCACGGGCGGCGACGGCGCATCAACGTTCAACATCTCAACCACTTGTTTGTTTGTGGTCGCCGCAGCAGGGGCGCAAGTGGCCAAGCACGGCAACCGCAGTGTGTCGAGTAAATCAGGCTCAGCCGACGCGTTGGAGGCTTTGGGCGTTAATTTGATTTTAACGCCCGAACAAGTCGCGCAGTGCATCCAAAGCACGGGCATCGGCTTTATGTTCGCCCCCAACCACCACCCCGCCATGCGCCATGTCGCGCCAATTCGCCGCGAGTTGGGCGTGCGCACAATTTTCAACATTTTGGGGCCGCTGACCAATCCCGCCAACGCGGCGCACACGCTGATGGGTGTTTTCGCGCCCGAACTCACCCGCACCATGGCGCAAGCCATGCGCGAATTGGGGGCGCAACACGTTTTGGTGGTGCATTCTGAAGACGGCATGGATGAGGTTTCGCTTGCCGCCCCAACCCACGTGTGCGAACTCAAAAACGGCGAATTGCTCGAATACACCCTCACGCCTGAGCAATTTGGCATGCGCCGCGCCGCGTTGAGCGACTTGCAGGTCAACAATCCTGACGAGTCCAAAACCATGTTGCTCGCCGCCCTCAACAACCACGAGCATCCCGCGCGAGACATTGTGCTGCTCAACTCAGGCATTGCGCTGTACACCGCGCAGCACGTGCCGAGCATCGAGGCAGGCATTGCCTTGGCGCGTGAGGTCATCGCCAGCGGTGCGGCGCGCGCCAAAGTCGATGAATTTGCCCGCTTCACCCAAACCTTTAAGGCCGTTTCATGAGCGATATTCTCCACACCATCAACGCCACCAAACAACTCGAAGTGGCCGCCGCCAGCGCACAAGTGCCATTGGCACAACTGCATGCGCAAGCGATTGAAACGGCGCGTTTGCAGCCGTGCCGCGACTTTGCGCAGGCGATTGTCTCGCGCACAGAGCAACAACGCTGCGCGGTGATTGCCGAAATCAAAAAAGCCTCACCGAGCAAAGGCATTTTGCGTGAGCAATTTTTGCCCGCCGCGATTGCCCGCGAATACGAGGCCGCAGGCGCGGCTTGTTTGTCGGTTTTGACCGACGAGACGTATTTTCAAGGGCACAGCGACTACCTCAAAGCCGCCCGCGCCGCCTGCGCGCTGCCTGTGTTGCGCAAAGACTTCATCATCGACCCGTATCAAATCGCGCAAGCGCGGGTGTGGGGCGCGGATGCGATTTTGCTCATCGCCGCCTCGTTGAGTTTGAGCGACATGCAACGCTTTGAAGCGTATGCGTTTGAATTGGGCATGAGCGTGCTGGTCGAAGTCCACAACGAGGCCGAGTTACAGCAGGCGTTGCAGTTGCAAACCCCGCTTTTGGGCATCAACAACCGCAATTTGCGCACCTTTGAAGTGACCTTGCAAACCACGTTAGACTTACTCGCGCAAATCCCCGCGCACAAAACCGTGGTCACCGAATCAGGCATTTTAAGCCCCAATGATGTGGCGTTAATGAAAAATAACCACGTTTACGGCTTTTTGGTCGGCGAAGCCTTCATGCGCGCGCCGCACGCGGGGCAGGCTTTAACGGAGTTATTCGCTTAATGGAACTCGAAATCAGCTTGGCCTTGCCGCCCGACTCGGCTACAGCCACCCGCGCGTGGTTGGTGCAATTGCCGCATTGCACTTTTGCCCGCCGCACGCAGTTGCTCAACGTGTATTTAGACACGCCCAACCTCGCGCTCAAAGCCGCGCGCGCCGCCTTGCGCCTGCGCTTTGATGTTGAGCAAAATCTATGGCTGCAAACCCTCAAAACCGCTGGGCAAGTCATCAACGGCGTGCACGCACGCGGCGAGTGGGAATGCGTTGTGGCGCGGCAGGCCAGCGCGAGCGACATGCCGCGCGTTGATTTGAACTTATTTCCAGCAGAGGCGCAACAGATGTTGCGGGCGTTTGAGGCCGAGTTGCAGCCCGTGTTTCGCACGGATTTTACGCGCGATATTTACGATTATCGCCACAATGCGGCGCATTTTGAGTGGGCGTTGGATGACGGCGCGGTGCAAACAAGCACGGGCGCAGTGCCGATTCACGAACTCGAGTTGGAACACAAAGCGGGGGAATTGGATGAAATGCGCGACTTGGCGCAAGCGGCGCAAACCGCGCTCAAAGCCACACCACAGACTTTGAGCAAAGCGGCGCGGGGTTATGGGTTACTTCAAATTGCCTGACAAAAATTGCTGCAAACGCTCTGACTTGGGCTGAACCAACACTTCGCGTGGATTGCCCTGCTCCTCGATTTGCCCTTTGTGCAAGAAAATCAAATGGTTGGACACTTCACGCGCAAAACCCATCTCGTGCGTGACAATCACCATCGTGCGGCCCTCATCGGCCAAACTGCGCATGACTTTAAGCACTTCACCGACCAGCTCAGGGTCAAGTGCCGAAGTCGGCTCATCAAACAAAATCACCTCAGGCTCCATCACCAATGCCCGCGCAATCGCCACGCGCTGTTGTTGGCCGCCCGACATGGCCGATGGGTATTTGTCTTCCGCGCCTTGCAAGCCGACCCGCGCCAAGTAGCCGCGTGCTTTTTCAGTCGCCTCGGCTTTGCTCATGCCCAACACCCGCATCGGTGCTTCGATGAGGTTTTCGAGCACGGTCATGTGCTGCCACAGATTAAAATGCTGAAACACCATCGACAAGCGGCTGCGAAAGCGTTGCAATTGTTTCACATCGGTGGCCTGCATGTCTGCACCCGCAGTTTTGGCTTTAAGCCCCAAAACCTCGCCGTTAAGCTCAATGCTGCCTTGATTGGGTTTTTCGAGCAAATTGATGCAGCGCAAAAACGTGCTTTTGCCCGAGCCGCTTGAGCCAATGATGCTGATGACGTCACCCGAACGCGCGGCCAACGACACGCCGCGCAAAACAGTGTTATCGCCGTAACTTTTGTGAATGTCACTGACTTTTAAAGTGTATGTGCTTGTATTCATGTCTGCTCCAAATAATAATTAAGGCGATAAATGCGCGCCACGTCCTAAATCGTGCATACCCGACAAGCTCAATAATGTGTCGCCTTGCTGGGCAAAACGCATTTCATTGCGGGCGTAAACCAAACCTGCCACAGGGCTGTAAACGGTGATTAAACTGTCGCCCAGCGGGTCAACCACATCCGCCAATGCCGCACCCGCCTCAACCCACTGCCCCGCCTGTACATGGTAAACCACCACCCCCGCGCTGGGCGCGTGGATGTATTGCGCCCCCGCCAACGGATGCGGCGCACGCAGCAACTCAGGCAACGGCTCGGCGGTAACCGCCACATCGCCCCGATGCGCCAAAAACTGCACAATTGCCTGTGCATCCGCCTGCGCCAACTCATGGCTCAAATCGGCCTGCCCGCGCAATTCAACCGTAACACTCGCGCAACCGTTCGGCACTTGTGCGGCGGGATAATCGGCTTGCAACTTTGGCCACAGCGTCGATAAAGTCTCATCAAACGGCGCAACGCCCGAATCGCGGGCCAACAACTGGCAGCCACTGCCCAACAATCGCGCCAGCGGCTCAAAAGTCGGCCACAGTTCAGGCAAAGTATAAACGTGCAGCACCGCCGCCACGTCGCAATGCAAATCAAGCACCACGTCCGCATCGTGCGCCAGTTGCAGCAAAGTCACGTGCAACGATTCCAACGCACTGGCGGGCGAATATTCAGCCAAAACCTCGCCCAGCACGCGGCGAATCAGGGCTTGATTGGCCGATGCGTCAGCCATCAAAACCGCACTCTGGGCTTTAAGCTTGGCCGCCACTAACGGATATAAATCCAACCCAGCCATGCGGTTAAAATTTTGCCCTGACCACAAGTCAAACCGCCCATGCGCCATAAACTGCACACTTTGCGCCAAGCCAATCGGATTGGCCAGTGGCACGAGCACAATCTGCGCCCGCAACTGCCCCGCTTGCTCCAATTCGCGCAATAAATGGCGCAAATGGTAGGCGGTCAACGCGCCAGGTAACTCATCGGCATGCAAACTGGCCTGAATGTAAATCTTGCGCGAGGCCGACTCAGGACCAAAAAACAAAGCGGTGATGCTGCGTTGCGAGCCCAGCGGTGAGCCACGCAGCACAATTTCTTCGCGGCGCATCAATGACTCCGTGGTTTGAGGTGGTTCAAATAGCGTTTTTCAAGCAAGCGAAACCCGTACACCAGCACAAAGGTGAGCAGCAAATAAATCAAACCGACCGCAATAAACACAGGGAATGGGCGATAAGTCGCCGCATACAAGCCCGTAGCGCGACCCATCATTTCAAACAGAGTGAACGACGAGGCCAAGCTGGTCGCTTGCAGCATCATAATCACTTCGTTGCTGTAGGCGGGCAAAGCGCGGCGCAGGCTGGACGGCAAAATGATGTGGCGCATGACTTGCCCCGCGCTCATGCCGTAGGCGCGACCCGCCTCGACTTCACCGTTGTCGGTGTTTTTGATTGCACCTGAAAAAATCTCAATCAAATACGCCGTGGTGTTGAGCGTCAAAACCAGCCAAACCCATGGGAAGGCCTCTTTGAGAAACTCAAAAAACGGGTAGTTTTCAATCAAGTCTTGCAACCATTTGAATTCACCAAACCCTTGATAAATCAGGTAAATTTGCACCAAAAGCGGTGTGCCCGTGAAAAAATACGTAAAGCCGCGCACCAGTCGCGCAGGCGTATTGCTGCGTTTGGAATGCACCACAGCCAACGGCACAGCCAAAACCAAACCCGCCAACACTGCACTAAAGGTCAAAACCAGCGTCAATGGCAAACCTTGCACGCACTCCAACAAGGCACGAACAAAAATCGACAACGCGCTGGGTCGCGCGTCCAATACTTCAGGATTCATAACGCACCTCCCGCACACCGCGCGCATATTGGCGGTCTAATTTGCGAAACAAAGACAACGATACGGTGGTCAACAACAAAAACAACAGCGCCGACACCAAGTTGAACAAAAACGATTGCTGCGACGCGCTACCGCCTTGCTGGGCGATGCGGGTCATGTCTTCAAGACCAATAATCGACACCAACGCCGTGGCTTTGGTCAACACCAACCAGTTGTTTTTCACCCCTGGTAGCGCAAAGCGCATGAGCAATGGAAAGGTGATGCGCTTCATGACTTGCCAGCTGCTCAAGCCGTACGCATGCCCTGCCTCCATTTGCCCCGCAGGAATCGCCAGCAATGCGCCGCGAAAAGTCTCGGTGAAATACGCGCCAAAAATGAACGACAAGGTGACCACGCCCGCGACAAATGGGCTGATTTGCACGTCTTCGTAATTGTACTTTTCGGTGAAGTTGTGCACGATTTCTTGCAAACCATAAAACACCAAAAACATCCACACCAAGTCAGGTACGCCACGCACCACAGTTGAATAAACCGTTGCTGCGCTGGCGACCAGCTTGTTGCGCGACAAACGCATGCTCGCACCCAACAAGCCCAGTGCAAACGCGGCAACAAACGACAGCACCGCCACAGTCAAAGTGAGCCACGCGCCCGATAAAATTCGCGGCATGTACTCGAGCACCAAGTTAAAATTTTCCATCATCCGCCCCACATACCACAAGTGCCCAAAATTGGGCACTTGTGTCACGCTTAATTATTTGCCGTAAATATCGAAATTAAAGTATTTGTCAGCAATGGTTTTGTATTTGCCATTGGCGCGAATCGCATCAAAGGCTTTGTTGAGTTTGTCGGCCAGTGCCACATCGTCTTTGCGCACTGCAAAACCCGTGCCTTCACCTAAAATCGCTGGGTCGGCAGCGGCTGGAATGTCATCTCCCAATTGTGCATAGTCTTTACCTGCTGGCTTTTTGAGGAAGCCTTCCGTCAACACCACACCATCGGCAAACACCACATCAATTCGCTTCGCAGTCAAGTCATTGTAAGAATCTTCAATG
Source organism: Formosimonas sp. (assembly GCA_051650085.1). Lineage (GTDB taxonomy): Bacteria > Pseudomonadota > Gammaproteobacteria > Burkholderiales > Burkholderiaceae > Hydromonas. Next base: position 83,613 of record JBOFII010000017.1, read on the forward strand.
GTTTTGTAGGCTTTAACTTTAGCGTCAGGAAAATATTTTTTAACATATTTTTCTTGACTCGTGCCTTGTTGTACACCAATAGACTTACCTTTCAAGCCATCTGGTGTTGTCACCAACGTTGAGCCTGTTTTAGCAACGAAACGGCTGGGCGCGCTCCAAACTTTTTGTGTAAAACGCACTTCCAGTTTTCGCTCTGGCGTAATATCCAATGATGAGGCAATCACGTCATATTTTTTGGTATTCAAGTTCGGAATAATGCCGTCCCACGCTTGATTGGCAAACGTACATTTGGCCTTCATTTCTTCGCACATGGCTTTGGCCAAGTCAATGTCAAACCCAACGATTTCACCCGATGGTGAAGTTGACTCAAACGGTGCATAAGTTGCATCTGTACCGAATTTGATTTCCATCGGTGCTTCTACCGCGGCAGTGGGTGCAGCCGCAGTCGCTGGTGCAGCCGCATCGGCTTTAGGGGCTTCTTTTTTAGGGGTGCAGGCCGCCATCATCATGGCTGCAAAAATACTGCTGCTGAGCAAAGCAAGTTTACGTTGAGTCATTTGTTTCTCCATTTTTGTTAAACAATTCGTCTATCTTGTGACGGAATTTCGGTAAGTCTACCACAACTCCGTACAATTACAAACAGATTCAAACCTTAGCTTCCAACTCTTCCCAGCGCGCCATTGCAGCGAGGATTTCGGTTTCAATTTCGCCCAAGCGAGTAGTGAGCGCAATGCCGTGCGCAGGCTGCTTGGCAAACACGCTGCCGTCGGCCAGCTCAGCCTCTATGGCTTTTTGCTCATCTTCGAGTCGATTGATGAGCGCGGGCAATTCGTCTAATTCGCGCTGCTCTTTGTAGCTGCGTTTGGCTTTGTTGGCTGGTTTTTCGGTCTCAACAGGTTTGGCTGGCGCGGCGGGTGCAGGTGCGCTTTGGGTTTGCTCGCTTTGCCCGACAGGGGTTTTCAGGCCACTTTGGCGTTGCCAGTCGTAAAAACCGCCGACATATTCGCGCCAATGCCCTGCTTGCGGCTCGGCGGCAATCACGCTGGTCACTACGTTGTCCAAAAATTGGCGGTCGTGCGAGACCAAAAACACCGTGCCGTTGTAGTCTTGCAACAACTCTTCGAGCAGCTCTAAAGTTTCGATATCCAAGTCATTGGTCGGCTCGTCCAACACCAACACGTTGGCGGGTTTGGCGAACAAGCGCGCCAAAAACAAGCGGTTGCGCTCGCCACCTGACAATGATTTCACAGGTGAATGGGCGCGTTGCGGCGCGAATAAAAAGTCTGACAAATAGCCAATCACGTGTTTGCGCGAACCGTTGATTTCGACCCATTCAGAGCCCGGGCTAATCGTGTCGGCCAGCGTCGCTTCAAGGTCTAGCCCTGCGCGCATTTGGTCAAAATACGCCACTTGTAAATTGGTGCCGTTTTTAATCGTGCCAAAATCGGCTTCAAGTTCACCCAAAATCAATTTGAGCAACGTGGTTTTGCCCATGCCGTTGCCCGCGAGCAGGCCAATTTTGTCGCCACGCATGATGTTGGCGGTGAAATCGCGTACAATCGGGCGCGTGCCGAATGACTTGCTCACGTCAACCATTTCGGCAATCACCTTGCCTGAGCGGTCGGCTTGCGACACGTCCATTTTGACATTACCCACTTGGTCGCGCCGCGCGTTGCGCTGGGCGCGCATTTCAACCAAGGCGTTGATGCGTGCGGTGCTTTTGGTGCGCCGCGCCTCAACGCCTTTGCGAATCCAAACTTCTTCTTGCGCCAAAACTTTATCGAACTTGGCGTTTTCAATCGCTTCATCGGCCAATTGTTGCGCCTTGGTGGTTTGATACGCGCTAAAGTTACCCAAATACGAGCGCAACTGACCACGGTCGAGTTCGACAATCCGCGTCGCGACATTGTCAAGAAACGCGCGGTCGTGGGTGATGAACAGCACCGCGCCGCCAAAGTTTTTGAGCAACTCTTCCAGCCAACCGATGGAGCGCAAGTCCAAATGGTTGGTCGGCTCATCGAGCAGCAACACATCAGGGTTTTGTACCAACGCCCGCGCCAGTGCGACGCGCTTTTGCACCCCGCCCGACAACGTGCCGCACAGCGCGTGCGGGTCGAGTTCGAGTTGCGACAGCGTCGCTTCAACGCGCGATTGCAAAGTCCAGCCATCGTGCGCTTCGAGCTCGTGCTGCACGTGCTGCATTTTTTCTAAAATCGCGGTCATGGTTTCTTCGTCGGCATCGGCCAACGACTCAGTCAGCGCGTCGTACTCCTCCAACCACGCCGCTGCCTCGCCCGCGCCCTGCGCGACCGCGTGCAACACCGAGTCTTCGTCATTGAAATGCGGCTCTTGCTCCACATACGCGCAGCGCAAGCCATTTTGCCGCGCAATCACGCCATCGTCCGCCGACTGCATGCCCGCAATGATTTTGAGCAACGACGACTTGCCCGTCCCATTGCGCCCAATCAACCCCACGCGCTCGCCCGCCTCCAGCGAAAAATCCGTGTGATCTAATAATGCAACATGCCCATAAGCCAGTTGCGCGTCGGTGATGGTGAATAAAGCCATGAGAACCCAATGTAAAATTAAAAACAGGCTCGCGAAAATGCGAGCCTGTGATTATAACGCAGAACAAAGCGCTCGCTGATGCGAAGTCAAGCAGCAGACTATGCCAATCAAATACTGCCCGTAGCGCCCCAACTCAATATTAACCTTGGATGCGTTGAAATGTTTTACAATTCGGCTCGACAATCCAAGTGTTAGAGAAGTTCAGTTCTCTCAATCAAAACATGTGGCACATCGTTGTTGAAGCCACACACTCTATTTAAGCATTTATGACACATTTACCTTTTCGCATCGGCCAAGGCTTTGATGTCCACGCACTGGTAACAGGGCGGCCATTGATTTTGGGCGGCGTGACCATTCCGTTTGACAAGGGTTTGCTCGGTCATTCGGATGCCGATGCTTTGTTGCACGCAGTGACCGATGCGTTGTTGGGCGCGTTGGCTTTGGGCGATATTGGCCAGCATTTTCCCGACACCGATGCGCAGTTCAAAGGCGCGGACAGCCGTGTTTTGCTGCGTCATGCGTATCAATTGGTGCGTGAGGCGGGCTATGAGTTGGGCAATTTGGACGCCACCATCATTGCGCAAGCGCCCAAAATGGCGGCGCACATTCCGCTCATGCGCAGTCACTTGGCCGCAGACTTGGCGGTTGAACTCGCGCAGGTCAATGTCAAAGCCAAAACAGCTGAAAAACTCGGTCATTTGGGGCGTGGTGAAGGCATCGCTTGCGACGTGGTGGTTTTATTGTATCGGAGCGCGGCATGAGCACTTTATTGGCGATAGATACTTCGAATCAATTTTGCTCGATTGCACTGAGTCACAATGGCGCGGTGAGCGAATTGCACCAACGCGCCGAGCAACAGCAGTCTGCTGTGGTCTTGCCGCTGGTGCGCCAAATTTTGGATGCGGCGCAGATTGACGTGCACGATGTGGATGCGTTTGTGGTCGGCATTGGGCCGGGCGGCTTTACAGGCGTGCGCTTGGCGGTGGCGGTGGTGCAGGGCTTAGCATTTGCTACGGACAAACCCGTGGTTGCGGTTTCATCGTTGCTGGCCATGGCGTACGCGGCATACAACGGCGCAGAATGCACGGTCAGCGTGGCGATGGATGCGCGAATGAGTGAGGTGTATCACGCCACGTATCGCATCAGCGCGGCGGGGCATGAGGTGCTGCGCGAGCCGAGTTTATCCAGCATAGGCGACTTTATGGCCGCGCAGCAACCGTGGTTGGCGCACAGCAACTTTGGCCTTGTGGGCAATGCGGTAGCCGCATTTGTCGAATTGCGCGATTGGGTTGCGCAACAGCAGGTACAGGTCTTTGCGATGGATCACGACGCGCCCCATGCGCGAGATTTATTGACCGCGGCTCGTGGGCAAACTGCGGTTGCGCCCGACACCATCGCGCCGCTGTATGTGCGCGATAAGGTCGCGCAAACCATTGCCGAGCGCGCCGCCAGCAAGGCCGCGCTGTGACGTATCGCCGCTTGCAGCCCGCTGATTTACCCGCCGTGGCCGAACTCGAAGCGACGGTGCAACGTGACCCGTGGTCGCGCGAACAGATTTTGGCGGTGGCCGACTTGTTGAACGCCAATTACATGGCGTGGGTGGCGGAAGATGACGGGGCAATCGTTGGTTATTTGATTGCGCAGCATGTGGTTGATGCGTTTGAAATATTAACGATTGGCGTGGCACAAACGCAACAAAAACGCGGCATTGGTCGCGGGTTGTGGGCATGCGCATGGGACGAGATGCAGCGTCAGCAGCCGCACACCACGTGCTTTTTAGAGGTGCGCAGCAGCAATCTGGCCGCGCAAGCGTTGTATGCCCGCTGCGGCTTTACCGCTGTCGGTCGCCGCAAAAATTACTATGCCAACCCGCGCGAAGACGCGCTTATTTTACAAAAAAGCCATGAACACACATCCTAACCAGCACCCCGCATGGCTCGCCGCCATGGGCGTGAGCCAGTGGCAATTGCGCGAACCTGTCGCTCAAGATACCAGCAAAAACTGGCCTGAACCTCTGCTCAACGCGACGCATTGGCTGGTTGGCGAACCGCTCAATCCCGCAGGTGAAGCCTTATTGCACGCCATCATGGCCGCGATTGGGGTGAGCATGAGCGATGTGGTGTATTGTGCTGATGAGGCGACTTTGCACTTGGCCTTGCCTGTGCCCGAACACGTTAAATTGCTGCGTTTCGGTGCTGTCGCGTGCGCGTGGCAGGGCGGTGCTGGTTTGGACTTGCCCAGCATCGCGGCCATGCAAGAGCAGTTTGCACTTAAACGCGAAGCATGGACAATATTAAAAAATAGGTTGAACAAACCACTACGCAGCACCGTACAATAGCTTATTTATTCACTCAATTTTGGAGTCATTATGGGCAAAACCATCAGTTTAATCGGCGTCCCCACCGACATTGGCGCGGGCGCACGGGGCGCATCTATGGGGCCTGAAGCCTTGCGCGTGGCGCATTTGCGCGAAGTTTTGCTAGAACACGGCCACAGCGTCATCGACACAGGCAACCTTGCAGGGCCTGCTAATCCGTGGCAACCACCGACCGACGGCTATCGCCATCTGCCCGAAGTTCAGGCATGGAACGAAACTTTGCACCACGCCATGTACGCTCAACTCAACGCGGGGCATTTGCCGATTGTGCTGGGTGGTGACCATTGTTTGGGTATCGGATCAATTAGCGCGGTGGCCAAACATTGCCGTGAGCAAGGCAAAAAATTGCGCGTTTTGTGGCTCGATGCGCACGCCGACTTCAACACCAGCCAGCTCACCCCAACGGGCAATATCCACGGCATGCCCGTTGCCGTATTGTGCGGCTACGGCCCTGAGGTTTTGACCCGCATCGGCGGCACAACCCCCGCCATGAACTATGCCGACATCCGCCAGATTGGCATTCGCAGCGTGGATGCAGGGGAGAAAAAATTCGTTCACGAGGTCGGTTTAGAGGTATTTGACATGCGCTACATTGACGAAATGGGCATGCGCCACACCATGAGCGAAGCGCTCAAAGACTTGGACGAACACACCCATTTGCATGTGAGTTTTGATGTGGACTTCCTCGACCCCGCCATCGCCCCTGGGGTCGGCACAACCGTCGCGGGCGGCCCTTCGTACCGCGAAGCGCAACTGTGCATGGAAATGATTGCCGACACAGGCTTACTCGCCTCGCTTGACATCATGGAACTCAACCCTGCCTACGATGTTAAAAACCAAACCGCGCTGCTGGCGGTGGATTTGGTTGATAGTTTGTTTGGTAAATCGACGCTGATGCGGGCTTAACGCAAAAAATGCCGCGAATGCGGCATTTTTTAAGGATTCAAGACCATATAAAAATACTGTTCATCTTCACGTTCACAGACAAACCCCAAACGCTGATAAAAACGCTGCGCACGAACATTGACCCGTAAAACCCCCAACCGTATAGAGCGATTTGAGTGACGCGCATAGTCAATCACATGCTGCATCACGGCACGAGCCAAGCCTTGACCTTGATATTCGGGCAAAACATACACATCCACCACATACAGCTCTGCCTCACGCGTTTGCACCTCAATCAAGCCCGCCGACCAACCGTCAACCAACCATATCCACGCACCCTCTGAAGCCACAAATTCTTGCGCATTTTGCCACGTGCGTTTCTCATCCCATTCTCCCCACGTTTGCACAACATAGGCCGACAGAACCTCATAAGTCACGCGGTAATAAAACCCAGCGTCATCAGACACCGCTTTACGCAAAACCAACTGAGTAGGCCAATCTATTGGCAATAATTGTGCCGAAAACATCAACGGCATCCCGCCTCAATCGAACACACCCGTCTTTTCAGCGATTCTTGCCAATTCAAGTCAAACGATTCTATAAACATTACCCTAAAAACCCTCGCTTCAATAATGCCATGTCGCCAGCATGAGCCTCAACAGGCACAAGCGACTCATCTTGTTCTTACAAAAAACCCGCTGCACAGCAACGGGTTGGGTTAAACATTACGATGGCACACCTTGCGCCACGTCGCTGAAGTCTTTCATTTGGTCAAAATTCATGTACTGATAAATGGTGTCGCTCGCCGCGTTGAGCACGCCCATGTCGGCCAAGTATTCTTCGCGGGTCGGGATTTTGCCCATTTTGGAGCACACGGCGGCCAATTCGGCTGAGCCCAGATACACGTTGGAATTTTTGCCCAAGCGGTTGGGGAAGTTGCGGGTTGAGGTTGAAAACACCGTCGCGCCTTCTTTGACCTGCGCTTGATTGCCCATGCACAGCGAGCACCCCGGCATTTCCATCCGTGCGCCTGCCGTGCCGAGTACGCCGTAGTGGCCTTCTTCGGTCAACTGTTTGGCATCCATTTTGGTCGGTGGCGCGACCCACAGTTTGACGGGAATGTCGCGTTTGCCTTCGAGCAGTTTACTGGCGGCGCGGAAGTGGCCAATGTTGGTCATGCACGAGCCGATGAACACTTCATCAATCGTCGCGCCAGCAACGTCGGACAAGGTTTTAACGTCATCAGGGTCGTTCGGGCAGGCCACAATCGGCTCGTGAATATCGGCCAAGTCGATTTCAATCACCGCTGCGTACTCGGCATCCGCATCGGCTTTGAGCAGTTGTGGATTGGCCAACCACGCTTCCATCGCACGAATGCGGCGGGTGAGCGAACGCGCATCTTCGTAGCCGTTGGCAATCATCCATTTCATCAGCGTGACGTTGGACGTCATGTATTCAATAATCGGCTCTTTGTTGAGGTGAACCGTACAACCTGCGGCTGAACGCTCGGCCGATGCGTCGGACAACTCAAATGCTTGCTCGACTTTAAGGTCAGGCAAGCCTTCAATTTCCAAAATACGGCCAGAGAAAATGTTTTTCTTGCCTTGTTTTTCGACGTTGAGCAAACCCGCTTTAATCGCATACAGCGGAATGGCGTTAACCAAGTCGCGTAGCGTCACACCCGCTTGCATTTGGCCTTTGAAACGCACCAAAACCGATTCGGGCATGTCCAGCGGCATCACGCCTGTGGCGGCGGCAAAAGCGACCAAGCCTGAGCCTGCGGGGAAACTAATCCCAATCGGGAAGCGGGTATGCGAGTCGCCGCCCGTGCCGACGGTGTCGGGCAAGAGCAAGCGGTTAAGCCACGAGTGAATCACGCCGTCACCAGGGCGCAATGAAATCCCGCCGCGCGTGCTGATGAAATTGGGCAATTCGTGGTGCATTTTCACGTCAACAGGTTTGGGGTAAGCGGCGGTGTGGCAGAACGACTGCATGACCAAATCGGCCGAAAAGCCCAAGCAGGCCAAGTCTTTGAGTTCGTCGCGGGTCATCGGTCCTGTGGTGTCTTGCGAGCCGACCGAAGTCATGCGCGGTTCGCAATACGTACCAGGGCGAACGCCCGTGCCTTCGGGCAAACCGCAGGCGCGGCCAACCATTTTTTGTGCCAACGAAAAGCCTTTGCCGCTGTCGGCAGGCGCTTGTGGCAAGCGGAACAATGTTGAGGCGGGCAAGCCCAAAAATTCACGCGCTTTGGCGGTTAAGCCACGCCCGATGATGAGCGGAATCCGCCCGCCTGCGCGAACTTCGTCGAACAAAACGTCGGATTTGACCTTAAACTCAGCAACCACCGCGCCGTTTTTGAGCGCACGGCCTTCGTACGGGCGCAACTCAATCACGTCGCCCATGTGCATGTTGGACACGTCCAATTCAATCGGCAACGCGCCTGCGTCTTCCATGGTGTTGTAAAAAATCGGGGCGATTTTGCCACCCAAACACACGCCGCCAAAACGTTTGTTGGGCACGAATGGAATATCTTCACCCGTGAACCACAGCACTGAATTGGTCGCCGACTTGCGCGAAGAACCCGTGCCGACCACGTCGCCGACATAAGCGACCAAATGGCCTTGGGCGCGTAAATCTTCGATAAACTTAACGGGGCCGCGCTTGCCGTCCTCTTCGGGCGTGATGCCGTCGCGTTTGTTTTTGAGCATCGCCAAGGCGTGCAACGGAATGTCAGGGCGACTCCACGCATCGGGCGCGGGCGACAAGTCGTCGGTGTTGGTCTCACCCGTGACTTTAAAAATGCTCACGGTAATCGATTCGGGCACTTCAGGGCGCGAGGTGAACCACTCGGCGTTGGCCCAACTTTCAATCACCGCGCTGGCATGCGAATTGCCCGCGCTGGCTTTTTCTTGCACATCGTGAAATTGGTCAAACATCAGCAAGGTTTTTTTCAGCGCATCGGCGGCAATCGGGGCAACAGCGGCATCGTCCAACAGCTCAACCAGCGGGCCGATGTTGTAACCACCAAGCATTGTGCCGAGCAGCTGCGTGGCCGCCTCGCGGCTGATGAGGCTGCACACCTGCGTACCATGCGCCACGGCGGCCAAGTAGCTGGCTTTAACCTTGGCCGCGTTGTCCACCCCAGCAGGCACGCGATGGGTGATGAGGTTGAGCAAAAACTCACCTTCACCTGCAGGCGGATTTTTGAGTAATTCAACCAGTTGCGCGGTTTGCTCCGCCGACAATGGTAAAGGTGGGATTCCAAGCGCGGCGCGTTCAGAAACATGTTGACGGTAGGCAGTGAGCATGGTGGCATCCTATAAAGTTGACAATTGACAGGGAAATATTTTAGCCCATTTCGCTATTCTTGTGTCTTATATATAAGTTAGAATTGAACTTGACGAACAAGGCGTTCCAGTATAATCGCACTATTTATTCACCACGTAAAGGATTACCATGACCTCTCAAAAAATCAACAATCGCTCGTGGGCTCAATGGGTCGGCGTCGGCGTGAGCGCATTTTTGGTTGCACTTTTGTTCCGCAGTTGCGACCAATGGGGGCGCACACCCCCCACCCCAAAAACCGAACCCGTGGTGGTCAACAAAGTCGCTAAAATAGCCAACAAACCCATGGCTTTGACGGGCACTTATGTCAACGGTTTATTTGTGCTCAATGGCAGCGTACCCACTGAAGCGGTTAAAGCACAAATGGATGCCGAACTCAAAAAAACCTTTGGCGATGGCCATTATCAAAATAATCTGACGATTTCAGACGAGCTCAAGCCCGCTCTGTGGCTGGGCAAACTGACCGATTTGTTCACATTCTTCAAGCTGCCCAATGCAGAAGTCACCTTCAATGGCGACACCATCACCCTGTCAGGCACAGCCAGCTCGCTGCAAAGCAAAATACAAGAATTTGTGGGGGGACAAACCCAAGTGATTGCTTTAGATGTCGCCGCAACGGCTCAAGCGGCCACCCACAGCGCACACGATGCGTTAAACGCCTTGCCCGCCACGGCCTCTGGTGCAGAGATTTTGCATGCCTTGAATTTGCAAATCATCAACTTTGCCAGTGGCTCGGCCAGCATTCCCTTGGCGAACCAAGCGGTTTTGAGCCAAGCGGCGCAACGACTCAAAGCCCAAAAAGACTTTTCCTTTGAAATCAGCGGCCACGCAGACAATAAAGGCACGGCGCAAAGCAACTTGGCGTTATCAGACAAACGTGCACAAGCCGTGCGTGAGTTTTTGGTCAAGCAAGGCGTGCCTGCCACCAACGTCACGGCCAAAGGTTATGGCGACGCGTCACCCGTTGCCGACAACAGCACAGAAACAGGCCGCCTGAAAAACCGTCGCATCGAATACAAAGCGCAGTAAATTTTACAAACCAACCAAGGCCATCAGTGACCACTCCAACCCTCCATTCACGCCGCATCATCCTCATCCTTTCTGCGGTTGCCGCATTTGGTGCGTTGGCGATTGACATGTATTTGCCCGCCCTGCCCGTTATGGCACAAGATTTACAGGCCAGCACGGGGCAAATGCAATTGACCTTGAGCTTGTTTTTCGCAGGCTTTTGTTCAGGCATGTTGATTTACGGGCCACTGTCGGATTATTTTGGGCGGCGCAAATTGTTGTTGAGCGGCATGGCTTTATTTGCCACCGCCAGTTTGTTGTGCATGTTGGCGGTCAACGCGCCGATGCTGATGGGACTGCGTTTTATGCAGGCTTTGGGTTGCGGGGCATCGGTGGTCATGGCGCGAGCGGCGGCACGTGACATATTTCCACCTGAGCAGCTGCCGCGCATGATGTCCAAGATGAGCCTCATTTCCCTAGTCGCGCCGCTGCTCGCGCCATCAATTGGCACCGTTTGCCTGTATTTTGCAGGCTGGCGCTCGATTTTCACCATGCTTGCGCTGATTGCCTTGTCGGCAGGTTATTTTGTCTATCGCGAAGTGCCCGAAACCCACACGCCCGATAAAAGCCACGGTTTGCATTTGGGTGGTGTGCTGCGCCAGTATGTTGAATTGTTGTGCGACACCAAAAACCTGCGCTTAATGCTGTGCATGGCGGGGGCGATGTCGGGCTTATTTGCCTTCATCAGCGGCTCGCCATTTGTTTACACACAAGTTTTGGGCTTTGCCGAGTGGCAGTTCGCGCTGTTGTTTGGCTCAAACATCGTCGCCATGTCGCTGGTGACCACCTTGAACTTGCGCTTACTCAAGCATTTTCAAACCAGCACGCTGATGCGCTATCAAGCAGGCACGTTGTTGCTCGCAGGGCTGGGTTTGTGCGTGGCGGTTGAATGGGCGCAATGGGCATGGATTGTACCGTTGGTCATTGTGTACGTCTCGCATGTCAATGCACTGTGTGCCAATGGCATGGCTGAGCTGTTGCGCCGCCACCCCTCGCAACGCGCAGGCAGTGTGAGCGCGTTGTCAGCGGCGGTGCAATTTTTGATTGCCGCGTTGTCTACCTCGCTGGTTGCGGTGTTTTCACACAGCCCTGCTTGGGCCATGACCAGCGTGATGGCGGGCTTTGCGGCGCTGTCTTTCTTGTGCGCGTGGCGCATTCACCGAAACCCCGCACCATGACGATGCCCCGTCTCACCTTGCGCCATTTCGCACTCGCTCTATCGGTTGTGTTCATTTGGGGCACAAACTTTGTAGTCATCAAAGACGTTTTGGCGAGCATGCCGCCGCTGTGGTTTGCCACATTGCGCTTTGCGTTGGCGTTTTTACCCGCCGCGCTGTGGTTGACGCGTCCACGCGTGCCGCTGGGTTATTTAGTGGCATACGGCATTTTGATTGGGGTTGGCCAGTTTGGCGTGATGTATTTGGCCATGACGGCTTATATTTCACCAGGGCTGGCCTCGTTGGTGGTGCAAAATCAAGTGTTTTTCACAATTGGCTTGGCGATGCTGGTGTCGAACGAAAAAATCCGTGGGTTTCAGGCCGTGGCTTTGCTGCTGGCGATGGCAGGTTTGTGGGTGATTGGGCTGCACACCGACGGCACAACCACGCCGCTGGGCTTGGGCATGATGCTGATTGCCGCGCTGTCGTGGGCGTGCGCCAACATCATCACACGGCGGGTCAGCCAACTTGACCCGCAATTGAACACCTTGGCGTTTGTGGTCTGGGCCAGCGTGTTTTCGGTGCCGATTTTGGCGGGTGCGTCGTGGTATTTTGAAGGCAGCGCGGCGATTGTGGCCAGTTTGCAACAGGCCACATGGGGCACTTGGCTGCGCATTGTTTGGCAATCGGCGGCCAATACCTTGTTTGGCTACGCGGCCTGGGCGTGGTTGCTCGCGCGTTATCCTGCGGCGACCATTTCACCGCTGTCGCTACTCGTGCCAGTGTTTGGCATGAGCGCGTCAGCGATATACCTAAACGAGTCTTTGCCCGCGTGGAAATTAACCGCTGCCACACTCATTTTGGCGGGTTTGGCCTTAAATACCGCTTGGCCACTGCTAAACGCGGCGTGGGCGCGGAATCGTCGGTAACTCGACTTCAAACACACAGCCGACATGGGCGTGCTCAACGGGCAATTCAGGATTGTCAGAAATCCGCACTTGCGCATTGTGCAGCTCTGAAATTTGTTTGACAATCGCCAAGCCCAAGCCGCTGCCATTGTTGTCCGCCCCAAGTACGCTGTAAAACGGCGCGTACACCAAGTCGCGCTCGGCCTCTGGAATCCCCACCCCATCATCCAAAACCAGCACAAACGCCGCATCCAAATAGCGCCGCACACGCACGACCACGCTGCTTTTGGTGTAATACATCGCGTTGTCGATGAGGTTTTTGAGCATTTCGCCCAGCAAAAGCGCATGTGCGTTGACCCAAATTTCATCCTCTGGCGCCTCAAACGAGACATCCAAGCCTTTTTGCAATGCGCTATCGACCAATAAAACCAGCTGTTCGCGCACGCAAGCGACCAACTCCAACGGCTCAAACGGCGGTTGCTGGTCGGCCAAATATTCGGTACGCGCCAAGGCAATTAATTGTGACACCAGATGCGCGGTGCGCTCGGACGAGGCAGAAATTTGCAGCAAACTGTTGCGGTGTTGCTCGGCATCGGTGGTTTGCAAAGCCAGCTCAGCTTGCGCTTTTAGCCCCGCCAATGGGGTTTTGATTTGATGCGCGGTGTCGGTCAAAAACCGCTTTTGAAAGGCCATTTGCCGCCGCAAACGGTACAGCACATGGTTGAAGCTCTGAATCAACGGCTCCATTTCTTCGGGTGTGTCGTGCACGGGCAAATCGCTCACATCGTACGGGCTGCGCTCTAAAATACTTTGCTGCAAACGACTAATCGGCATAATGCCGCGCGTTAAGCCAAACCAAACCAATAAAATCGCAATCGGCAAAAAAATCAGCTGTGGCAAAATCGCGCCTTGCAAAATCTGCCGCGCCAAGGCTTCGCGCTTGTTTAAAGTTTCGGCAACTTGAATCAGCACCACAGGCTGCTGTTGGAGGTATTTATTCACCAACACCTGCTCACCCAAGTTTTGCCACATGTAGGCCACGCGCACAGGTGCGCCGTACAGTTGCGCGTCGTACATTTGTACATGGTTATACAAATCCTCATCAGGCGGTGGTGGCGCGGGCATTTTAGCACTGCCCATCAAAACCTCGCCGTTGAGCGGCATGATTTGGTAGTACACCGAGTCTTGCGCATCGCCCGTAGGCACGCTCAGCCCCCATGTCGAGAGCGTTTGCTGGCTGTACGAGCTTTGCATTTGTTGCGACAAGCCCAGCACATTGCTTTTTAAATTTTGGTCAAACGGTGAGTCGGCAATTGAGCGGCCGAGTTGGTAGTTGATGAGCAACGAAATCGGCCACAAAATCGCCAGCGGCAACAGCATCCACAGCATGATTTGCCCAAACAATGATTTTTTGCGCGGCGCAACCCTCATTTGACCATCTCAGGCTTTTCAATGCAGTAACCCAAACCGCGAATCGTCGCAATGTTCACACCTGAAGCCTCAAGTTTTTTGCGTAAACGATGAACATACACCTCAATTGCGTTGTGACTCACCTCATCGCCCCACTCACACAAGTGGTCTAAAATTTGGTTTTTGCTGACCAGTCGCCCCGCCCGACTGAGCAAAACCTCCAACACACTGACCTCTCGCGCCGACAACTCAACCAACTGCCCATTGACGTGCGCACTGCGTGAGACTTGGTCAAAGGTCAAACTGCCCAACTGCAAACGGCTTTGGTCAAAGCCACCTTGGCGGCGCGTCAAAGCCCGCACCCGCGCTTGTAATTCAGACAACGAAAATGGCTTGGACATGTAATCATCCGCACCCAAGTCCAACCCCTGCACGCGCTGCTCGACCGAATCGGTCGCGGTCAAAATCAAAATCGGCGTGTGGTTGTTGGCCGCCCGCGCACGACGCAACACATCCAAACCCGACAACTTGGGCAGACCCAAATCCAAAATCAGCACGTCGCATTCTTGCGTCGCCAATGCCGCATCGGCCTGCTGCCCGTCGGTCACCACATCGACCGCATAACCGACCTCACGCAACGCACGCGACAAACCGTCGGCCAGCACCGCGTCGTCTTCTGCTAATAAAACCCGCATATTGTCTCCAAAAATTTTTCTACACCTTAAACAATTTAGTGCGCACACGCAAGCGATGATGGAAAATTTAACAGTAAGTGCGAAGTAAGACATAGTCCGTATGCTTGGTTCAGGGTTTCCCAAAACCCTACCACCACAATTCACACAAAATCTAGGAGACAGACATGGCCACAACACTTGCCAACCGCCCGATGAGTGCGGAAGAAAAAAAAGTGATTTTTGCTTCTTCGCTGGGCACCGTTTTTGAATGGTACGATTTTTATCTATACGGCTCGCTGGCGGCAATTATTGCCAAACAGTTTTTTTCAGGACTAGACCAAGGCTCGGCGTTTATTTTTGCCTTGCTCGCCTTTGCCGCAGGCTTCATTGTTCGCCCGTTTGGCGCATTGGTATTTGGTCGCTTGGGTGACATGATTGGCCGCAAATACACGTTTTTGGTGACGATTTTAATTATGGGTTGCTCAACGTTTGTGGTCGGTTTACTGCCCAACTACGCCTCGATTGGCGTGGCTGCACCGATTATTTTGATTATTTTGCGTTTACTGCAAGGCTTGGCTTTGGGTGGTGAGTACGGCGGCGCAGCAACGTACGTGGCCGAGCACGCACCCGCCAACAAACGCGGCGCGTACACCTCGTGGATTCAGACCACCGCCACCATGGGCTTGTTTTTGTCGCTCATGGTGATTTTGGGCACGCGCACCGCCGTTGGCGAGGATGCCTTTACCGACTGGGGCTGGCGCATTCCATTTTTGGTCTCGATTTTATTGCTTGGCATTTCAGTGTGGATTCGCTTGTCCATGAACGAATCGCCTGCCTTTGAAAAAATGAAAGCCGAGGGCAAAACCTCTAAAGCCCCGCTGACCGAGTCATTCGCGCAGTGGAAAAACCTCAAAATCGTGATTTTGGCCTTGGTTGGCTTGACCGCAGGACAAGCCGTGGTATGGTACACAGGCCAGTTTTACGCGTTGTTTTTCTTGACCCAACAACTCAAAGTCGATGGCGCAACCGCTAATCTGTTGATTGCCGCTTCGTTGTTGATTGGCACACCATTTTTTGTGATTTTTGGCACGTTGTCGGACAAAATCGGGCGCAAAAAAATCATCATGGCGGGTTGCTTGTTGGCGATTTTGACTTATTTCCCCGTTTTCAAAGCTTTGACCAGCGCGGCCAACCCAGCTCTTGCCGCAGCGCAAGCGGCCAATCAAGTCACAGTGAGCGCAGACCCATCTGAATGCTCGTTCCAATTCAACCCAACGGGCACAGCCAAGTTCACCTCGTCGTGCGATATTGCCAAGCAAAAACTCGCCGCAGCATCGGTCAGCTACACCAATGTGGACGCGCCAGCAGGCACGCCAGCAGTGATTAATGTCGGCGCAACCGCCGTATCAACCGCGGTCACCCCCGAAGACATCGCCGCCGCCAGTGCCGCCGCCACCAAAAAACTGGCCGACCTGCAAGCCGCTGCCACGCCCGACGCCAAAGCCATTGCCGCTGCCAGTGCCGCCGTCAAAATTTTTGCTGACCCTGCCAAAGCCAAAGACGCAACCTTAACGGGCAAAATCAACGCCGCCCTTAAAGCCGCAGGCTACCCCGCCAAAGCCGACCCAACGCAGCAAAACAACATCTTGATTGTCGCCCTGCTCACATGGCTGATGATTTTGGTCACCATGGTTTACGGCCCGATTGCCGCCATGCTGGTCGAAATGTTCCCCACCCGCATCCGCTACACCTCGATGTCATTGCCCTACCACATCGGTAACGGCTGGTTCGGCGGCCTCTTGCCCACCATCTCATTTGCCCTCGTCGCGCAATACGGCA
This sequence comes from Formosimonas sp., assembly GCA_051650085.1. Taxonomy (GTDB): domain Bacteria; phylum Pseudomonadota; class Gammaproteobacteria; order Burkholderiales; family Burkholderiaceae; genus Hydromonas. The sequence continues at coordinate 99,847 of JBOFII010000017.1, forward strand.
ATATGTATCAAGGCTTGTGGTACCCGATTTGCATCGCCGCCATGACCTTTGTGATTGGTATGTTGTTTGTCAAAGAGACTAAGGACAACAATATTTATGCGGATGATTGATGAGATTGACCGCAAAAAAAGCCGACGAAAGTCGGCTTTTTTTGTCGTTAAATGCTCAAGTTATACGTGAGAAACCACTTTAAGGCTTGGATACAATCTTTGAAGCAATTCTGATTTTTCTTTCGTGCGCCGCTTTAACTGCTCGATCTCTAAGTTCGTCAGAGGTTCTGAAACCGACAAGGTAGCGGGCTTCATCGAAGGTGAGGGCTTGTGGGGCGATACTGAACAAGTGTTTGACGTCTTCATTGTATCTCTCCTGTATTATGCGGATGTCTTGTTGAACAGGGCTTAGTTTACCACTTCGGCTGGCATTTGTCAGAACAATAGCCCCTGTCACCACCCCGCCTTGCGAAGCGACAAATGATGCGCAATCCGCCAAAGTCGAGCCCATTGCTGTAACATCATCAACCAATACATATCGTTTATCAGGAATAATTGAACCACCAAACGTTGCACGAGATATTAAACGCTCCATAGGATCTGCGCCCGTGTGATATGCTTTATTGGTTTGATAGCAATCCAAATTGAGTGGAATATCCATTTTTTGCGACATCATAGCCGCCAATGCCAGTGGAATGGCGTTATCACCTTGCAACTCTTGCGCAACGATTGGCAGCACAAAATCCACTTGCCCAGAGTAGGTATTTTTCACATTTGCCACAAAGTTAGGGTTGAGCAACATCCCATCAATCAAACGCAAAGCAGCCATAATGTCACCTGCTTTGGCGGCTTTATAATCCCAATGCGCTTTGAGTGGCGCATCATTTGTAAACTGATGAACGATTGTCGCCCCCTCACAAAATCCCCAATGTGCACGACTCAGCTGCATAACGCCTCCTAAATCAAAGCATCCCTAATTTGTTGTTCCACCGTTCGGTTTTGGGCATCTTCATCTTGTGGACGCACCATCACAAAAATCCGTTGACCCGCGCTGTTTTTCGCCCACTGCACACCCACAGCCTCTTTTTCACGGCTGTCATCATTGGTCACCAAATGTCCGCCCTTGTACTCAATCACCGCAATTGCGCCATTGTCCAGCTCACACACAAAATCAGGATAGAAACAACCCGACGCTATCGGCAACCAAAACGATGTATGGCGTTGTTGTGGAATATTGCGCACCCAGTATTTCACCTTGGGGTGCATGTCAATCAAACGAGCGCAAACAAACTCTTCGGAATACTTGCCATCTTTCGTTTTTTCACGTAAATCATCAATCTGCGCATAAAAATGCTTATTGAACAAATAACTGCCGCGATACGCATGGCGCAACGGATACACACCCGCCTTAAACTCGAACTGATGCCAAGGTTCAGGCTCAGGTGCAACCGTCATTTGCCCCAACAAATCACCTTGAAAAGCCTCTGTGCGGGTCAACACCATCAGACGATTGATTTCATCTCGCACCGCTTGCGCCAATTGAAACTTAGCACGCAACAACGCCGTGAGCGACAAACCCCGCTCATGCATCAGATACGCGAGCAATTTGACCAAATACGCCCGCAACTGGGTTTGAGTCAACCCATTTTGCCGCACCTGTCTATCCAGCCACAGCATTAAATCATGTTCGGTCAAATGACTGCGCATCTCGTCAAACGCCAATTGCGCTGTAGCAAAGTGCCTATATGTCACTTCTTCGCCCGCCACATTCATATCCAGTTCAAATGAATTGCCCACCTCGCGTAGTTCAAACGACAAGTTCAGCGGATAGCGCAACAAATCAAGCTCAACCGTATTTTCAATCACCTCTTGTTCCACCACTTGCCATTCATCGTCCCAAAACAAGCACAGTTGTGGAATCAAGGCAAACTGTTTGTTCCAGTTTTCAGGGGCAGTCGCCGCCTGTCGTTCAGCGCGGGCATGGTTAAACGACTCTTGCGCCGTTTCTTGCTTTTTTGCAGGCAAACTGCCCACGACCGACTGCTCAATCTGTAAAAACAACGCGTCACTCGTACCTTTTTGAATCAAAACCGTCGCACCTTGGCTGGTTGCCAACACCTGAATCGCCCGCTTAACCTCATCAGAAAAATACGTCGTATCGGGCAAATGACTCAAAGCAACCGCCATTTCAGGCACCATCAGCACAGTGCTAGGCGCATCTTGAGTTTGCTCAACAGACAAACGGCCTTGCGTGTTGAGTGCCAAATCCGCCTCCCAACGATTAAAGCCCATGTTTTCCACCATACGGTCTTTAAGCGCGGCCGCCGCTTGCGCCACACTATCGGCAATCACATGCGCATAGGCTTTATTTAGCAACTCATTCACGCGACGTTGCGCATATGGCATGCGCAACACACGACCTAAAATCTGCTCCACATCCGTCGCAGAATTCATATTTTGCAAAGACGCCAACACATAAGCAAACGAGCAATCCCAGCCCTCTTTAAGCGCCTCAACCGTAATCACCACACGAATACCGCAATCAGGCGCAAACAAATTCACATCATTGAGTTCTTTGGTTGCACCCGTCGAAACCGCAATCTGTGCTTCAGGCACATTCATCTCATGAATTAAATGCGCCCGCACCACATCCACCGTCGCCTCACCGCCTTTGGGCTGCGCTTGTACCAACACAATCGGGCGAATATATTGCGGCTCTTTTTGCGCCTCCAACTCCAACTTTGCGCGTTGCAACAACGCATCACGCAAACACGCCTGCCAACCATCGGGATGCTCGGTCAACACAATCGGCAACTTAATCATCTGCGCCGTTTTGAGTTCAGCGGCGGATACTGAATACAGCACATTGTTATTGCGCGGCGTAGCGGTCAACTCCACCAAACACACAGGATTAAGGCGGGCAAACGTCTCAAACGACAGCTTGGTACGGCTTTTATGCGCCTCATCCAACACAATAATCGGTCGATGCAAATAAAACCAATTGGCCAACGAATGCTTCACTCGCCCTATATCCGACACCGTCAAATACGGCTGCGCTTGAATGGTTTGCGCATCCACGCGCTCCATCCCCGCCTCTTGCTCCGCCGTCAAACCGCTAAAATGCGCACTCAACTCCTCATAAAACGCATACACATTGCGCTTTTCGGTTTTACTCACATTAAACGCCTGCACCGTCGTGACAATAATCAAACACGACCGCCCCACATCATGCGGATTAATCGTTTGCAAACTATCCAAATCGCACACCTTAATGCGGTCACCATAACTTTGCATCACCGCCTGCCGATACGGATGCGACACATCCGCCAAGGCTTTAAGCGTTTGTTGGCGAATCATATCCGACGGCACCAGCCACAACACCACAGGCGCATCGGTATGGGCAAAGTGATTCGCCGCAATCGCAATACTGTGCGCCGCAATCAGCGTCTTACCGCCGCCTGTCGGCACACGCAAACACACGCACGGCACATCCACCCCACCATCCGCAAAGCGATCCACATAACGCACTTTTTCATGCTCAAACGCACGCGCATCATTCACCGCAGACTCAAACGCCACTTTTGAACCACGCACCCGCGCATCCATAAAAAAACGCGCCAACGCCTCTAAAGTCTGTTGTTGATACTGTTTTAAAGCCAAAGCCATAATGCTCCCAATCTTAAAATACCGTCAGTGAAGGGGGTGTTTGAGCGCACAAAGTTTCTCAAAATCAATTGTGAGAAATTACCGCAAAAAGCATCACACCCGCTCATGCAACTCATACGGTATTTGCTTAAACTCAACCCCCGCAGCCGTCAAACGAGCCGCACCCAAGCGCGAAGCCTCACCAAAAATCACCTTGCGCCCCGCATGCGGATGAACCGTCAACACATGCGCCAAAACACTTAAGGTCAACACATTGCCACCGTTCGGACGACGGTCGCCCAACACCCCGTTGTACAACACATAATAAGCCACCCCATCCCACTCACCGATAAACGGCGTATTCGCCACAGGCTGCGCACCTGTCGCGCTTTTGGTCTCCAGCCACCAGATATACGCCGCCAAATCATTGAACCGCACCTGCGGCGTAATGTGCCCCGCAGCATCAAACACAGGTGCGCCCAACGTATAAAAACCAAAACCGCCACCGCCTTGCCAATTCACCGCCTTTGAAATGCCGCCCTGCTCACCCTCAATCACCTTTTGTAAGCGCGGCACGCAATGCGTCACCGCGTGCGCACCCATTTCGATGCCAATGTAACGGCGGTTCATTTTGTGCGCCACGGCGGCGGTTGTGCCGCTACCAAGGAATGAGTCTAGGATTAGGTCGTTTTCGTTGGTGGCTATTTGTAATACTCGTTCAAGTAAACGTTCAGGTTTTGGAGTAGAAAAAACGTCTAAAGAGTTAAATGCTTTCACCTCGGTTTTTGCATCTTGGTTGTGACCAACTTCCTCTTTTAACCAAACAGTTATTGGCACAAGCCCATCCTGCACATCTGTACGGAAGCGTTTATACCGAGGTACATTTCCTCCATTTTTACCAAAAAATATTCTATTGTCAGCAATTAACTCATCAAATTTTTCTTTGCTAAATCGCCAGCTTGTGCCCGCTGGCGGCATCAAAACCCGCCCAGAGGGTGTTGTTACAGGATAAATGTCTTTTTCATTTGGAGTCTTTACGTGACAAGGGCCAGAAGCCCAAACCCCGCGCGGGTCATTATCGATATTTGAATATCCCGTTTCTTCTGAACCGCGTTTTAGTAAATTTCTCTTCCAGTTTTCTTTTTGTTTTGCAAAAACAAGAACATGGTCATGATTGTCGGACAACCAACGTGCGTCGTTTGAGCGAGTATGTTTTTTCTGCCAAACCACATTCGCCACAAAATTGCTCCGCCCAAACACCTCATCCATCAGCACTTTAAAATAATGCGCTTCACGGTCATCCAGCGTCACCCAGATACTGCCGTCTTCCGCCAACAACTCGCGCAAAAGTACCAAACGCGGATACATCATACTCAACCACTGCGCGTGCTCCAGTTTGTCGTCGTAGTGTTCAAACGCGGATTGGGTGTTGTACGGCGGGTCAATAAAAATACATTTGACTTTGCCCATATAAAACGGCAATAAGGCTTTAAGAGCCTGTAGATTGTCACCCTGAATGATTAAATTGCCTTGGGCGGCGACGGCGTCGCCATAAGTCTGCTGGTGTTGCAGCAAGTGATACGGGACTTGCTTGGCGCTGTCTACCGCTTGGTTTTTATTGACCCAATCCAATAATGGCATGGTGTGTCCTTGAGTGTAGTTGTACGGCGTGAGTCATTTGATTTGAGCGATGTAAGGTTGGCGGGCACGCCAACAATCCGTATTTCTCACATCAACAGTTGTTGGGGTTCGCTACGCTCACCCCCAACCTACGCCAGCCGCTAATTCAATTGCGCCAGTTGCTCAGGCGTACCGACATTCTCCCATGTACCTTGAAAATACTCGCCTGATGCGACGCCGTGGGCGATGGCGTGGCGATAGTACGGGCTCATGGGGATTTTTTCGCCCAGCGGCAGGCCTGTGAATTGGCGCATGTCGTACAAGCCAATGTTGCCAAACGTCAAGGCGCGGCCTTTCGGGTGGCTCAAGTCGTGTAGGGTGTCACTGTCAAGGACAAAGTCACCTTTGGGGTGAAAATCGGGGTTGTCGACCATGACCAAGTGCATGTGTGGCTGGCTGGCACGAGCCATTTGCGCGGCTTTGGCGTGCAGGCTGGCGTAGTTATAATCGGTGTAAATATCACCGCTGACGGCCAAAAACATCGGGCTGTCGCTGTGCGCTTGCAGGAGCGGCAGAGCTTTGACGATGCCGCCTGCGGTTTCGAGCGCGGTCTGTTCGGCTGAATAATGCAGGTGCACGCCAAACGCTGCGCCATCGCCTAAAGCGGCTTCAATTCGTGCGCCCAGCCATGCGTGGTTGATGACGATGTGCTCGATGCCTGCGGCGCGTATCAGGCGGATTTGCTGGACAATCAGCGGCACGCCCGCGACTTCGAGCAGTGGTTTGGGGGTGTGGTCGGTGAGCGGGCGCATCCGCTCGCCGCGTCCTGCGGCGAAAATCATGGCGACTTGAAGCATAAGCAACTTTCTTAAAAGGTGTAGCCGACTTGGGGCGTGGTTTCTTCGTCGAGTGCATTGAGCAAATGCACCAGCGGGGCAAATTCACGGTACCGCGCGGCGACTTGGCGGGTGTATTTGAGCACGAGCGGAATGTCTTTGAGATAACCCGCTTTGCCGTCACGGTGGTACAACCGCGCGAAAATACCCAGCACTTTTAAATGCCGCTGCAAGCCCATCCATTCAAAGTCTTTGTAAAACACGTCAAACGCGGCGGGGACGTTTAAGCCTGCGCTGCGCGCGGCTTCCCAGTAGCGCACCAGCCAGTCAATTTGCTGCGCTTCGTCCCATTCGATATACGCGTCGCGCAGCAGTGAAGCCAAGTCGTAGGTAATCGGGCCGTACAGCGCGTCTTGAAAGTCCAAAATCCCAGGGTTGTTGTGCTCCATAACCATCAAGTTGCGCGAATGATAATCGCGGTGCACCCAAACTTGCGCTTGCGCGAGGTTGTTGTCGAGCAAGACATTGAACACTTGTGTGAGTTGCGCGGTTTGCGCGTCGGTCAGGCTGGCTTTTTTGTGTACGCCGACATACCACTGTGGAAACAGCAGCATTTCATTGAGCAAACGGTCGCGGTCGTACGGCGGCAAGTCGCTTGGCGTGCTGGCTTTTTGCAGTTGCACCAAGGCGGTGAGCGCGTCGCGATACAGCGCATTAGCGCAACCAAGGTCGGCCTGCATGGCCGATAAATAGGTGGTGTTGCCCAAATCGGACAACAACAAAAAGCCTAAGTCTAAATCTTGAGCGATGATTTTGGGCACATTGACCGCCGCGCCGAACAGCTGCGTCACGTGAATGAACGGGCGACAGTCTTCGTGCGTCGGCGGCGCATCCATCACAATCAGGTGCGACGCGCCCGCAGGCACGCGAAAGTAACGGCGAAAACTCGCATCGGCCGAGGCGACGCTCAATTGGTCAACGGCGAGGTTTAAATCGGCAGGCAAACCACGCAGCCAATCGGTCAATAATTGCACACGGGCATCATTGGGTAAATTCATGTTCATCTCAAATGGTTTAAAACAGTTTATCGGGTACAATTGTGACTCTTTGCGCCAAGCAACAAGGGCGCATTTTACCCGATTCTGCATTGATTTAAACTGGTTATCCTGAATGTTTTGTAAACACACCACCGACTTGCCACTCAAACCGCTCGTGCTGTATGTGCGTTTAGCGATTGTCGCTGCGGTCAGCTATGTCAGCTCTGCTGCGCATGCGCAAGTCAATACCGACACGGCCAAACTTGACCCCAAGCCTGCAGCCGTTAAACCGATGAATACGCCAACCGTCACCATTCCCAATCGTGCCAGTACATTACCTTACTGCGATGACACACCAAATGATGTGCTCAAAGCATGGCCCAACGGCAGCACATCGGCCACGGGCGACACCGTCAAAGGCTCAATGAACGACGCATTAACCCTCAAAGGCCGCGCCTGTATCGTGCGCGATGAGGTCAAACTGCAAGGCGATGAAGTTCACTACAGCTACCCAACTGAGCAAGTCACCGCCACAGGTCACGCAATTGCCCGCACTCAAAACGGCGATGAAATCAGCGCCCCTGCACTCACTTACAATTTAAACGCTCAAACCGCCCATGCGCAAAGCGCCTACTTTAAAATCGCCAGCACAGATGGACGCGGCAAAGCGGAATCACTTGATGTCTTGTCCAGCCGCCGTGCCTTGTTGCAACAAGCGTTTTACACCACGTGCCGCGCACAAGACCCCGATTGGTATCTGAAAACCGATGCGCTTTTGCTGGATCAAGACAAAGACACGGGCAATGCGACAGGCGCGGTTTTGGTCTTTAAAAACGTGCCGATTTTGGCCAGCCCGTATCTGCAATTCCCATTGGGACAACGTCGCCAATCAGGTTTATTGACCCCGACAATCGGTGTGAGCAGCAAGTCGGGGCTGGATGTCACCGTACCGTACTATTTCAATCTCGCCCCCAACTATGACCTCACGCTCTACCCAGGGTTTATGAGCAAACGGGGCGCAAAACTCGGCGCAGAATACCGCTACCTGACCCGCCACAGCGTCGGCAATGTGTATGGCAACTACGTTTTTAACGACAAAGTCGCTCAACGCGACCGCTGGTATGGCCGCGTGCAACACAAAACCACTGGCACTTGGCAAGGCGGTCAATGGACGGCCTCAGTTGATGCACAACGCGCTTCGGATGACGCGTATTTAGATGACCTCAAAACCCCCAATCTCAGCGGCGCCACCCGTATTTTGCCCAGCGAATACGCACTGCAATACAACCGCGGCAGCTGGCAAACTCGCTTGCGCAACAAATACAATCAAACCTTACAAAATAACAGCAAAAGCGTAGACGTGCCATACGACTTTGAACCACAACTCACCGTCAACGGCACAAAACGACTGGGCAATTGGGTGGCTGAACTCGATTACGAATCCACCCGCTTCACTCATCCAGACGGTCAAAATCGTGCTCAAGGCTGGCGGCACATGGCTTACCCCAGCATTCGCTACGAATACCGCACCGCTGCGGGCTTCATCACGCCTAAATTAGGTTTGCATGCCACGCAATACAACTTATCGCACGTGCCCAACACCCATTACGATGCTCAAGCCAACCGTGTATTGCCGATTGCCAGCGTGGACTCAGGCTTGATTTTTGAGCGCAACAACGCCTCATGGCTGGGCCGCGCTGCGACCCAAACACTGGAGCCACGGTTATACTACTTACATGTGCCCTACTCAGACCAAAGCCGCATTTGGAACTTTGATTCTGCGCTGGCAGATTTTGACCTATCGCGCATTTACAGTGAAAACATTTTCACAGGGCGCGACCGCATATCCAATGCCAACCAAGCTACATTGGGGCTGACCAGCCGCTGGCTGGCCGATGATACGGGCGAAGAGCTGTTCAAAGCCACTGTCGCGCAACGCTATTACTTCACCCCGCAACAGGTCAACCTCAACGGCTCAAGTGCCAACACGCAACGTAAATCGGATATTTTATGGGCCGCATCGGGTAAATTGTCCAACCAGCTGTCTCTAGACGCATTCACCCAATACAATCTTGACACCAATCGTCTGCTCAAAACCGATATTGCGTTGCGCTGGCAGCCTGCATTGAAAAAAATCCTCAATCTCGGCTTTCACGAGAACCGCATTTTGACCACGCCGACCAAAACCATTTACGCATCGGCTCAATGGCCTTTAAGCAAAATTTCCAATTCTCTATATGGTGTTGCGCGGGTCAACTACAATTTATACGACAACCGCCTCGCCGATGCATTTATTGGCTTGGAGTACCTCAAAGACTGCTGGATTTTTCGCATCGTCGGTCAGCGCACCATTTCCAGTACCGCCACCCCACACAACTCTATTTATCTGCAACTTGAACTCAAAGGCTTAGGCGCACTGGGCAATGACCCAACAACGGTCTTACAAGAAGGCATTTCAGGTTACAGCGGGGCTCAATTGAATAACGAGTCCGCAAAATAAAAACCGCAGCCTAAACAGCTGCGGTTTTGAGCGCCCACAAAAAAGCCACCTAATCGGTGGCTCTTAATCAATACATTTTCTTAGGCAGCATTTGGCTGCGAATGCGTTTGTAATGACGTTTGCAAGCTGCTGCGTGTTTACGCTTACGCTCAGTCGTTGGTTTTTCGTAAAACTCACGCGCACGTAATTCAGTCAACAAACCAGTTTTTTCGATGGCGCGCTTGAAGCGACGCATGGCTACTTCAAACGGCTCGTTTTCTTTTACACGGATTAAAGGCATGTTCTACTCTTAAAATGTTGTGCCTTTGTTCTACGACAAACAAAGACAATAAAAATGGTGCGGCTGGCAGGAATCGAACCCACGACCCCTTGGTTCGTAGCCAAGTACTCTATCCAGCTGAGCTACAGCCGCGCTGAAATGAAACTATAGCAGGGTTTAATTTATCTTGGCAAGTGTTTTTTGAAAAAAACCAGCACATTTCAAAAATAAGAAGCAATTCCCGTGGGTTTTATGACAAAATCAAAGTTTGTGCGGTAGAATAGGTTTTGACTTGACGCAACAGCAAACACAACGGATGACATCAATGATAACAGGCAGCTTAGTGGCTTTGGTCACACCCATGTTGGACAACGGCGAGATTGATTTTGCCGCATATCGCGCATTAATTGATTGGCACATAGAACAAGGCACCGACGCCATTGTTGCAGTTGGCACCAGCGGCGAATCCCCCACCGTCAGTGTGGATGAGCATTGCGAATTGATTCGAGTCGCGGTTGAGCAAGCGCGTGGCCGCATTCCTATTATTGCAGGGGCAGGCGGCAACTCCACCCGTGAAGCGATTGCGTTAAGCGAGTTTGCCCGCTCGGCGGGTGTTGACGCCACATTACAGGTCGTCCCTTATTACAACAAGCCCACTCAAGAAGGCTTGTACCAGCACTTCAAAGCGATTGCCGAACAGGTCGATTGCGACATTATTTTGTACAACGTCCCAGGGCGCACCGTTGCAGACTTGTCTAACGACACTATTTTGCGTTTGGCGCAAATCCCCAATATTATTGGCATTAAAGATGCGACAGGCGACATTGGCCGTGGCATTGCGCTCATCAAAGACGCACCCGCTGATTTTGCGGTGTACAGCGGCGACGACATGAGCGCGGCGGCGCTGATTTTAATGGGCGCCAAAGGCAATGTATCGGTCACCGCCAACGTTGCCCCCAAAATGATGCACGACTTATGCCAAGCCGCATTATCTGGCGACATCGCCACAGTACGCGCCCTCAACAATCGCTTATGCGACCTCAACAAAAACCTATTCATCGAAGCCAATCCGATTCCTGTCAAATGGGCGTTACACACCATGGGGCAAATCGCGCAAGGCACACGTTTGCCCTTAACGCCATTATCAACCAGCGCACAACCAATTGTGCGCGCCGCGTTAAACAGTGCTGGTTTAATTTAATTCACTCTCACAAAGGTTACGCATGTCTATTCAAAAAATCACCGCAGTGACTTTGCTTGCAGCCCTCAGTTTATCGGCCTGCAGCACCTCGTCAAATTCCAAATTGGATTACAAAAGCCAAGTCAAAGGCTCGCCGCTAGAAGTGCCTCCAGGCTTAACCGACTATGACAAAAACAAACAATTTGATTTAAGCAACGGTGTGCGTGCCTCCGCTATCAGCGGCACACAGCCTGCTAGTGCAATACCCGCAGGGCAACTATTGGTATCCGCGCAAGACATGCGCATCGAAAAATCAGGCGAATCACGCTGGTTGGTGGTCAACCGCCCTGCCGAGCAAGTTTGGCCTGTTTTGCAAGAGTTTTGGGAAGAAAATGGCTTTACCATCCGCAACAACTCGCTCAAACTGGGCACTTTAGAAACCGACTGGGCTGAAAACCGTGCCGCCTTGCCCGAAAGCGGTTTGCGCAAAATTTTAGGTAAAGCCTTGGATTCATTGTACGAAACAGGCATGCGCGACATGTTCAAAACCCGCATTGAGCGCACGTCAAATGGCACTGAAATTTACATCAGCCACCGTGGCATGGAAGAGGTTTACACCTCATCAGCCAAAGATGCGACCACTTGGCAGCCCCGTGCCGCCGACCCACAACTTGAGGCCGAATTTTTAAGCCGCCTGATGGTGCGCTTGGGCACAAACGAAAAAGAAGCCAAAGCCGCTTTACAAAACAGCATCAACACCAGCAAAGGTGCGGAAATCGTCGGAGAAACCCTCGTCGTATCGGACAACATGGAAAACACATGGCGACGGATTGGCTTGTCGCTCGACCGTGTTGGTTTATCGGTGATTGACCGCGACTACACCTCTCGCATTTACTTTGTCACGCCAAGCCCTGACGACCGCGGCCTGTTCCGCAAATCGTTCGGCAAGCTCAACGAAAACTATCAAGTGCGTTTCAAAACCTTGGCCAGCAACAAAGTTGAAGTGTCATTTGCGGATCAAAAAGGTGGCGCATTAAGCGACTCTGCCCTGCCACGGGTTCTGAAAAACCTGCAAAAAGCCCTGAAATAAACGGCTTGCCATGACCTTACGTTACGCCAGTTTGGGCAGCGGCAGTTCAGGCAACGCATTGGTCATTGAGGCGCGTTGTGCGCAACACACAACGCGCCTTTTGTTGGACTGTGGGTTTTCAGTGCGCGAAACCGAGCGCCGCTTGGCGCGTTTGGACTTAACAGGCTCTGACATCGACGCGATTGTGGTGACGCACGAACATGACGACCACATTGGCGGCGTGGCCAAATTTGCCCGCAAATTCGGCACACCGCTGTACATGTCGCGCGGCACATTTTTGAGCGTCGCGCAACACAGCCACAGCTGCACCCAGCTCAACGTGCAGTTTTGCCACGATAGCCAGCCCTTTTGGATTCAAAATTTAGAAATTCGCCCCTACACCGTGCCGCACGATGCGCGTGAGCCGTTGCAGTTCACGTTTCATTGTCAAAATATACAATTGGGGGTTTTGACCGACATCGGGCACATCACACCTAATGTGGTTCAGGCACTGCGCGGCAGTCACGGCTTGGTGCTCGAATACAATTACGACGCGCACATGATGGCCAAATCGACCAAATACCCGCCGTCACTCAAAAGCCGCATCACGGGCAATTACGGCCATTTAGACAACACCGTCGCGCAACAGCTGCTTTTACAGCTCATTCATCCGCAACTGCACCACGTGCACGCCGCGCACATCAGCGGCAACAACAACGACAGCGCACTGGTTGAGCAACTCCTGCACCGCGCCCTGTCGCCCAGCCAAACGCCCTACACGGTGGCCTGCCAAGACGATGGTTTTGACTGGTTCAGCGTCAGCGCGACTCACGCAACATCCGCGCCCGTCACCTCAATGAAGTTGGTCAGCGCATAATCCATCGTGCTCGCATGAATGCGCAGCCACGCTGATAATTCGGTCGCCAACACATACGCAAAATCAGTCTCGCCGCCCGCCACGCGCTGGCGCACCATGCGCATCACGCCAATCACTTGTGTGTGCTCACTGACGTGGCAACCTGCGGCGGGAAAGTTAATCCGCGCCATCCAAGATTCTTCTAACGCAAAATGCTCGGCGGTGTGCGCAATCATCTCATCGAGAACGGGCAACAACTCATTCACGGGCGTGGCCTGCAAGCGATTGAGCAGCTCGACAAACTCTGCGTGAGTTTGGTCAATCACCGCATTGCCCAATTGCATTTGCGCGTCAAAAATCATCGGTTCAGTCATGGGTGCTTTCGTTAGAGCCGACCACGGCGCGTTTGAGGCGGTCGGCAATCGCCGCCCAGCGCGGGTCAGCGGGTAAATCTTCGACCACAATACACGCGGCGTGCGCAGTGTCGAGTTCGCGCAGCGCGTGGTACAAACCCTGCGCGTAACCCACCGCATGGTTGGGCAATTGAATGTGGCGTTTGAAGCCGCTCACGTCAAAATCAGGTGAATGCGCCAAACACGCCGCCACCGCGCCGCCGCGGTACGCGCTCGCCCAAACCAGCGGCGTGCGCGGCGCGTAGTGCGCCAACATGGTGCCCGACACGCGTGGCGCGTCGCCTTTGGCGTGGCTGAGCGGCCAAACGCCCGTGACGCGCTCAATGTCATCGGCGGTAATCGCGCCCAAACGCAAAATCATTGGCTCGCCACGGGTCAAATCGACAATCGTCGACTCAATCCCCACGTCCGACACGTCGCCATCGAGCACCCAAACCGCGTCGCCAAACTCATCGCGCACATGCGCTGCGCGAGTTGGGCTAACACGGCCAAAATGATTGGCCGACGGCGCGGCAATCCCAACCACGTCGGTGCGCAAAATTCGCGCCATTTCGTGCAGCACCGCTTGCGCCAGCGGATGATTCGGGCTGCGCAGCGCAATCGTGTCTTGCCCGCCCGTCACCGTCGCATCAATGTGCGCCGCTTTGGGCAGCACCAAAGTCAAAGGACCGGGCCAAAACGCCGCAATCAGTTGCGTGACCATGGCGCGGGTGCGTTCACTCAGTGCATCCGCATTCACCCACGCAAACACATCGGCATCAGCGGCAATATGCGTGATGAGCGGATGGGTAATCGGCCGATTTTTGAGTTCATAAATTTGCCGCACCGCCGCAGGATTACGCGCATCAGCGGCAAGGCCGTACACGGTTTCGGTCGGCAGGCCAATCAATTGGCCGTCGGCGAGTTTTTGCGCCGCCAATTGCACCGCGTCAATCATGCACGCCACCTGTCAAACCCAGAACCGCCATAGCCGCTTCGCACCGCGCCTGTGCTTTGTGTAAGTGCTTGCCCACAAAATTCACATGCCCCATTTTACGCGCAGGCTTCGGCTCGGCTTTGCCGTACAAATGTAAAAAACTGTCGACTTGAGCCAGCACGCCCGCCCAGTTCGGCGCGGTGTTGTCCCAAACGTCGCCCAAAATATTGAGCATCACCGCAGGGCTGGTTTGATGGGTCGCGCCAAGCGGCAAGCCTGTCAAGGCGCGGACTTGTTGTTCAAATTGGCTGGTCAGGCACGCATTCAAGGTGTAATGCCCCGAATTGTGCGGGCGCGGTGCGACCTCGTTGACCACCAGCGAACCGTCGGTCAAGATGAAAAACTCCACGCACAGCACGCCGACATAACCCATTTTGGCCGCAATCGCCGCCGCAGCGGTTTGCGCGCGCAGCGTCAAGGCCGCGTCCGCGCTCGGCGCAGGCACGCTGGAGGTGTGCAAAATTCCGTTGCGATGCACGTTTTGCGCCAACGCATAATGCGCCACCGCGCCGTCCCAACCCCGCGCCAACAAGGCCGACACCTCAAACGCCAGCGGCAAACGCTGCTCCAAAACACAAACCACCGCGCCCAATTGCTGCCACGCCGCCGCTAAATCAGCGGGGCTGTGCACCGAAATCTGCCCCTTGCCGTCATAGCCCAGCCGCGCGGTTTTCAAAATCGCGGGAAACAAATCCGCCTGCGCTTGCGCCGCTTGCAACGATTCGACCGAGTCAATCACCGCATACGGCGCAACCGCCACCCCGCCCTGCTCGATAAAGGTTTTTTCCACCACGCGATTTTGCGCAATCGCCACCGCATCCCCCGACGGCGCAACAGGCACACGCGCCCCCAACCAGCGCAACACATCGGCAGGCACGTTTTCAAACTCGGTCGTCACCGCCGCGCAATGGCTCGCCAACAGCTGCAAAGCCGCCTCGTCGGTGTACGCCGCGCAAATATGCCGATTGGCCACCTGCCCCGCAGGACTGCCCGCGTCAGGGTCAAGCACCCAAACCGCATAGCCCATGCTCTGCGCCGCCTGCGCAAACATGCGCCCCAATTGACCACCACCGAGCACGCCAAGGGTGGCGGGGGGCGCAATCGAATTGTGAAGAACCATCATGGCTTAAAACTTTCTTTCATTCAACACCCGAATCTGCTGCGCAATCTCGCTCAACTCATAGGTGCGCAACACTTCTGTTGCGGCTTTGCGGGATTTTTTGACCGAGGCTTTGAGCACGCGGTCTTTGATGGATAAAATCTGCGCGGCTTGCATGGAGAACTCGGTCAAACCCATGCCGAGCAGCAGGCGGGTGAGTTTGATATCGCCCGCCATTTCGCCGCAGACCGAGACGGATTTATTGGCTTTTTGGGCGGTGCGGATGGTGTAGGCGATGAGGCGCAGCACGGCGGGGTGCGTTTCGGCATACAAATGCCCCACGTCGGCGTCGCCGCGGTCAACCGCGAGGGTATATTGGGTTAAGTCGTTGCTGCCAATTGACACAAAGTCGACCAGCGGCAGCAGCGCGGGTAAAATCAGCACGGCGGATGGAATCTCAATCATCACCCCAACCGCCATGTGCGCGTCAAACGCCAGCCGCCGCTCGCGCAGTTGTTCGCGGGCTTGGTCGAGCAGGCGCAGGGCTTGCTTGAGTTGCTCCACGCCGCTAATCATCGGCAACAGCAATTTGACGCGGCCAAACGCCGAGGCACGCAAAATCGCCCGCAGTTGGGTGAGAAATAAATCAGGATGCGCCAAGCTGTAGCGCACGGCGCGTAGGCCAAGCGCGGGGTTGAGCGGCACGGTGTAGTCGTCGGTGGAGAGATTTTTGTCCGCGCCAACATCCAACGTGCGAATGGTCACGGCTTTGGGCGCAAGACTTTGCACCACGGTGCGGTAGGCGAGGTATTGCTCTTCTTCATCGGGCAAACTGCTGCGGTTGAGGAACAAAAATTCGCTGCGAAACAAACCGATGCCGTCGGCGTTGGCGGCACGCACCGAGTCTAAATCGCTGGGCAATTCAATATTGGCGAGCAGTTGAATCGGTCGCCCATCAAGACTAACGGCGGGCGTATCGACCAAACCATCTAGGCGCGATTGGTGCAAGCGTTGTTCGATTTGCAGCGTGCGGTAGTGTTTGAGCAGCAATTCGTCGGGGTTGACCAAAACCACGCCATTCACGCCGTCGATAATCACCACTTCGTTTTCGCGGATGATTTCTCGCGCCTGCCCCGTCGCCACCACGGCGGGCACGCCCAAACCACGCGCGACAATCGCGGTGTGGCTGGTGGTGCCGCCCAAGTCGGTGATAAAGCCCGCCAAAGCGCGGCCTTTGAACTGCAACATGTCGGCGGGCGCAATGTCGTGCGCGACCAAAATCATGTCATCGGCAAAGGCTTGTGGTTGGGCTTGCTCCGAAATCACATGACCGCGCAAGGCGCGCATGATACGTGTGCCGACTTGCATCACGTCGTGTTTGCGTTCGCGCAAATATTCGTCGTCAAACGCCTCAAACTGCTCAACCAACTCGTTGACCTGCGCCGACAACGCCCATTCGGCGTTGTAGCGTTTGTTGCGAATCAAGTCGTGTGGCGCGTGAATCAGCATCGCGTCTTGCGCAATCATGCTGTGCACGCCCAAAATCGCGCCCATTTCTTGCGGTGCGTCGTCGTCCAAGCTTGCTTGCAACTCAGTCAACTCGTCTTGTACGCTGCGCACCGCATCGACAAACCGCTGCACTTCAATTTCGACTCTATCAGGCGCAATCAAGTAATGCGCCGCCTCCAAGCTGACATGGGCGAGCAAATGCGCTTTGCCTATCGCAATTTTGTCCGAAACGCCAATGCCATGAATGGAGAAGGTCACGGTTTATTCTGCCTCGCCAAATCGATTGGCAATGATGTCCAACACGGCCTGCAACGCGAGCGCTTCGTCTTCGCCATCGGCCTCAACTGTGACTTGCGAGCCTATCCCTGCGGCGAGCATCATCACGCCCATAATGCTTTTGGCATTGATGCGCCGCCCGTTGCGGGTGAGCCAAATCTCGCTTTTGAACTGCCCTGCGGTTTGCGTCAACACGCCAGAGGCGCGGGCGTGCAAGCCCAGTTTGTTCACAATTGTGGTTTCTGCTTGTACCATATCATCCTAAATCTGTTCGTCGGCGCAATCCAATACCGCGCCGTTTTGGCCGCCCTCAAGGGCTTTTTGCGCGACTTGTGCCAAAGGCAAGTCGCGATAACACAACGAGCGCAACAACATCGGCACGCTCAAACCATGCAACAACCGAGCATTGGCGCATTGCGCCGCCACGCGCTGGGCGCAATTGGCGGGCGTTGCGCCGAGAACGTCGGTCAAAATCAATACGCCGTCGCCCGTATCCACCGCTTGCGCGGCGATTAATGCAGCCGCCACCGTTTCGTCAGGTGCTTGGTCGGCCAACACGTCAAAAGCGTGAACCTGACGCGGCGTTTGCTTGTAAACATGCGTGGCGGCGGCTAAAAACGCGCTGGCCAGCGGCGCGTGGGTCATCAATAAAATACCAACCATGAAATCTCTTTTCAGCCAAAATGTGCATTAAGCGGTATTTTAACGGATTTTAACCCACAACACGGCGTAAAATACGCGCCTATGTCACACATTCACCCCCCTTTACCGCTCAAAAATGGCGTGGCCGCCAGTTTCATCAACCTGCCACATGGCCGTGGTTTACTGTTGGATTTTTTGTGCGCCCAATTCCCGCACGCCCGCCGAGAAACGTGGCTCGAACGTATGGCGCGGGGCGAAGTGGTCAGCGCACAAGGCGAAATTTTGCACCACAACAGCCTGTGCGCGGGTCTGCGCACGGTGTTTTATTACAAAGACGTGCCCAATGAAACGCCGATTCCGTTTGTGGAAGAGATTTTGTTTCAAGACGATTGCCTTGTGGTGGTCGATAAACCGCATTTTTTACCCGTGATTCCAACGGGAGAATTTGTCCACCACACCGTGCTCACCCGCCTGCGTCAACGCTTGGATTGCCCGCATTTAAGCCCCATCCATCGGCTCGACAAAGACACTGCAGGCGTGTTGTTGTTCTCGCGCAACCAAACTCAGCGCGGGGCGTACCAAACACTATTTACCCAGCAGCGCGTACACAAAATCTACCACGCCATCGCCCGCACGCGAACCGATTTAACCTACCCGCTGCACTACAGCAGCCGCTTGGTCGATGACTCCGTGCAGTTTTTCAAAATGCAACAAGTCGCAGGCGCGGCCAACAGCCACACCAGCATCACGCGCCTTGACACACGCGGCGCGTTAAGCCTGTATCAACTCGAACCGCACACAGGCAAAAAACACCAACTGCGCGCGCACATGAACGCGCTTGACATGCCGATTATCAACGACGCGCTCTACCCCACCGCACAGCCCGCCCACACGGTGGACTTTAACAAACCACTGCAATTGCTCGCCAAAAGCATTGCCTTCACCGACCCGATAACGGGGCAGGCGCGGTGCTTTGTCAGCCCGCGTGAGTTGCACTGGGCGTAAAAAAAGCGGCCAAGGCCGCTTTTCCTTATTTCAACTTGGCTTCTACGCCTTCAACCAACCACGACATTTTCGCTAAATCCTCATCACTCAACGCCGCGCCTTTGGCGACTTTTTCTGCGCCAGACTGGTCTTTGATGGGGCCTGCGAACACTTTACCGCCTTTGGCCAATTCGGCTTTTTTGCCATCGACCAATGTTTTCACATCAGCGGGAACATTGCTTGATACCGCTGCCAAATCAATCCATTTTTCAGAAACGCCTTTCCATTGATTGGCGTTGTCGAATTTATCAGATAACGCGTTTTTGACCGCCCATGTGTAGTAGTCGCCCCACTTGATGACCGCCGAACCCAAATGCGCTTTCGGGCCATACGCGCTCATGTCTGAGTCCCAGCCAAAGGCGAATTTGCCTTTCTCTTCAGCGGTTTTGAGCACAGCGGGGGAGTCGGTGTTTTGCATCAACACATCCGCGCCTTGGCCGATTAAACTTTCAGCGGCTTGTTTCTCTTTGGTCATGTCAAACCATGAGCCTGTAAACACAACTTTGGTGGTCACGGCTGGATTGACGCTACGCGCGCCCAAAGTGTAGGCGTTGATGTTGCGAATCACTTCAGGGATTTGAATCGAGGCGACAAAGCCCAAGACGTTGCTCTTGGTGGTTTTACCCGCCAGCACGCCTGCCAAATACGCGCCTTCGTAGGTGCGGGCTTCGTAAGTGCCCATGTTGGCGGCGTTTTTAAACCCTGTGGCGTGGTAGAACTTAACCGCTGGCGTGGCTTGCGCGACTTTCAGGGTTTGATCCATGTAACCAAATGAAGTGGTGAAAATGATTTGATTGCCTTTGGCGACCAAGTCACGAATCACGCGCTCAGCGTCCGCGCCTTCTTTCACGCTTTCCACTTGAGTGGTGGTGACTTTAATGCCATCTTTTTCAAGGTTGGCAATCATGTCTTTGCGGCCATTGTCGTGCGCAAAAGTCCAACCGCCATCGCCAACCGGACCCACATACACAAAGCCGACCTTGACTTCTTTGGCCGCCGCAGGCGCGGCAGCGGGTGCAGCGGCGGCAGGCTTGGCCTCTTCTTTTTTGGCACCACCGCTACAGGCGGCAAGGCTCAAAGCGGCGGCAAGCGCGGCTGTCCAATGGGCGGATTTTTTCAATAACATGATGATTCCTTTGGTTAAAATACAAAAACAGTATTGTACGTGGGTTAAAAAAAATAGGGCGTTTTTAACGCCCTATTTTGGTGCAACTACGGCAAAAACGGCTGCGACAGCGACGCAGGCGCGTTGAGTTTGATTTTACGCCAATCGCGCGAAATCCAGCACAGCACAACAATTGTCGCCACATACGGCAAGGCGTTGAGCAGTTGCGTGTTGGTCAACAGCAACACCACTGATTTGACCCCGCCCGTTTGCGTCGCCAACCAATCTTGAATCTGTTGGCTGGCCGCTTGCGTGGCAAAACCGAGCGAGCGCATCAAGCCAAACAACAACGCGCCCATAAACAAGCGTTGTGGCCGCCACGTGGCAAACACCACCAAAGCCACCGCAATCCAACCCACGCCGCTGGTGATATTTTCTTGCCACGCTTTGAATTGAACTAAAACGATAAACGCGCCCGCCAAACCCGCCAACGCACCGCCAACCATGGTTGCGCCACAGCGCACCGCCACCACGTTGTAACCAATGCTGTGCGCCACGCTGGGCGACTCGCCGACCGCGCGCACCAGCAAACCCAATTTGCTGCGATACAACAAAATACCCAAAGTCAAAACCAGCGCAATGCTCAAATACGCGGGCAAGGTTTGCGTGAACAACGCGCCAAACATCGGCACATCGGCCAACACTGGAATCGCCACAGGCTCAAAGCCCGTTAATGGCTGGCCGACATATTTAACGCCCAACAAAGCCGATAAACCCGCACCCAAAATGGTCAAGGCCAAGCCCGTTGCCACCTGATTGGTCAACAAACGCACCACCAAAAACGCAAACATCGCCGCCGCCAATGCCCCCACCAACGTGCCGAGCAACAAGCCCAGCCACAGCGAATGGGTTTCAAAAGCAGTCATAAACGCGACCACCGCGCCGAGCAACATCATGCCTTCAACGCCCAAATTGAGCACGCCCGATTTTTCGGTAATGAGTTCGCCCAAACCCGCCAAACACAGCGGAATCGCCGCCAAAACCACGCTGGCCAATAAACTGCTCAAAAAAACATCCATGTCTCACCTCATGATTTGGCGCGTCGCACCACGCGATAATTGACCCACACATCGGCGGCCAGCAAAAACAACAGCAACAAGCCCTGAAACAAACTGCTCACCGACTGCGGCAGTGACATTTGAATCTGCAACGCCTCACCGCCCAACGTCAACAACGCCATTAACAACGCGCCCAGCAACACGCCAACAGGATGCAAACGCCCCAAAAACGCCACAATAATCGCCGTAAAGCCATAACCTGGCCGCCACGTGTCTTGCAATTGCCCCACAGGCCCAGCCAACTCCAACGCACCCGCCAAGCCCGCCAAGCCGCCGCTGATGAGCAAAGCCAGCCAGACCAAACGATTGGTTTTAAAGCCCGCATATTGCGCGGCCATCGGTGCCAGCCCCGCCACTTGCATCTGAAAACCGACAAACGAGCGTTTGACAAACAACCATGCCAACGGCACCGCCAGCAACAACAAAAATACGCCGACATGCACGCGCGTGCCCGCCAAGCCGTCGAAAAATTGATTCAACTGCAGCATCAACGCGTGCTCAGGAAACTGCTGCGACTGGGGGAAACCATTGCCCAGCGGGTCTTGCAGCGCAGCGGGCGCGTCAGACGTGCCGACCAGCAAAAACTGCATCCATGTTTGCGCCACATACACCAACATCAGCGTGGTCAAAATCTCGTTGGCATTGAAACGCGTGCGCATCCACGCCGCCAACCCCGCCCACGCCGCGCCACCAACCGCACCCGCGAGCAGCATCAGCGGCAGCAGCGCGCCCGTCAGGCTGGCCTGAAACTGTACCATGACCCAAGTAGCGGCAATCCCGCCGACCACCAATTGCCCCTCCGCACCGATGTTCCACACATTGGCGCGATAAGCCAGAGACAAACCCAAGCCAATCAAACACAGCGGCAAGGCTTTGAGCAACAACTCAGAAATTCCATTCGCGCTGGACAATGGCTCAATGAAATACGCGCGAAATGCATCAACAACATTCACCCCCAAAACCATAAAAATCAACAACCCCGCCAACAACGTGGCCACCGTCACCAACACAGGCACGAGCAACTGAATGCGCCGCGACGGCTCGGTGCGTGGAATCAAAACAAACGCCATCAAACCGCCTCACTTTCTGTAAACAATCCCGACATCCAAACCCCGACTTCTTCAGGCGTGGTCTGCCCAACAGGTTTGCAGGGCGACAAACGGCCATGCGCCAGCACCGCAATGCGGTCACTGATTTGGAAAATCTCGTCTAATTCTTCGGAAATCAAGACAATCGCCACACCTTGCCCCGCTAAATCCAATAACTTTTGCCGCAAAAACGCCGACGCGCCAACATCCACGCCCCACGTCGGTTGCGCGACCACCATAAGTTTGGGCGCGAGTAAAATCTCGCGCCCCATGATGAATTTTTGTAAATTGCCGCCCGACAAACTGGAGGCGGTCGCGTCCACGCCGCTGGCTTTGACTTTGAAGGTATCAATGCATTTTTGCGCAAACTCGCGCATGGCGGATTTTTGCTTGAGGCCGTTTTTGACCAAGTTGAGTTTTTCGGATGAGTACGCGGTGAGCAGCGCGTTTTGCGCCAAACTCATGGCGGGCACTGCGCCCTTGCCCAACCGCTCTTCAGGCACAAAACACAGGCCCAAGCCAAGGCGACGCCGTGCGCTGGCGTCCAGATGCCCCGCGTTTTGGTTCATGATTTGCACCATTTCGGGCGCGGTTTTTTTCTCACCCGACAGCGCGGCCAACAACTCGGCCTGCCCATTGCCCGACACGCCGGCAATCCCCAAAATCTCGCCTGAGCGCACCGCAAAATTCACCCGCTCTAAGTCCACTCCAAACGGGTCATCGGTCACGCTGGACAACTGGCGCACCGTCAAACGCGTTTCGCCCAACTCGCGGGTCGGATGCGCGTATTGCGGCAATTGACCGCCAATCATCAAATGCGCCATGCGCTCAACCGTGTCGTGTTTGGGCGAACACTCGCCCGCCACCTCGCCGTGGCGCAGCACCGTGGCCGTGTCGCACAACGCCTTGATTTCATCGAGTTTGTGGCTGATGTACACAATACTGCACCCCTCGGCGGCCAGTTGGCGCAAGGTGACAAACAGCGTTTCGACCGCTTGTGGCGTGAGCACTGAAGTCGGCTCATCCATAATCAGCAATTGCGGCTTTTGCAACAAGCAACGGACAATTTCCACCCGCTGCCGCTCGCCGACCGATAAATGATGCACATACCGCTCAGGGGTAATCGGCAAACCGTAGTGCTGCGAGACTTCAAGGATTTGTTTGGACAACACATCCAAGTCGACTTTATCATCCATCGCCAACGCAATGTTTTCGGCCACGGTCAAGGTTTCAAACAGCGCAAAATGCTGAAAAACCATGCCAATCCCCAGCGCACGCGCCGCAGCAGGGTTTGTGATGCGCACAGGCTGCCCATTCCACTCGATTTGCCCCGCGTCAGGCGTGGTCACACCGTAAATCATCTTCATCAAAGTTGATTTACCCGCGCCGTTTTCGCCCAAAATCGCGTGAATTTCACCTGCCGCAACTTCTAGCGACACGTTGTGATTGGCGTGCATCTTGCCGTAGGTTTTGGTCATGCCATTCAGTTTGAGCCGCGCCGTCATGTTTTATTTCCTTTTAACTTTTTGCATCACCAAAACCGCCAACACAACCAGCCCTCCCACCAGCAAACCAAACGCCGCGTTGAACAACGTCGAAGTCAAAGGATTTAGGGCTTCTGAAAAATGGTGCAACACAGGCACGCCATGCGTGATAATGCCACCCCCCACTGTAAACATTGCCACCGTACCAACGATTGACAACCCACGCATCATATGAGGGGTAAACCACAACAAACCTGCACCAATTTTTTGCGCCAAACTTGACGCCTTGGCACACAAATAAAAGCCCAAATCATCCAGTTTCACAATCCCCGCCACCAAACCATAGACCCCAACCGTCATGATGAGCGCAATGCCAGACAAAACAGTCGCCTGTGTCAAAAACGGCTCAGCGGCCACCACGCCCAATGTAATCGCAATGATTTCAGCCGATAAAACAAAATCCGTGCGCACCGCGCCACGGATTTTGTCTCTTTCAAACTGCAGCATATCGACGGTTTCATCCTCAATCGCATGAATCAACTCATCATGGTGCTTTTGGTCTTCTTGTTTGGAGTGCAATAAAGCATGCGCAATCTTTTCAAAGCCCTCAAAGCACAAATACGCCCCACCAACCATCAATAAAGCCGTCAACACCCAAGCAGGGGCAAACGCACCCAACAGCAACGCCAACGGCACCAAAATCAGCTTATTGACCAACGAACCTTTCGCCACAGCCCACACCACAGGCAATTCACGATCCGCATTAACGCCCGCCACTTGCTGCGCATTAAGCGCCAAATCATCCCCCAAAACCCCAGCGGTTTTTTGCGCCGCCACTTTGGTCATGACACTGACATCATCCAAAATCAGAGTAATGTCATCCAATAATGCCAATAAACTTCCGCCTGCCATATAATCCTTTCATTATTTAAGGCGCAATTTTAACCGATGTTACGCACACAAACCAAAAAAACATTACAATCATGCCAACCGAACGTGCTATTGATGCATTATTGACCCAAGCGCGCTGATGCGCTCATTTGGAGAATCCTATGAAATACAATCCCATACACGCTGCCATCATTGGCTTAACATTAATCAGCAGCCATACCATGGCCGCCAGTTTCAGTGATGCCGACAAAAACAACGACGGTGCACTGACCATCGAAGAGCTCAAAGCGGCCAGCATGGATGACTTGGTCAGTAAATTTCAAACACTCGACACCGACAAAGACGGCAAAATCTCCAAAGCTGAGGCCAAAGCCAACCGATAAACCACAAACGCCCCAATAACTTGGGGCGTTTTGTCGTCAGTTGCGGTAAAATGACCGCTCTTTCAAGCGACTGACACCATGACCCAAACCCTCAAAATCAACAAGCCCGCCGCCAGCGACAACAACCGCAAACCCGTGCGCGGCCGCAACCGCAACAACCACGTTGCCCCCGCCAAGCCCGTAGGCTCATTTGACAAACCCAAACGTGACTTGGGTGATCGCCCGACGCGCCCCTATGGTGACAAACCACGCGATGCATCTGACAAACCCCGTCGCAGCTTCGACGACAAACCCAAGCGTGATTTTAGTGGCCGACCTGCGCGGCCGCACAGCGACAAACCAACAACCAGCAGCCCATACGGCCAGCCCGTCAACCCGTATGGTCGCAAAACCGAGCGCTCAGCCACAGCCGAACGCCCGAAAAAAATCATGCAAGAGCCGCGCCGCCACGGCAAACTGCGTGACGAAAATGGCCGCCCCATTCGCGAAGTCGCCCCGCGCCTCGCGCCCGCCGATGCAGGCATTCGTTTGTCCAAACAACTGGCCGACCGAGGGTTGTGCTCGCGCCGCGAGGCTGATGAGTTCATCGAAAAAGGCTGGGTCACGGTCAACGGCCAACGCGCCACGCTGGGCCAGCGCGTTTTGCCGACCGACCGCATTCAAGTGGCCAAACAAGCCGAACGCGCCATCGCCTCGCGCGTCACCATTCTCATCAACAAGCCCGTTGGCCTCGTGTCGGGGCAAGCCGAAGACGACTACACGCCTGCGGTGAGCCTCGTCACCCCCGAAAACCAATGGCTCGGCCACCCCGCGCAACCGCAATTTGAACACAAACACCTGCGTGGTCTCGCGCCCGCAGGGCGACTGGACATTGACTCTGTTGGCCTTTTGGTGTTGACCCAAGATGGCCGTGTTGCCAAGGCGATTATTGGTGAGAACAGCGACATCGACAAAGAGTATTTAGTCCGTGTCGAAGGCCAGCTCTCGCCCGAAAACCTGCGCCTGCTCAACCACGGACTCGAGTTGGACGGCGTGCCACTGCGCCCCGCCAAAGTGACGTGGCAAAATGAAGACCAGCTGCGCTTCATTCTGCGCGAAGGCAAAAAGCGCCAAATCCGCCGCATGTGTGAACTGGTCGGCCTGCACGTCGTCGGCCTCAAACGCATCCGCATCGGTAAAGTTGTGCTGGGCGACTTGCCCACAGGGATGTGGCGTTATTTGAGCGAAGATGAATCGTTTTAAATGACAAACGCCCTTAATTGGGGCGTTTTTGTTACATTTCAAAAGAAGCCAAAATCGGCTCAATCGCGTCGGTCAACAACTCAACCAGCTCGGCATCCATATATCGGTAGTCATCGGGCACATCCAAAACATACAGCGGTTTGTGCACCAATAAACGAGTGAACTCGGCTTGCAAACGCGATTTGTGCTTTTCTTCCATCACCATCACCACATCCGCCCACACAATATCCGCTGCGCTGACATGCCGACGCGCATTCGGGCTAGTGCCCGCCGAGCGGGCGTTTACGCTGGGGTGTTTGCGATAAATCTGCTCGGCAGTTGGGCTGCGCCATTGGTTGCGGCTGCAAATGAACAGCACGTTCACGACACTTGAACCCAATCACGCGGTGCTTTGCCCGCCACAGCTTGGGCGATGGCGGCGATGTGCGCGGGGGTTGTGCCACAGCAGCCGCCAACGAGGTTGACCAGACCTGCTTGGGCAAACTCAGCCATGTAGTTGGCGGTAATCGGTGGGGTTTCGTCGAATCCTGTGTCGCTCATCGGATTGGGCAGGCCCGCGTTGGGATAGCACGACACGGCGCAGTCGCAGATTTTGGCCAATTCGTTGATGTACGGGCGCATGAGTTGTGCGCCCAGTGCGCAGTTCAGGCCAAACATCAATGGCTTGGCGTGGCGCAGACTGTACCAAAACGCTTCGACGGTTTGCCCTGACAAAATGCGCCCCGATGCGTCGGTGACCGTGCCCGAAATCATGACAGGCAAACGCTCGCCCGTGTGCTCGAACAATTCTTCGAGGGCAAATAACGCCGCCTTGGCGTTGAGGGTGTCAAAAATGGTTTCGACCAAAAACAAATCCACCCCGCCATCCATCAACGCGGCGGCTTGCTCGTAATAGGCTTGGCGCAGTTTTTCAAAGTCCACATTGCGTGCGCCTGGGTCGTTGACATCGGGCGAAATGCTGGCGGTTTTGGGTGTCGGGCCGAGTGCGCCTGCGGCAAAGCGCGGCTTGTCGGGTGTGCTGTATTTGGCACAGGCGGCGCGGGCGAGTTGAGCGGCGACGCGGTTCATTTCGACCGCCAATTCGCTCATCTCGTAATCATCTTGCGCCACGGTAATCGCGCCAAAGGTGTTGGTTTCGATGATGTCCGCGCCCGCGGCAAGGTATTGCTCATGAATCGCCGAAATCACATCGGGGCGGGTGAGCGTGAGCAACTCATTGTTGCCTTTCACGTCCACATGATGCTGGGCGAAACGCTCGCCGCGATAGTCCGCCTCATTCAATTTGTATTGTTGAATCATCGTACCCATCGCACCGTCGAGCACGACAATGCGTTGGCGAAGAATCTCTGGGAGGTTTTGTGCGCGGGTGTAATTCATGATAAGCCTGTCAAAAATAATCCGCCATTGTAACAAATTTAGCCCGTCAAAAACGGGTTGAAACACAACTCCCAGTAGTTGTCCTCCACATCGGCCACATAACCGCGATAGCCGCCCCAAAACACAGACTCAGGCGACTTGACCGCGCGCGCGCCTTGGCGCGTGAGTTGCGCAAACGCGGCATCGACTTGCGCCGCGCTGGCAAAATTCATCGCCAAACTCATGCGTTTAAAGCCTTGACCATCGTTGACAATGCCAATCTCATCGGCCAGCGCGTCAGCGGGATACAGCGCGAGCCGCAAACCGTCGAGCTGAAAAAGCACCATGCTGTCACTGTCTTTGCACGGCGTCCAACCAAACACATTGACGTAAAAATGGCGCATGGCCGTGAGATCATGCGCACCAATGGTCAGGTAACTGACGGCTTGTTGCATTTACAAAATTTGTGCAACGTCGTCAAACGCCAAACGCGGGCTGCGTGGATGATTGCCACTTGGGTCGCCGTGACCAATATTGATGAGGAAATTCGACTTAAAACGCCCGTCGGGGAAAAACTCTTTATCAACCGCAGCGTTGTCAAACCCGCTCATCGCGCCCGCGTCCAAGCCCAAAGCGCGCACCGCCATGATGAAATATGCGCCACCTAACGTGCCATTGCGAAACGCAGAAGTTGCAGTCAACTCAGGATTGGCATCAAACATGCCCTTCACGTCCATCGCAGGAAACAAAGTCGGCAAATGCTCTTGAAACTGCGAATCGTACGCGACAATCACCGTCACAGGCGCGGCCATGGACTTGGCTTGATTGCCCTCCATCATGAGCGGAATCAAACGCTTTTTCGCCTCTGCCGAGCGGACAAACACAAACCGCGCAGGCGAGGCATTGAACGCCGTAGGCCCCATTTTGGCCAAATCATAAATCGCGTGCAATTGCGCATCACTCAACGGCTCGTCGGTGAATTTATTGAACGTACGCGCGTTGTTGAACAGTTGGTCTAACGCGGTTGAATCTAAAGCAGTCATGAGGTTCTCCTAAAATAATTAAATGTCATTGCGAGCCTGACCCGCAATCTCCTGAACAAAGAGATTCGCCTAACGCAGCATGACAGCAGTTCAATTATAACGACAGTCAGTGCAGCCTACAGCACCATTGCTGCAAAAGAGTTTCTCACGCACCAAGCGTTGTCGTTGTAGGGCGAGCTCCCCGAGCCCGCGTGCGTGGATAATTCAAATTGCAATTAGATGAGCGCCTCACAGACGCGGGCCGGGGCTCGCCCTACAGGGCTTGCCGACAAAGGTCTCCTATAGAACATGAATGCCGTATTGCTCAATAAAATGTTGTTTTTCCGCTTCTGTAGGCGCACTTTGCAAAGCAGAAATCTCTCGCAAAAAGCCTTCAGCTGGACCACTAGGAGTGTTGACCACCACCATATGACTGTCTTGTAATGCGGTAAAACGGCGAGGTGCTTTGGGTCCTGCAATCACCAAATCGCCAGCTTGCGCCACAATCACTTGCTGGTCAATGCCAAACTCAACTTCGCCTGAGACAATGTAAAAAATCTCATCATCTGTGTCATGGTAGTGCCAAGGTGCACCACCCCCTTGTTTCAGTCGACTGTCAAAGATAGAGACACGTCCGTCAGTGTCTGCGCCTGTGGCTAAAAAAGTAGTGGACTCACCGCTGGCTGAGACCATTTTTTCTGCTTGATTGGCTGGTACGTACTTGTAACGCATAAAGTATCCTTTCTTTAGAATGATGTTAGTGACCGTGCCAGATGGCGTAAGCCATGCGCGCCACATGGGCTGGGAAGTTCTTTTCATACCCCATCCAGTGGCTAAATTGAGGCAATTTGACGGTTTGTACCAACTCATCAACCGATTTTCCTTGCTGAAGTCCCGTCCACACTGCTGCGTACAAAGCCTCATTGAATGCCAAGTCTTCGGCCAATTGTTCGGGTGACGATTGGGGCATGTGGCTAGAAACAACGGTGTCAAATTTCAATTCTTTATGCACGCGACGTAAGGTGTTGAGCGTACCGATATAGTCATGTTGATTTAATCGATAAGGCTCGTTCACGTAGCCCTGCAAATGCCAGTCAACCGCAAAAATGGTTTTGTCTTTGGGTAAATGCACAATACTCATGCATTGGCCATCATTTGCACCAAAATAATGCAAGTCCACTTGTTGTTTACCAAATTTTAATTGATATTTTTGATCATAAGTCACGTCTGCTTTGACCACTTTATTCTCTAAATCACGGTCTAAAAGCTCGGTGCAACGCTGATTGGTGATAAATTTCGCGCCTTCTTTTTTGAAAATCGCCCCGCCACGACTGTGGTCAAAGTGCGCATGTGAGTAAATGACGTATTTCACAGGCTGTTTGGTTAATTTGCGCAGCTCTTGTTGCAAAATTTTTGCTCGTTCTTCTCCGTTGGGGTCAACTACAATCACGCCTTTGTCATCAATGACTACAAGGCTTGAGTATTGATCCATTTGAAATTGGTACACATTGTTTTTAATGTGCACCATACGAGGTGATTTTTGCGGCGAGGTTTCAGCATGAACAGAAAAAGTGCCCGCAAGCATGACTGCTGCTGCGAGCGTTTTTAAATATTGATGTTTCATAAAAATTTCCTATGGATTGGAATAAAATAACGACGATAGAAATCATAGCTCATCCCAGTCGTTAAATAAACGGCAGTTTTATCACTTGTCAATTGACAAAAAGTATCGAATGAACAAATTAAAACGAATGCAGATTTTTGTGCGCGCTGTTGAGATGGGCAGTTTTTCGGCCACAGCCGTAGACCAGAACATGAGTCCTGCAATGGTAGGCCGACACATTGCAGAACTTGAAGAGATGCTGGGAGTGACATTGATTCAACGCAGCACCAGAGCAATGGAGGTCACACCATCAGGCTGGACTTATTACCATGGTTGCAAAGATACCTTGCTACAAGTCAGTCGTTTAGAGCAGCAGGTAAGTACCCAACAGTCTTCATTGTCATCTGGTTTGATTCGTTTTAGCTGTCCAGATATGCTGTGCAACACCCCGCCTCTACTCAATGCTATTCGTACTTTTCGCTTAAGCCATCCAAACGTCCAATTCGACTTGATTTGTGACAATAACTTGACGGATTTAATTTCTTCTGACGTTGATTTTTCTTTACGAATGGCAAGCACTTTAGAGGATAGTTCTTTAGTGGGGCGAAAATTAGCCACGACCAAACAAGTCCTTTATGCTTCAGCCGACTACGTGACTGCAAATGGCAGACCAAAAAATACGGAAGACTTGCAAGCACACGCATGCCTTTGTTTTTCGACTTCGCGTTATGGTGCTGTATGGTTGGCGCATAACGGCTCTACGATAGTTAAAATTCGACAATCATGGCAGTTTGTCACCAATCAAACATCCATTTTATTAAAAGCCATTCTGGCTGGATTTGGCGTTGCACCATTACCAACTTTTATAGCTCATGAATACGTTGAATCTGGTCAATTGCAAGAAATTCCATTTCACCTTGATTTTCCAGATTTAAGTATTTATGTGATTTACCCAAACCGCGATTACATCTCTCCTCGAGCACATTTGTTTATCGAACACCTTTATGGCAACCTCTAAAAATCCCCCCAAAACTGTCAAGTGCTATGTAAAAATGCACCGTGAATTAAACTACGAAATGCAATTTACAAAGAGACTCGAGCTAAAGGCTTGAATCGGCGAGATAAAGCCCAAGCGTTTTCTTGGGCGATTGTTCAGTTTAGCCATAATTGTATCGACTTCTGCATCAGAGACCGAGCTAAATAAGCGTTTTTTAGGAATATACTGGCGAATGAGTCCATTGGTGTTTTCATTTGTTCCACGCTACCAAGACAAATAAGGCTCAGCAAAATATGTGGTTGATTCAAGTGCGGCATCAATGGCGACATGATTTGCAAACTCTTTGCCATTATCAAAAGTAATGATTTTAACCCATGGTTTATAAGGCTTGAGCAAGTCAATACAAGCCTGCCCGACTAATGCAGCGGTTTTGAATTGGACTTTGGCTATTAAGGTAAATCCTGTTTTGCGCTCAACCAAAGTCACTAGTGCGCCTTGATTAGCAGCCCCGATAACGGTATCTCCCTCCCAATGACCGACTTCGGCACGATAATCAATGGCCGCAGGACGCTCTCGAATGCAGCGGCGGTTGGGGATTTGCCCGCGTCCGCTAAGACTTGAGCCATAGCGTTTGCGACGTTGCTTTTGACAGCGACAATGCGTGTAAAGCGTGCCGCCATTGCTTTTGTCGGCGCGAATGACTTTGTAAATGCTGGTTGAGCTTATCGGCAAATGCGCTGCGATTTGCTCTGGGCTGTGCTCCATGCGCAGTTTGGCTATGACTTTCTCTATGACTGCTTTGTCGATTCGACGGGCATTGCGGCTGTTGCAAGAACGCTTTTGGGCATTGGCTATCGCCTTTGGAGCGTCATAGCCGTGTTCGCTTGCATTGCGCTTAAGTTCTCGCGATATACTGCTTGGACTGCGCCCTAAAGTGACGGCTATTGTGGTTTGACGATAGTTCATTGAGTTTAGTACGGCGATGATGTATCGTTCTGCTTGGCTTAAGTGTGGTTGACCCATGACAACTTTCGGTTTAGTGACTGATGGTAACCATGTGATGCCTCACTTGGCCTTTTTCAATCTACGAAAATTGCGATTCGTACTTTAATTCACGCGCGAATGTACGACGATAAAACGCTAAAAATACGGCCAGTAAACCGAAAAAACTCAAGCCTCGTAAGTAGGCCTGCTTCCGTAGTGACTATTGATGGGTGGATTTTGCAAGTGGCTCATTTTACAAACCTTTATGTAGGCTTGTAGCGCGGGGTGCCCCAGCCCGCGTCTATGATGTGCTCATCCAATTTGCACTTTCACTCTTGAACGCGAGTTCGGGCAGCCCACCCCACAAAATTCAAAACCCCAAACGTTGCTTCAGCGCCAACACCGCCGCCTCAGGCGTACTCAACACGGGCAAGCCCGTGGCTTGGCGCACCGCGTCGGCGGCGCGGGCCATGCTGAATTGGGTGAGTGCAATCACGCCGCAACCCTGTTCAACCAAGCGCAGCGCGGCTTGCACCACATTGGCGTCATGCGCTGCGCCGTCGCCTGCGTTGAGTGCGGCGAGGGCTTTATCGGCCAGCTCGCTTTTGAGGATGAGGTGCGCGGGGAATTCTTGCGGCATGGATTGCAGCGTGGGCGCGAAACTGGCGACCAGACCAATCGTCGCGGGGGCGTGGGCGGCGGCTTGCGCGATCATGGCTTGATTGGGTTTGTAAATCGGCACGTTGGGGTGTCGCGCCTGCACCGCTTCGATGCATGAGCCAAACGCGGAGCAGGTAAACAGCAGCGCGTCACAGCCTTGGTCGAGCGCGTATTGCGCCAAAGTTTGAAAACGCTCGGTCATGGCGGCATCTAAGCCGTTGGGGCTGACGGCCAAGTCGGCGGATAAACTGTCGTCGAGCAAATTCATCAGCCGCGCTTGCGGCCAGTGTTGGGCGAATGCTTGATGAATCGGCGCGACCGACAGCGCGAGGGCGTGAATGAGGCCGATGCGGGGCATGGTTTCTCCTTAAATCGTGGCGATTGCTGAGTCTATCGACTGCGCCAAACGGCTGACAATCTGCGCAATTTCGTCTTCAGAGCTAATAAACGGCGGGGCGAGCAACACATGGTCGCCTTGTTTGCCATCGACCGTGCCGCCCATCGGATAGCACAGCAAGCCTGCGTTCATGGCGTGTTTTTTAACCGTGGCGTGCAGTTTGAGTTGGGGGTCAAATGGGGTTTTGTGCGCCCTGTCGCGCACCAACTCGATGCCGCGAAACAAACCGCGCCCGCGCACATCGCCCACATGCGGGTGATTTTTAAATGTGTCGTTCAACAACGTGTGCAACAATTCACCACGCGCTTGGCACTGCGCCAGTAAATTGTCGGCTTGAATGGTTTGCTGCACCGCCAACGCAGCGGCGCAGGCGATGGGATGACCCAAATACGTGTGACCGTGCTGAAAAAAGCCACTGCCGTGCGACATGGCGGCGACAATATTGCCACTGGCCAACACCGCGCCGATGGGCTGATAGCCGCCACCCAAGCCTTTGGCAATCGCCAATAAGTCAGGCACAACGCCTTCTTGCTCAAACGCGTGCAGCGTGCCGCAACGCCCCATGCCGCACATGACCTCATCCAAAATCAACAACACGCCATAGCGGTCGCACACCTCGCGCACCGCTTTAAAGTAACCCGCCACAGGCGGCAAAACCCCCGCCGTCGCGCCGCCCACGGTCTCGGCGACAAAGGCAATCACCTTGTCGGCGCCCTCGCGCAAAATCGCGTCTTCCAATTCTCGCGCCAAACGCTGGCCGTACTGCTCTGGCGTTTCATCCGCCGCTTGGTCGCGATAGGCGTAGCACGGTGCGACGTGGGTCGCGTCGATTAAAATCGGCGCAAACGGCTCGCGCCGCCATTGGTTGCCGCCAATCGCCAAAACGCCGAGCGTGTTGCCATGGTAACTTTGCCGCCGCGCGATAAACTTGGTTCGCTGCGGCTGGTTGATTTCGACAAAGTACTGCCGCGCCATTTTGAGCGCGGCCTCCATTGCCTCGGAGCCGCCGCTGACAAAGTACGCGTGCGACAGCGACTCTGGCGAATGCGCGACTAAAAAATCCGCCAACTGCTCAGCCACCTCGGTGGTGAAAAAACTGGTGTGCGCATACGCCAAACGGTCAATTTGCGCGTGCATCGCCTGCAACACCGCTGGATGCGCATGCCCCAAACACGACACCGCCGCGCCACCCGACGCATCAATATACTGCCGCCCCGCCGCATCAACCAAGTAAACCCCGTGGCCGCTGACGGCAACGGGCGGCGTGTGGTGCAGGTGGCGGTGGAAAACGTGGGTTGAATTCATCAAAGACTCCGTAAATTAATGAGGTTGAACGATGGCCGTAAAACCTTCGTTTTTGATACGTAAGATTGAAACATTTTCACAAGCTTCTTGACTTGGATAAGCCCACCACCAATCGTTCGCAGAGCAAGCAATATCAATAAATCTTTTACTGCCCGCATACAGTAAATGGCCGTGATCATCTGGCCTTATGACCAAGAATGAACAATTTTTGTCAAAGAAAAGGCAATCACCATAGCAAATATAACCACCTTTACCATGAAATTGAAAGGCTTCAATATCGTCAGCGGTTGCGCTAAAAGAGTAAGCATGGTTCAATGCGTCGTTTTTTTCATCAGTCATAATGGTTCGGATGGGTGCAATGAAGAAAGTATCACAACCCATTGAACGGATAGCCAAACTAAGAGCATCCTCATCACCATCAATAATTTGCTTATCATCAGAGATGCTCATCACCCAACCAGAGTCAAAGACTTTCTTTTCATTAAACCAAACTCTATCGCGTAAAAACTCACGAAGCTTGAGTTTAAGCTCTTGAGTCAATTGAACTGAATTTTCAGTCATATTTTGCTCCATAACAAACCTCATGAGTCATGCGATGAACCTCAATGACTGGCCAGATTCCACCGCGAGGTGCAACATAAAAGTTCCCAATAATACTTAATTTGACGGGCATAAATGCCCGCCCTACCGCACCACCGCCGTCATCGGCGCGTGGTCGGAGCGGTTGCGCCATTCGCGGCCTGTGTGCACTTGCGCGTCAAGCACCGACACGCCGCGCACATACAGGCGGTCGAGTTTGAACCACGGCAGCCGCGCGGGAAAGGTGCGGGCGACGTGTTGTTGATGCACGGCCTCAACCGCGTCGACCACGTGCAAACGCTGGGTCAACAGGTGATGGACGTGCAAATTCCAATCGTTAAAATCGCCTGCAACAATCAACGGCACGCCATCGGGCACGCTGCGCTCAACGTGCGCGGCCAGTGCGGCGGCTTGGCGGACGCGACTGACTTTAAATAAGCCAAAATGGGCGCAAATCACGTGAACGTCGCCTAAAATCGGGGGTTCGACCACCGCATGCAACAGGCCGCGCTGTTCCAGCCGATGGTCGGACACGTCGATGTTTTGCCACGTGTGAATCGGGTAGCGCGACAAAATCGCGTTGCCGTGATGACCATGGCTGTAAATCGCGTTCGCGCCATAGGCGACATGCGGATAAATGTCGCTTTGCAGCGCAGCAATTTGCGACGCGCCATGCGCGAGCACCGATTCGGCGCGGCGGCGGCTGGTTTCTTGCACTTCTTGCAGACACACAATATCGGCGGCCAACTCGCTCAAGCCCGCTTTGAGCATGGCCAAACTACAGCCGCGCAGCATCGAATGGCCTTTGTGAATGTTGTAAGTGGCGATTTTAAGCATGGCGCAGCCCGTCGATTTGCTGGCACAGCTGCGCACTGGCGGCGAGCGTGCGCAAAGTGGCGCGATTCATAACGTCGGCATCGACCTGCCACAGCGCGTTGCGGCGCACGGCGGCCAAGTTCGGCCAGTTGCGCCATGCGTCTAAATCAGCGTTTGTTGTCGCGCTGATGATGATGTCAGGGTTGTACTTGAGCACGGTTTCCATGCCAACCGTTGGCGCGGCCACGGGCGCGTCGGCAAACAGATTGACCGCGCCGCAACGCGCCAGCGCGTCACTCACCCAATTGCTGCGGTTGAGCGTGGTCAGCGGGCTGGGCCAGACTTGATAAAACGCGCTCAACCTCGGCTGAGGCGCGTCGCGCAACAAACGAATCGACTGATACGCGGCCAAAATCTGCGGCGCGGCTGTGGCTTCTAAGCCTGTGAGTTGCGCCAAACGCATGAGCGAGAGCGGGATGTCGCTCAAAGTCTGCACCCGGTGCAAATAAACGGGAATATTGAGTTGCGCCAACGCGGCCAATTGCGCAGGCGACGTGCCGCCTTGCCACGCCACCACCACGTCGGGCTTGAGCGCGGCAATGCGCTCGAGTTGAATATTTTGATAATCGGCAACGACTGGAATCTGCTGCGCGGCCAAAGGATAATCCGACGCGCTGCTCGTGCCGACAATCCGCGCACCCGCACCGATGGCGAATAAATTTTCGGTAATCGAGGGCGACAACGAGATGATTTTTTGCGCAGGCGCGTTTAAGGTGAGGGTTTGCCCAGCGTCGTCTTGCACCGTCAAGGCGTGCGCGGGCGCACAACACAAGGCCAGCAAGCAACTGAGCCAGCGCATTAAGGGCCTGCCGCTTTCATGACAAAACCAACTTTGCTCAAACCCGCGGCTTGCGCGGCGGCCAAAATATGCGCCACTTTGGCATAAGCCACGCTTTGGTCGGCGTTGATTTGCACTTGTGTGAGCGGGTCTTGTTGCGCCAAGCTGCGCAAGGCTTGGTCTAGTTCGGCCTCATTCACGGCTTTTTTGTCGATGAACATTTGCCCCGCCGCGTCAATCGACAGCGTGACGGGCTTGTGTTCAACGCTGCCATTGCCTGCCCGTTCAGGCGGTAAATCGACCTTGACAGAGCGGGTCAACAGCGGTGCGGCCATGATGAAAATCACCAACAAAACCAGCATCACATCGACCATTGGCGTGACGTTGATGTCGGCCATCGGGCGGTAACTGCGGGGTTTAGAGCGACGCGCTTTCATGCGGATTGGTTGAGCACATCATGCGCAAACGCTTCGATTTCGGCGGCATGATTGTGGTTGCTGCGGTTGAAAAAATTATAGGCAAACAAAGCAGGCAAGGCGACCGCCAAACCTGCGGCGGTCATGATGAGCGCCTCGCCGACCGGCCCGACAATCCCCGCCATGTCGAGTTGACCTTGCGCGGCCACTTGGGTGAGCGTGCGGTAAATCCCCCAAACCGTGCCGAGCAAACCCACAAACGGCGCACTGGAGGCAATGGTCGCCAACAGCGTCAAGCCTTGTTCCAAGCGGTTTTGCGCTTGGCGCACGGCGTGCGCCAATTGGCGTTCGCGTGCGACGTCATCGCCGCCTTGAGCCGCCAAACGCGCCATGGGCGTGAGCAATTGCTCGCCGTCTAAGGCGGATAATGTGTTCACGCGCGTGGCAGAATCAGCCAGCCAATACGCCGCCACCGCGCGAGGCAAATGCCGCAACCGCCGCCACATCAACAACCGCACGACAATCACAGTCCAACTCACAACCGACATCAACAACAAAAGCACAGTGGTGAAATGCGCAAACCCGTCGCCTTGACTCCAAAAGTGCGCAAGATTAAAGGTGCTGTCCATATTAAAACTTCAACCCCAACACGTCTTGCATGTCAAACAAGCCCTTGGAATGCTGCGCCAAAAACTGCGCGGCGCGCATCGAACCTGTGGCGTAACTGTTGCGCGACGAAGACTTGTGCGACACCTCAATGCGGTCGCCATTGCCCAAAAACATCACGGTATGGTCGCCAATCACGTCGCCGCCACGAATGGTCGAAAAACCAATGCTGGTCTCATCGCGCACGCCCGTGTAACCTTCACGGCTGTACACCGCGCAAGCACTCAAGTCGCGCCCCAACGCCTGCGCGACGACTTCGCCCATTTTGAGCGCAGTGCCCGATGGCGCATCGACTTTGTTGCGGTGGTGCGCTTCGATGATTTCGATGTCGTAACCTGTCTTGAGAATTTTAGCGGCCAACTCAATGATTTTGAGCGTCGCATTCACGCCCACGCCCATGTTGGGCGCAAACACCACGCCGATGGACTGCGCCGC
Organism: Formosimonas sp.; assembly: GCA_051650085.1. Lineage (GTDB taxonomy): Bacteria > Pseudomonadota > Gammaproteobacteria > Burkholderiales > Burkholderiaceae > Hydromonas. The sequence goes on from JBOFII010000017.1 coordinate 138,183, forward strand.
ATGCGCGATGGTGGCTTTGCCTGCCTCATCAAACCCCGTCGTGCCGATGACGGCGTTGACCTGTTGGCGTACGCACGCGTCCAAATAACCCAGCGTTGCCTCAGGGCGGGTGAAGTCAATCAAACAATCTGCGCCCGCCAAAACCGCGTCTACATCGTTGCTGATGAGCACACCTGTGGTTTGCCCCAAAAACTCACCCGCGTCGCGGCCAATCGCTGTGCTGCTGGGTGAGTCGAGTGCGCCATGCAATACCACACCATCGGTTGCCAACGCGGTTTCAATCAACATCCGCCCCATGCGCCCTGTCGCGCCTGCTATCACTAATTTCAACATGCTTATTTGGTTTTTTCAGTTACAGGTAAATCGCGTTCAATTTTACTGACCACGTCATTGGCAAACCACACAGTAATGCGGCGTTGCTCGTGGCTTTGGTAATGGTGTTGGATGGTGTAAATATAGTCCCAACGGTCGGCATGGAAAATATCTTTGAGTACAGGCGAACCAATGGTATTGGCCAACTCATTGCGGCTCATGCCTTGACGAATCAAGTCGACACGGCTGCTTTCAATTAAATTGCCTTGCTGAATCGGCGCTTTGTACGGGAAGTTGACACAGGCCGTCAAAGCCAAGGCCGCACTGGCGGCGAGGATGAGTTGCGAAAGTTTGCGTTTCATGGTTGTCCTTTGTTTTAGCTCAATAAAGTGGGCAAATTTGCTGTAAGATTAACATATTTTACTCATTAACGGCGGCTTGAACGACAAAATCCGCCATTTCCTCGGAACAATTATGGATAAAACCAGCGAGCTCAAAAGCAGCGGGCTTAAAGTCACTTTACCGCGCCTTAAAATCCTCGAACTTTTTCAAAACAGCGTCGCCAGCGGCGAGCGGCATTTGAGTGCCGACGATGTGTATCGGGTTTTGTTAAGCGAAAACATGGATATTGGGTTGGCCACCGTTTACCGCGTGCTGACCCAATTTGAGCAAGCAGGTTTGTTGGTGCGCCGCAATTTTGAATCGGGCAAAGCCCTGTACGAACTCAACGAAGGCGAGCCGCACGACCATTTGCTGTGCTTAAATTGCGGCAAAGTCGAGGAGTTCACCGACCCACAAATTTACGAGCGTCAATCCGAAATCGCCGAGGGCTACGGCTACACGCTGCACGAGCGCGCCATGAGTTTGTATGGTTTGTGCGGCGAGTGCCAAAGCAAAACCAAACGCCGCTAATTAGATTCAACCCCATGCCGCCCGCGCTGGGCGGCATTTTTACGTGTATAACCATGCCTCAAATCACCACCGCTCGTCGTTTTTCCGTGGCCCCCATGCTCCATTGGACGGACCGCCACTGCCGATTTTTTCACCGTTTATTGACCCGCCACGCGATGTTGTACACCGAAATGGTCAATGTCAACGCGATTTTGCGCGGCGACGCGGCGCGACATTTGGACTTTGATGAAACCGAGCACCCCGTCGCTTTGCAACTGGGCGGCTCAGATGCAACCGCGCTGGCGCAATGCGCCAAAATCGCGCAAAACTGGGGTTACGATGAAGTCAACCTCAACTGCGGCTGCCCGTCTGAGCGCGTGCAAAGCGGCTCATTTGGCGCCTGTCTGATGGTCGAGCCGCAAATTGTCGCCGACGCTGTCAAAGCCATGCGCGATGCGTGTACGCTTGATGTGACGGTCAAACACCGCATTGGGCTGGACAAAAACGAATCATACGACTTTGTGCGCGACTTCATCGGCCACGTCGGCGATGCGGGCTGCACCACCTTCATCGTCCACGCCCGCAACGCGTGGCTCAAAGGCTTGTCGCCCAAAGAAAACCGCGACATTCCGCCGCTGCGCTACGAAATGGTTCATCAACTCAAACGCGATTTTCCTGAGTTTGAAATCATCATCAACGGCGGGATTGCCAGCTACGACGCTTTAAACGAGCAACTGCAGCTGGTTGACGGCGTGATGGTCGGCCGCCAAGCCTACCACGACCCGTATTGGCTTGCGCAAATCGACGCGCAAGTTTACAACGACCCAACCCCGCCCCCCAGTCGAATTGAAGTTTTAGAACGTCTTGAGCAATACGCCACCGCGCAAATTGCACTCGGTGTGCCATTGCGCAGCATGACTAAACATTGGCTGGGTTTGCTGCATGGCGAAGCAGGGGCACGAGCATGGCGCAGGCATTTATCTGACGCCCAAGTTCTCAAGCACAACAACCCCCAAGACCTTTGGTTTGGCCTAGAGCAACCCCATTAAGCCACCGCCAACACCTGCCCACGACTGCCCAGCAAAAAACCTTTGACCGTGCAGTCGGCAAACAAACCGCGCAGCAAGCTGACGTATTCGCTCACTTGCTGCGTGTAGCCTGCCAAATCATCTTCCTGCCAATCGAGTTTGTAATCCAACACGCTCAACTCGCGCCCCGTGCGCACCCAGCGGTCGATGCGGCGCACTTGGCCGCGGGAGTTGACCACGGTCATTTCGTTGCACGCTTCGTCGTATAAATCTGCATCAAACCATTTTTGCAACTCAGGCGTGCGCAACAAGCGCTCGGCCCAATGCCGCGCTTGCTCGGCTTGCGCGGGGCTCACGCCAAACCGCGCCATGATGTCGCGCACGGCGAGCAATTGGCCGCCGTGCTCGGTGGCGAACTCCAACACGCCGTGCCACGCCGTGCCCAGTTGCGCAGCGGCCGAGTCCATAGTTTTAAGCGGCGCACTCGTGGCGTTGAGCAGCGGCACATCGCGCCAAATATTGTGCTGCACCACTTCTTGCGCCAGCGCGGGCGTGAACGGCAAGTTCCAGTCGCACTCAGCCCATTCACTGGGTTGCTGCGGCAACACGCGCTCAGGCGGCAAACTCAAGGCCGCTTGGCACAATTCTTCGTACAAACCACCTTTCTCGTTCGGCTCATCCTCGTCAAAACTTTGCGCCGCGCTGACCAGCAGCACTTGCCGCGCCCGCGTCATGGCGACGTAGCATAGATTGAGTTTTTCACGCGCCTCGCGTTCATCGTTGGCGGCAAAACGCGAGGCTCGCCACGCGCCCGTTAGGTTTTTATTACCGACCCACGAGACATGATTGGGGGCTTTTTCGTGCGGCAACCAATCGACCAGCCACGCATTGCCGTTTTTATTTTTGTCCGCACGGGTTTTCATGTCCATCAACAACACAATCGGTGCTTCCAGCCCTTTCGAGCCATGCACGGTCAAAATGCGCAGCGCGTCGCTCATGCCCATCGGCTCGGCTTCGTTCAAACCTTCGGTTTCTTGCTTTTGCCAACGCTGCAACGCCTGTACGTAGGTGGTTAAACTCGGATAACGCCCCGCATTGACCGACAAGGCCAATTGCAAAAATTCACGCAAATTGGCTTGTACTTGCGCATTGAGCCACGGCGGCGTGCGCCGCGCATAGTGTTGCAGCACCGCGCCTTGCGCGTAAATCATATCAAGCACATCATGCGGGGGCAGATGCGGCGCGGCTTCTAACCACGCGCTGAGCAACTCTTGCGCCCGCTGCATGGCCGCGCTCAATTCAGCCTCTTGCAGCACGTCCCAATAACTTTGCGCAGGCGGTTTGCGCTGCGCCAAAGCCAATAAATCGGCATCGCTCACATCAAAAATCGGCGTGCGCAACGTGTGCAGCAAGGCCAGATCATCGCTCTCGTCCATCAAAAAGCGCAGTACGGCCAACACGTCCAACGCCTCCAACGTGCTGAGCAAACCGCCACGCTTGCTGCTGACAAACGGAATCCGCGCTTGGCGCAACAACCGCTCGTAGCCCGCCAAATGCCCACGGCTGTGCACGAGCAACATAATATCGCTGTGCCGCGCGGGGCGATACGCGCCGCTCGCCTCATCTTTGACGGGATAACGGCCAACCAACTGCTCAATCGCCGCGACAATCAAGCCACTTTCCTCATCGCGCACATTGGCTTTGAGCACGTGCTGCGGCTGTTTGAGCCAGTCGCGGCTCGCCTCGGGCACGACTTCGGGCGCAGCGTCGGTTGGGTTTAAGGCCAAAAATCCGACATGCCCGATGTCGTCATTAAAGGTATGGTGCGGCGCAAAGTCGCCAAATGCCGTCGTTTTCGGCTCAAAAAACGCGTTGACCCAGTCAATCACCGCCGCGCTGTTGCGCCGCGTGGCGTGGGTGCGCAGTACGACGGCTTGATAATTTTTGACCAACAGGTTTTGCGCTTCGTCAAATACCCGCTCATCGGCTTTGCGAAAGCGGTAAATCGACTGTTTCACGTCGCCGACCAAAAACACTTTGGGGCGCAAACTGTCGGCCTGATACGCAGCCAGCCAACTGTTGATGATGTGCCATTGCAGCGGATTGGTGTCTTGAAACTCATCGAACAACAAATGCCGATAACGCGCATCGAGTTGCACCTGAATATACGCCACGCTGAACTCGTTTTGCAGCAATTCAAAGCACAAGGCTTCCACATCGGCAAAATCAATTTGCCCTGTTTGTTGCTTGAGCGCGGCGTAGTTGGCCAAAAGCACTTCAACGCACGACAAAATGCGGCAATTGAGGTTAAAAATCTGCACATCCGCCAAATCGGCTTGCAACTGCGCCAAGCAGACATTGAGCGCGGCCAACGCCTCGTCGTACCGCTCCTCCGAGACCACGCCCGCCATCGCGGCGCGTTGTTTGGCTTCAAGTTTGAAATAGGTTTTGCTCAACGCCGTGCGGTCGGTCAACAAAAAGGGTTCAACCACCTGCCACTGCGCCTGCGGCTCGCTCAATTCATGAAAGCGGCGCAAGGTTTCGGCGCGTGCCTGCTTTTTGTCGTCGCCACAACTCAAGGCATGAATCAGCGCATCGAATTGGCCTTGCGCATTAAAATCCCGCGCCCACCGCACGTACGCGCCCGCCTCGCCCGCGCTCACATCCAGCCCTGTGTCGGTCAACACATCGTGCGCCCACGCTTGACGCACGTCTTTGTTGCGGGCAAACAGGCGGATTTCGGCGGATTTATCCAAGGCTTGATTGAGCAATTTTTCGGTATTAAACTCACCGACTTCGCGCACCACGGCCAAAAAATCAGCTAAAACGCCCGCGTATTCGGCCTGATTGAGTTGCGCATAAAACTCGCGCCACACCTGCTCGCGCAGCTCGCTCGTATCGTCGACCAAAACCGCGTTGCGCTTCACGCCACTGCCCACGGGCGCGGCTTGCAGGAGTTTGTAAAACCACGCATGAAAGGTGTCAATCGGCACGTCTTGCCCCATGCCCAGCACCTCATCGTACAACTGCCGCGCCCGTGGCAAGGCGGCTTGCGCCGCATCCGCGCTCAAACCGCGCTGTTGTAATTCGCTCAAAACCTGCTCGTCCGAACCATCGGCCAAACTGGCGAGCACCGAGGCGACCCGCTCACGCATCTCTTGCGCGGCTTTTTTGGTGAAGGTAATCGCTAAAATCTGCCGTGGCTCAACCCCGTCGAGCAACAAACGCACGATTCTGGAGGTGAGCAACCACGTTTTGCCACTGCCCGCGCAGGCGCGAACCACCACACTCTGGGTGGGGTCAAGCGCAATTTGCGTAAACTCTGCCGCCGAACTGGCACGCCCGTTGATGTCATAAGCACCGCTCATGGGTTTTCTCCAAATGTGTAACCTTTGCGGCACAAGCCGCGCACCGCGCACCATTGGCACGCGCTCAACTCGCCCATGGCGGCCAGCGGCGCACCATCGCGCATGGCGGCGAAACTGTGCGCCACTTGCGTTTTGAGCGTGGCGGCGGCCTGTTGCAGTACTTCGTTGTCGTGATTGTGCAGCGTCGGATTGAGCCACGCTTGCGGATAATTGCTCTCGCCTTTGTGCGGCGCGGGTTTTTTATCTTTAAGCGGCTCGTCGCTCACGCCGATGTAGCCCGCTTGCACCACGTTTTGACCGTACAAATTCAAATAAAACGCCAGTTGAACTTCTTCTTGCGCCAGGATTTTTTTGACAAATTTATCCAACTTGCCCGTTTTGTAATCCATCAACGCGTATTCGGTGGTGACTTGCCCCGTCAATTCGTCGCGATGCTCGCGCACATCGACTTGATCAATCGTGCCGCGCCATGTCAGGCCATCGAGTAGCGCGTTTTGCCGTGTTTCGCTCGCCAACACGCGCCAGCCTTGGCTCAAGCGTTCTTGCCACCACGCCACATACGGCTCAACGTAACTCAAAAACGCCTCGCGCACCAGCCAATAGCGGGCGTTGCGGGTGGCAAGCGGTTGCAATTTGGCCTCAATTAACGCGCTCAACTCGGCCGCGCTCGTGCCTTTTTGCGCATGAAAATCGGCCACAATGCTGTGCCACAAATTACCTTTTTCAAACGCTTGCACCTCGTCCACGGGTAAATCTTGCGCCTTTAAACCGAGCACTTGACGCGTATAAAACTGATACGGGCATTTGAGCAACACGTCTAAATCC
>JBOFII010000018.1:0-11092 GCA_051650085.1 Formosimonas sp.
AAGCCAGTCAAAAATGGACGATGCCCATTAGAGATTGGAAACTTGCTTTGAATCGGTTTACCATTGAATTTGGCGATAGAGTGCCGCCTTTGAACTAATTTGCACTCGTGCGTTTACACAGAATAATTTACAGGCCCTGAAGCAGTCCATTGAGGATTAAAGAAAATTTAACCCGCCCTCCCCGTTTAGACTTTTTATGAACCCATCACAACCCATTGCCCTCACCGGCATTCACACCAACATCGGCAAAACCATTTGCGCGGCTGTGCTCACGCAGGCGTGGCAATGCGACTATTGGAAGCCAATTCAAGCGGGCGATTTGGCGTGTAGCGACAGCATTCGCGTGCGCGAGTTGTTGCGCAATCCGCACAGCCAAGTTATGCCCGAAGCCTTTGCGCTCCACACCGCCGCTTCGCCGCATGTGGCCGCTGCGATTGACGGGGTGAATATTGAGTTGAGCGACTTGACCGCGCCACGGCGCAATCATTTGCTCATCGAAACCGCTGGCAGCGTGCTCTCGCCTGTCAACGCGCGGCACACGGTTGCCGATTTATTGGCCTTTGCGCATTGGCCGACGATTTTGGTGGTGCAGCATTATTTAGGCTCAATCAGCCACACTTTGTCGGCGATTGAAGCATTGCAATCGCGTGGCGTGGCGATTTTGGGGCTGGTCATCAATGGCGCGGCGCATGTCGAGAGCGAAGCATTCATCTGCCATTACACACAACTGCCGATTGTCGCGCGAGTGGCGCAATTACCACAACTCAACGCCGCCGCGGTGACTCAAGCCGCACAACAGATTAACTGGAATCCTTGGAACACACCATGAACCTCACCGAACGCGACCGCGCCAGTATTTGGCACCCGTACACCCCCATGAAACTGCGCCCTGACGCGCTTGGCATCGTGCGCGGTGACGGCGCACTGCTGTTTGACGAGGCGGGCAAAAGTTACATTGACGCGGTGTCGTCGTGGTGGGTCAATTTGCACGGGCATTCGCACCCTCGCATTGCACAAGCGATTTTTGCGCAGGCCAACACTTTGGCGCACTGCATGTTTGCGGGGCTGACCCACGAGCCAGCGGTGCGGTACGCCGAGCAACTTTTGCCGCTGTTACCAGGGGCGATGCGCAAAATTTTTTACTCTGACAACGGCTCTTGCGCGACCGAGATTGCCCTCAAAATGGCCTTGCAAATTTTTCACAACCGCGCCGCGCCGCGCAAAACCATTGTTGCACTGCACAACAGTTATCATGGCGACACGTTTGGCGCCATGTCGGCCAGCGGGCGCGGTTTGTTCAGCGCACCGTTTGACGATAAATTGTTTCAGGTTGTGTTTATTGATGTGAACGACGCAGCGGGTTATGCACACATTTTGCAAACGGGCGACGTGGCCGCGTTGATTGTCGAGCCGCTGGTGCAAGGCGCGGCGGGGATGCAGATGCACAGCGCGGCCGTGCTCGATGAGCTGTTTCGCCTCACCCACGCGCACGGCGCGTACGTGATTGCCGATGAAGTCATGACGGGTTTTGGCCGCACAGGCACGCTGTTTGCCTGCGAGCAACTGCAACACGCGCCCGATATGATGTGTCTGTCCAAAGGCATTACGGGCGGCACGTTGCCGCTGGCGGTGACCGCGTGCAGCCAAGCCGTTTACGATGAATTTTACAGCGACGACGTGACCCACGCGTTTTATCACGGCCATTCTTACACCGCCAACCCCATCGCTTGCGCCGCGGCAATCGCCAGTTTGCAACTGCTGTTGTCTGATGAGTCCACCGAGCAGCGGCGCAGCATTGCGCAACGCCACGCCGAGTTTGCCAACGAATTGCGCGGTCATCCACGCATCAGCGACATCCGCCACTTAGGCACGATTTTGGCCATGACCATCCAAACCGTGGACGGCAACCATTATTTGAGCCGCGAGCGCGACCGCATTTATCATTATTTTTTAGCGCGTGGGATTTTGCTGCGCCCGATGGGCAATGTGCTGTATTTGATTCCGCCATACTGCATCAGCGGCGAGCAATTGACTTATATGTACCAGACCATTGTGGCGTTTTTACAAGCCGACTCGACCGCTGATTTGGCGATTGTGTGAATTAAATCGCGCCCAGCGTGTTTTTGATTCGTGCGCCAACTTTAACGCTAATCCGCTGCGCACTGCGGCGGTTATTGGATTGCGCCAAAATCGGTGCTGCGGCAGAATTAACATCGGTTGTCACTCTAGAATCAGGGCGATAAACGCTATAAAACTGTAACACCGTGCGCACGTAATTTTGAGTTTCTTTATACGGCGGAATTTGGCGGTTGTATTTGTACACCGCACCCTCACCCGCATTGTACGCGGCAATAATCAACTCAGGCCGCCCCTTAAACATGCGCGACAAGTCAGCCAAATAACGCACGCCCGCATAAATGTTGCGTTCAGGCTGCATCAGTTGCTCTGCCGTCACGCCATAGCGCGCCGCAGTCGGTGGAATCACCTGCATCAAACCCAGCGCGTTTTTAGGCGAAACTGCCGCCGCATTAAAGCCCGATTCGGCGGCCATAACGGCTTTAACCAAAGAGACATCCACGCCCGCCGCCCGCGCATGACGATTGATAATCGGCTCATAACGCGCTAACGCTTGGCTGCGCAGCAAACGATTGAGCACCGCTTTAGACGGCGCGGCAATTTTGATTCCATTGGGCAAGCTCATGCCTGCATGATCAATTGCTGTACCGCGTGATTTTTTGCCATACACCGACATGTCAGGCACTTTGGCCTGCATCACTTCATCAGCCCGCAGCACAACTTTAACGTCATCCGAAAATCCTGGTGCGTCGCTGACAAACAACTGATATTTGTCGTTAAGCGGTTGCAACGCATAATGCGGCACGCCCTGCTCATCGACATACACATACAAACCGCCCGCATGAGCGCAATTGACGACCAACGCAGCCAATGCCAACGCGGTGATTTTTAGATTCAATTTCAAAACAATTTTTCCTTCAATTTTGGCGAACACAGCCCGCCTCATGTATAATTCGCGACGTAAAGCCCGCCGCCGTAGCTCAGTGGATAGAGCATCTCCCTCCTAAGGAGAGGGTCACACGTTCGATTCGTGTCGGCGGCGCCAGTTTTAGCCCGCAAGAGTCATTTGCTTGATTAAAATCGAGCCTGACTGCTTGGTGCCGCGAATCAACTCATCGGCGCCAACCGCCGCAATGCCTTTGTACATGTCTTTCAGATTACCCGCAAGCGTGATTTCTTGCACGGGGAACGCAATCTCACCGTTTTCGACCCAAAAGCCGCTCACGCCGCGCGAATAATCGCCCGTCACATAATTAACGCCTTGCCCCAACAATTCGGTGACAAACAAACCCGTATTTAATTTCTTTAACATCGCCGCTAAATCATCGCTCGGCTTGGTTTTGCTGCTGACAATTCGCAAATTATGCGAACCGCTGGCGTTGCCCGTCGGGGTCATATTGAGTTTGCGGGCGGTATAAACCGACAACAAGTAGCCCGTCAACACACCCTCTTCAATCAAACTGCGCCGTTGCGTCGCCACGCCTTCGTCGTCAAAATAACTGCTGCCCGTGCCTTGCAACACAAACGGGTCGTCAATGATGTCGATGTGCTTTGGAAAAACTTTTTTGCCCAATGCATTGAGCAAAAAACTGGTTTTACGATACAGCGCACTGCCGCTGATGGCTTGCGAAAAATTGCCCAACAACCCCGCCGCCAACTGCGCATCAAACAACACAGGGCACACGCGGCTGCTCAACTTGCGGCTGCCCAGTCGCGCCGCCGCCCGATGCGCCGCATACGCGCCGACCGACTCAGGCGTGGCCAACAAACTCGGGACGCGGTGCGAGACAAACCACGCGTCGCGCTCCATGCTGCGCCCTTTGCTGGCAATCGGCATTGCGCCCATGCTGTGGCGCGAGTAGGCAAAGCCGCCCATAAAGCCATTGCTCGCCGCGCTGATGAAATGCCCTTGGCTGGTGTTGACCGTCGCGCCTTCGGAGTTTTTGACGTATTTGCACGCGTCAAACATCGCCTCTTCCATGCGCTGCGCCAACGAAACTGCCTCCTTGGTGGACAAATCCCACGGATGGTACAAATCCAAATCTTGCTTGGCGGCTTTTTTGCCCACCAACAGATTTTTTTCGGGCAAACCCGCAAACGGGTCGGCGGCGGTAAATTGCGCGATGTCAAACGCAGCTTGCGCGGTTTTGGCAATCGCTTCAGGTGAAAAATCCGACGTGCTGGCGTGACCGCGTTGTTTGCCCTTATACACCGTAATCGACAAACCCTTGTCGCGATTGTGTTCAACCGTTTCGACTTCACGATTACGCGTGCCGACCGACAAACCGTTGGACTCCGACACTTCCACCGCCGCTGAAGTGCCGCCTGCTTTTTTTGCGTCACTCAATGCGCGTTGGGCAATTTCTTCCAGCTGCAACCGTGTATAATCAAACTTTACTGACATGCGTTTTCCTTTGCGTTAATTTACGCAATTCTAACGCAAATAACGCCCCCACGCTAAGAAACACTATGACTCAAACCCACTACAACAAAGACGGCTCACGCATCATCCCTGAGCACAAAAGCAAAACCGCCATCAAAAAAGAAATGCACGAACTGCAAGACTTAGGCGCGGTTTTGACCGAACTCTCGAAAGACCGCTTGGCGCAAGTGCCGATGTCGGACAATTTGCGCGAAGCGGTCAAAGAATACAACCGCTTGCCCAGCCACGGCGCACGCCGTCGGCAAATGCAATTTATTGGCAAAATCATCCGCTCCGAAGACGTTGCGCCGATTCAAGCCAAAATCGACGAATTCAAAGGCGTATCAACCGCCGCCACCGCGCTCCTGCACCGCATTGAACGCTTGCGCAATCAACTGCTTACCTCTGACGACGGCGTCACGCAGTTTTTGGCCGATTACCCACACGCCGACGTGCAAGCCCTGCGCACGCTGGTGCGCAACACCCGCAAAGAACTCGAATTGGCCAAGCCGCCTAAATCATTTCGCGAGTTATTTCAAATGGTTAAACTGGTTTTAGAAACCGAACCTGCTGCTGATGAATAAAAAACGGGCTGAAATTTCAGCCCGTTTTTTATATTCACCGTAGGAGATTGCGGAGCAAGCCCGCAATGACTTAGAGCAACCTAAAAACAAGCCTCTCGTCATTCCCGCACGGTTTTAGCGGGAATCCAGCCAAACGCAAAGCGTTTGATTGACTCTTGCCAATCAAGGAGTTAAGGTGCGCTTCGCGCCCCACTGGATTCCCGCTAAAAGCACGCGGGAATGACGGTATGGGTTGTTTTTAATGTATGGACTCTGTTCAAGTTAGTTTTTAGAGGTCACCTTAGTTTTGCAAACTCGCATGTAACCCCTGCACGTCATACACATGAATCTCGTGCAAATGCTTCATGCCCTCCACTGCCGCTTCCGCGCCTGCGACGGTGGTTTGGTAGGTGATGCGCTGCGCAATCGCGGTTTTGCGGATGGAACTTGAGTCGCTAATCGCGTCGCTGGTTTCGTCCACGGTGGTGAAGACCAGCGATATTTCGCCGTTTTTCATCGCGTCCACAATGTGCGGGCGGCCTTCTTTAACCTTGTTGACGCGCTCCACGGGCAAGCCTGCTTGCGCCAACGCACTCGCCGTACCGCTGGTGGCGCACAGGGTGTAGCCCATGCCCAGCAACTCGGCGGCCACTTTGCAGATAGCGGGTTTGTCGGTGTTTTTCACACTGATGAACACTTTACCAGAGGCGGGCAAGCGCGACGAGGCGGCCAGTTGCGACTTGAACAACGCCTCGCCAAACGTGCGCCCCACGCCCATCACTTCGCCTGTTGAACGCATTTCTGGGCTCAAAACGGGGTCAACCCCAGGGAATTTGTTGAACGGGAACACCGCTTCTTTCACGCTGAAGTAATGCGGCACAATTTCATCCAAACAACCTAAATCCGCCAAAGTTTGCCCCGCCATGACGCGAGCGGCAACTTTAGCCAATGGGCGGCCAATGGCTTTGGAGACAAACGGCACGGTGCGCGAGGCGCGTGGGTTGACTTCGAGCACATAAATCACGTCTTGGCCGTCTTGCACTTGCACCGCAAATTGCACGTTCATCAAGCCGATGACTTTTAACGCCCGCGCCATTTCGGCGGTTTGGCGTTTGATTTCCATAATCGTCTCGGCTTTTAAATAATACGGCGGCAACGAGCAGGCCGAGTCGCCCGAATGAACGCCCGCTTGCTCAATGTGCTCCATCACGCCGCCAATCACCACCGCGCCCGTTGCGTCGCAAATGCAGTCCACATCGGCTTCAATCGCATCATCTAAAAATCGGTCGAGCAGCACGGGCGAGTCGTTCGATACCTTAACCGCTTCGCGCATGTAGCGTTCCAAGTCGCTGCGCTCGTGCACGATTTCCATCGCGCGGCCGCCCAAAACATAACTGGGGCGCACGACCAGAGGATAACCGATTTCATCGGCCAAACGCAAAGCGTCATCTTCGGTTCGTGCCGTGCGATTGGGCGGTTGGCGCAGATTTAAGCTGTGCAACAACTGCTGAAAACGCTCGCGGTCTTCGGCCAAGTCAATCGAATCGGGCGATGTACCGATAATTGGCACGCCGTTTCTCTCTAAATCAAGCGCGAGTTTGAGCGGCGTTTGTCCGCCATACTGCACAATCACGCCGACGGGTTGCTCAATCGCCACGATTTCGAGCACGTCTTCTAAAGTGACGGGCTCAAAATACAAGCGGTCGGACGTGTCGTAATCAGTCGAAACGGTTTCGGGGTTGCAGTTGACCATGATGGTCTCGTAGCCGTCGTCGCGCAAGGCCAGCGCGGCATGGACGCAGCAATAATCGAACTCAATCCCTTGCCCAATGCGGTTTGGCCCGCCGCCCAGCACCATGATTTTTTTGTTGCTGGTCGGTTTAGACTCGCAATGCGCCTCGTAAGTCGAGTACATATACGCCGTGTTGGTGGCAAACTCCGCCGCGCAGGTGTCGACGCGTTTGTACACGGGGCGCACGTTAAAACTGTGCCGCGCCGCACGAATTTGGCTCTCTGAGCGATTCGTTAAATCAGCCAAGCGGCGGTCTGAAAAACCTTTTTGCTTGATTTGCAGCCATTCAGTCGCCCCAAAACCGTCCACGCCGTTGCTCGCCACAAATGCCTCAAGGCGCACGATTTCTTCGATTTGCACCAAAAACCAGCGGTCAATTTTAGAATAATTGAACACTTCATCCACCGTCATGCCAATCCGAAACGCGTCGGCGACATAAAAAATCCGTTTGTCTTTCGGCTCACGAATCTCGATGATGATGTCCGCGCGGTCGGTCGTGATGGGGTTGAGACCATCCACGCCAATCTCCAGCCCACGCAAGGCTTTTTGGAACGACTCTTGGAACGTGCGGCCAATCGCCATGACTTCGCCGACCGACTTCATCTGCGTAGTCAAGTGCGCATCGGCTTCGCGGAATTTTTCAAACGCAAAACGTGGGATTTTGGTCACCACATAATCAATCGACGGCTCAAACGAGGCTGGCGTTGCGCCGCCCGTGATGTCGTTTTGCAATTCGTCGAGCGTATAACCAATCGCCAATTTAGCCGCGATTTTGGCAATCGGGAAACCCGTGGCTTTTGAGGCCAGCGCGGATGAGCGCGACACACGCGGATTCATCTCAATCACAATCATCCGCCCCGTGTCAGGGTTAATCGAATACTGCACGTTTGAGCCACCCGTATCCACGCCGATTTCGCGCAGCACCGCGAGCGATGCATTGCGCATGATTTGGTACTCTTTATCGGTCAATGTTTGCGCAGGCGCAACCGTAATCGAGTCGCCCGTGTGCACGCCCATCGGGTCGAGGTTTTCAATCGAGCACACGATGATGCAGTTGTCCTTAGAGTCGCGCACCACTTCCATCTCGTACTCTTTCCAACCGAGCAAAGACTCTTCAATCAACAACTCATTGGTCGGCGACAAGTCCAAACCGCGTTTGCAAATCTCTTCAAACTCCTCGCGGTTGTACGCAATCCCACCGCCTGTCCCGCCCATCGTGAACGACGGACGGATAATCACAGGGTAGCCCGAATTGCTGTTGGTTTGCGCAATCATCTGATGCACCGTTTGCGCCTCGTCCCACGAATGCGCAATGCCCGACAACGCGCTGCCCAAACCGATTTTGGTCATCGCGTCTTTGAACTTCATGCGATCTTCCGCCTTGTCAATCGCCTCAGGCGACGCGCCAATCAACTGCACATTGTGCTTGGCCAAAATCCCGTGGCGATGCAAATCAAGTGCGCAATTGAGCGCGGTCTGCCCCCCCATCGTCGGCAAAATCGCATCGGGCTTTTCTTTTTCAATGATTTTTTCCACCACTTCCCACGTAATCGGCTCGATGTACGTCGCATCGGCCATTTCGGGGTCAGTCATAATCGTCGCGGGATTCGAGTTGACTAAAATCACGCGATAGCCCTCCTCCTTCAAAGCCTTGCAGGCCTGCGCCCCCGAGTAATCAAACTCGCAAGCTTGCCCAATAATAATCGGCCCCGCGCCGATGATGAGGATGGATTTTAGGTCGTTACGTTTTGGCATTTCTTTTTCTCCAACAATTTCAATAATTTAATTCGGTGTGCTTTAAACATTGGGACTCGCGACAAACACTCATCCCAACCTACTTGCTATGGTGCGCTAATGCCCAACACCTGTTGTATGGTTTTCAAACTCATTGAAATACCCATTAACTTATCATCACCTGAGTAGCCTCCCCAATTAACACCAACGACTTCACCTTGGCTATTAACAATCGGAGCACCACTGGTTGCATTCAAATTCATCGTTGAAGAATCATATATGAAATTCATAAGAGTTCCTGTTTCACCATCTACAACGGCTTTATGAATGTATTGACTTGAACCCCGTACTTGAGCGAGCAAATAAACAGTGTCTCCTTTTTTTGGAGAGGTATTTGCAAGAGTCAAGGATGGCCTTTTATCTGTAGTTGGTATGAGAAATCCTGAAATATCTACAGTATCTTTTAAACGAACAGGAGCATTTATTGCTGTCACATTACGAAAATACAAAGCATTTTTAGCCTTTAAAACTTTACTTTCATCATCAAGGCCAACACAATGAACGGCTGTTATTTTTTTAGGCATGTCTTTGGGTAAAATTGTTTTCTTCAATCCACCATTTGGGCCAAATAAATGATTGGCAGAAAGCAATAAGGTACGCCCATCTTTCAATAGCACTTTAAATGCTGTACCTGCCGAATGGCTTGAACCATTTTTATGGATGAATGTTGGGCGGCACACCGATTCTAAGTTGGCATCTAATTCCCCAGCATGTGCCATGACAGGAAGAAACAACCACAAAAAGAAAATATATTTTTTCAGTAAAACTTCCTTATTCATTTTATACCGCGTACCGTCGCACCCCCGCCATGAGCGCAGCGAATCGCGGGGCATTCAAACCTGCGCTTCGCCTTTGGCTCAGAGCAGGCTACATTTCACCTAAATCCGTAACGCGGATTCGCAAACTTGCCGAATAAAATCGGCTCCGCGCCGATGATGAGAATGGATTTTAGGTCGTTACGTTTTGGCATTTTTACTTTCTCTCAATCAAGTCAATAGTTGCTTTACGATGCATTTTGCTTCACTTCATTCATTCGTTCAATAATACGTTCTATACGTTCTTTATCTTTTGTGTTTGCAGTGATAAACTCGAGTTCATTCTGCTCTGCCACTACATAGTGCAAAAGGTCAAATTGCCTTTTGTCTAACGTCGGAGACTGTGAATCTTCATTACGTTGGTGCACAGATGCAACATAAATATCCGCCGCTCTTACACTCACATCTCTTGTTATTTCAAACTGTTCAAAATCATTCAAAATCGCCAAAAGCTCCTCTTGGGTTTTTGTTGACTTTGGATTACGTAAAAATTCATACAAAATTAACGGCGTAATAGCAAGTTGCACATTTGAGTCTTCGAGCAATGCCTCCACCGTACTTTTAGAGGATCCAACTTTTTGAATATCTGTGTCTGGAGAGGGGGTGAATGCATCAACCAGCATATCGTTATCAAGCATCACGAAACGTTTAGTCATGGTCTTCCCCCTTATTTGACCTCAGCAACTCCAATAAGCGTGCTTTAACCTCCGACTGATCAGATTGAGCCATTGCCGTTCTTTTGAGTTCATTTAAATTCACATCAAAAGCATCTTTTAAGACATCAACCAAGATTCGTTTATTGGGGGAGTCAATCACAGAACTAACAACCTCTCCATCGTTACCACGTGTCAGTAAATATGCTTCTCCTTCTTCTAACTGCGATAAAATCAAAGGCGAGTGTGTAGTAACATAAAAGGTTGTGTCAGAAAATATACGTTTTAACGTTGGGACAATTTTCACCTGCCACTCACTGTGCAAATGACTTTCAATCTCATCAATAAACACCATTCCTTTGACTTTGGTAAGGTCGGCTTCATTGGTCAAATTACCATAGCCTGAGATAATTGCTTGTAGTATTTTAAGTAGCGACATAAAACCTGAACTCAACTCGCTTAATTTTTTATACTCATCTTGCACAGATAACTCTACTAAACCATCTCCGCCATATTGGATAGGTTTTTGATCAAAACGCTCGTCAAGTATATGTAACGCGTCAATTAAGGAGGTGATTTCAACTTCACGATTGTCTTCTTGCTTAACATACCGATTGGTCGAAGCAGCACGTTTGACGAACCAAGCATCCAAGCCCTCTGGCGTATTGCCCAAAGAAGTAAAATTTTTACTCATTGCATTTATCACATGTGATATATGATTTTGTCGTCTTTGCTCAAACGTACCAATCTCCATTGATTTATTTTGCATCTGGCTTGTATGACCTCTCAAACCAGCACCAATGAAAACAATTGGAGGGGGCGCAAAATTTTGCATTGAAACCGCAATCGTGTGACTGCGCTCAGGCATAACAGGTGTCCAAGCTTCATAGTATGGATTTTCAAAAACCAAAGGCTGTATATTGCCCGATTCTTCTGTAAAATTTTCCATCGGCCCATACCAATACCATTGAAACAAT
>JBOFII010000019.1:0-15903 GCA_051650085.1 Formosimonas sp.
GAGAATGGCACAGGCGAACAATCATTATGGCTCTGAGCGTCTATTGTGCTCTTTGAGAAGCCGAATATACGGTTGCAGTCGTACTTTTGTTGAAATCTATAGTCTTTAACTTGCAAAACGTGGGGAGTCCATATACGCATGGTTTTAGCGGGAATCCAGCGTTGCTCCCCTAGATTCCCGCCTGCGCGGGAATGACGGGATGGTGAGCCAACATCTGCAGCAATGCGGCTTCGTCAATAATCGTCACGCCCAAGCTTTGGGCTTTTTCCAGTTTAGAGCCAGCCGCTTCGCCTGCCAGCACATAATCGGTTTTGGCCGACACGCTGCCTGCAACTTTTGCGCCTGCGTTTTCGAGCAGTGCCTTGGCATCGTCACGCGAGAGCGTGGGCAAAGTGCCTGTAAGCACGACGGTTTTGCCTGCAAACGCACCGTCAGTTGGCCGCACTGCCACATCATCCCACAGCACGCCGCATTGTATCAAGGCGTTGATGACGGTTTGATGACGCACATCATTGAAAAAACCGTGCGCCGACTCGGCGACAATCGGGCCGACATCGGCCACGGCGCACAACTCGTCGACACTCGCCTGCATGATGGCGGCCAGCGTGCCAAAGTGCGCCGCCAAGTTTTTGGCGGTGGCCTCGCCGACGTGGCGAATGCCCAGCGCGTAGATAAATTTAGCCAAGGTGGTTTTTTTGGACGCTTCAATCGCGGCCAGCACATTGCGTGCTGATTTTTCGGCCATGCGTTCCAGTTCGACCAGCTGCGCCATGTTGAGGCGATACAAATCATCGGGGGTTTTAAGCAAGCCCACATCGACCATTTGCTCAATCAGCTTGTCGCCCAAGCCATCGATATTCATCGCGCGGCGCTGCGCGAAATGCATCAAACTTTGCTTGACCTGCGCGGGGCAAATCAAGCCGCCCGTGCAACGCGCGGCGGCTTCGCCTTCTTCGCGGTGAATCAACGAATGGCACTCAGGGCAATGGGTCGGCATGACAAACTCACGAGCGTCCGCAGGCCGCTGCGCCGCAATGCTCATGACCACTTCAGGAATCACATCGCCCGCGCGGCGCACCACCACGGTGTCGCCAATGCGCACGTCTTTGCGCCGCACTTCGTCTTCGTTGTGTAGCGTCGCATTACTGACCACCACACCGCCGACTTCAACGGGCGCGAGCCGCGCCACGGGGGTAATTGCGCCTGTTCGCCCGACTTGCACGTCAATTTCAAGCACGGTGGTGGTCATTTCTTGCGCGGGAAACTTATGCGCAATCGCCCAGCGCGGTGAACGCGCCACAAAGCCGAGTTGATTTTGCAACGCCACATCGTTGACTTTGTACACCACGCCGTCAATGTCAAACGGCAAGTCGTCGCGCGTGCGACCAATTTGCGCGTAAAAATCCAGCAAACCCGCCACGCCGCGCACGGTATTGTCGAGCGTATAAATCGGCAAGCCCAACTCACGCAGCTGTTGATTGACGCTTGAAAACGAGGTTTGCGCAAACTCACCGACCACCTGCCCCACCCCGTACGCAAAAAAAGACAAGCTGCGCTGCGCGGTAATCGTCGAGTCGAGTTGGCGCAAACTGCCCGCCGCTGCGTTGCGCGGGTTGGCGAACAATTTATCGCCATTGGCCGCCTGAGTTTGGTTGAGTTGCGCAAAGTCTGCGCGGCGCATCAGCACTTCACCGCGCACCTCCAAAACTTCAGGATAAGCGCCCGTCAATTGAAGCGGAATCGAGCGAATGGTGCGCACATTGGCCGTGACGTTTTCGCCGACCGCGCCATCACCGCGCGTCGCCGCTTGCACCAAAACGCCGCGCTCGTAGCGCAAATTAATCGCCAAGCCGTCAAACTTGACCTCAACCGCGTAAATCAACTCATCGCTCGTGCCCAAGTCGTCACGAATGCGCTTGTCAAACGCCAGCACCTCTTCATCGGCAAACGCATTGGCCAGCGACAACATCGGCATGGCGTGCGTCACCTTGTCAAACGCCGCCAGTGGTGCGCCGCCCACCCGCAAAGTCGGGCTGTCGATTCGGCGCAAATCTGGGTTTTGCGCTTCTAAGTCTTGCAATTCACGAAACAGCGCATCGTACTGCGCATCAGAAATCAGCGGCGCATCGTCCACATAATAAGCCGCGTTGTGCCGCGCCAACTCAAGATACAAAAACGCCATGCGCGACGCCGCGGGAGTGGGCTCAGAAAATAAATCAGGGGTGTTCATAAGGGTCAAAAAGTTAAATTCAGGCGCACATCTTACCGCAAAATAAAACGCATTCAATAACATTCCAACCAAACTAGACCGACCAGTCTACTATTGTGTTATAGTTGCGCCCATGACCCATCCCATCTCCATCCGCGAACACTTGCTCAATGTCGGCTATGAACTCATGGCCGTCAGAGGCTTTAGCGCCATTGGACTGACCGAAATTTTGACCACCGCCCATGTGCCCAAAGGTTCTTTTTACCATCATTTCAAATCCAAAGAGTTGTTTGGTCAAGCCTTGATTGAGCATTCGTTCAACCTGTATTTTGCGCACATTGATGCCTTGTTTCAGCAATCTACCGAAAACGCCGCTCAACGGATGTTGACTTATTGGCAGCAATGGGCCGAGCACCAATGCGATGAAGAACACGGTAACCGTTGTTTAACGGTGAAATTAACCGCTGAAGTGGTTGATTTATCCGAAAACATGCGTTTGGCTTTGCAAACAGGAACCTCTCAACTTTTAAAGCGGTATGCCGCGCTCATTCACGAGGGCATTGCCGACGGCTCTATGAGTCCATCGGATACGCCTGAGCAAACCGCATTGGCTTTGTATGAGTTATGGTTGGGCGCATCTTTACTGACTAAAATCAGGCGCAATACCAGCGCATTGGATACTGCGCTGCACACCACTCGGCAACTTTTAGCTATTTTTAAAATACCCATGAACCCTAAAAAGGAATTTGAATGAACCAGCATTTCACAACAACACATACACTCACAGCAAAAGATGCCGCCACTGTTGCCGCCTTGCATGCACAAGTCTCAGAGTTTAAGGGCGGCATGTTGAGCGTTGAAGGTCGCGAAGCGTATGACACCATGATTGCCGATATGGCTGCAGCCGAACATGTCGCTTACGAAGCAGGTTCTGTGGCCAATATATCAGGCACGTGGTGCAAAGTGGCCCATGCCCCAAGCGATGCGGTCATTTTATACATCCATGGCGGTGGTTACATGTTGGGTAATGCCCATGCCTATCGCCATGTCGTCGGGCAGTTTGCCGTGAGAACAACGCTCAATGCGTTTGTGGTTGAGTACGGTCTTGCGCCAGAGCAGCCATTCCCAGCAGGCTTGGAAGATGTCAAAGCGGCCTATTTGGGCTTGCTCGCCCAAGGCTATCAAAAAATCATTATTGTCGGTGACTCCGCAGGTGGCGGCCTATCTTTGGCATTGTTACAAGAACATGCGCGCAACAATACGCCACCCGCAACCGCCTGCGTGGTCATATCGCCATGGACCGATTTGGCTTTAACTGGCGCATCACAGCAAAGCCGCGCAGAAGAAGAGCCTTTTTTAACCACGCAAGCACTGCAAACCTGCGCCAACCTCTACGCAGGCGCACACGATGTCACAGACCCGCGCATCTCTCCCCTGTATGGCAATCACAGTCAGTTACCCAGCACACAAATCCATGTCGGCACGCGCGAGATATTGTTAGATGACAGCATCATGTATGCTGAGCGCGTTCACGCAGCTGGCTCAGCCATTTCTTTACATGTGTGGGATGGCATGATTCATGTGTTTTCATCGCAAATCGGTGTTTTGGAAGCGGCAGAATCGTCTATGAACATCATGTCTGAATTTATTCTCAATCAACTCAACCCAGCTTAAATTAAGGAGCAACTATGTTATTTACCCCACTCAAAGCAGGCGCACTGACGCTTGCCAACCGCATGTTAATGGCACCGCTGACCCGCGCACGTTCAGACATCCACCACATGCCCAACGACTTAATGGCCGAATACTACGCACAACGCGCCAGCGCAGGCTTAATCATTACCGAGTGCACCATGATTGCGCCCAACACCTCCGCGTTTGCCACCGAACCTGGGATTTACACTCCTGAGCAAATCGCCGCATGGAAAAAAACCACCGATGCGGTGCACGCAAAAGGCGGACAAATCATCATGCAAATCTGGCACGCAGGCCGCGCCGCGCATCCTGTATTGAATAATGGTGCAGAAAATATTGCCCCAAGCGCAATTGCGATTGACGGCGAAATCCACACACCGAGTGGTAAAGTCGCCAACGTCACACCACGCGCTGTTGAAACGGATGAAATCCCAGCCCTCGTCCAACTTTACGCCACCGCTGCAAAAAACGCGATGGCCGCAGGCTTTGACGGCGTAGAAGTGCACGCCGCCAACGGCTACCTCATCGACCAATTTTTGCGCACCAGTGCCAACCAACGCACCGACAATTACGGTGGCTCTATCGAAAACCGCGCGCGGTTTTTGTGCGACGTCCTCACCGCCGTTTGTGCCGCCATTGGTTCAGAGCGCGTCGGCGTACGCTTGTCCCCCATCAACAGTTACAACAGCATGGTTGACGACAACCCCATCGCCCTCACCGAATACTTAGCCAAACGTCTGAATGACTTCAACCTCGCCTTCGTTCACCTCATGCGCTCAGACTTTTTTCAAGTGCAAACGGGCGAACTCATGCCCATCATGCGCCAGCACTACACAGGCGTTTTGGTCGGTAACATGGGCTACAGCAGCGACGAAGCGGCCAGCTCCATTGCCGAACAAAAACTCGACGCCGTCGCTTTTGGCACAGGATTTTTGGCCAACCCTGACTTTCCCGCCCGCGTCAAAGCAGGCGCACCGCTCAACCAGCCTGACCCCAGCACGTTTTATACGCCAGGGCCGCAAGGCTATACGGACTATCCAACTTTGTAACTCATAAAAAAGCACCACATCATGTGGTGCTTTTTTTTAAATAGCCGCTTCAGAACGATTTTTTATCACACGCAAAACGCCTTGATGAAAATCATGAAACACCGCTTGTCCCCAAGCTTGTGAATACCAACCAAAATGCGTGCTGTCACGCACAACCGTGCGCAAGGTGAGTTTGGTTGAACCATCAGGCAAAGCTTGCAATGTGTATCCACCATGCAGCGGCCCAAAATACTCACCGCCCATACGAACATGTTCATCCAACGCATCGGGCGGAATTTGATTCGGATCGATGATAAAGTCATAGGTCATGCTGCGATTTTCGTCCCACTGGGTGATTTTTTCTTGAAACACCACATCTTTTTCCCACAAACTGGTGCGCACCGCACCCACGCCTGTTTGACTCATATCGGCGCGTAACGGACGCGGAACGCCCAAAATGGCCCCAATGCCACTGTGCCACTCATCGGGTGCAATCCGCTCAACCTGTCCGATTTTTTGCCACACTTCGTTTGCAGGCGCGTGGATGATGATTTCGTCCTGAACCGCATAGTTGACCTGCGCAAAGTGCACGACATGCTGCTCCACAGGGCTGGCTAACAGCGGCAAAACCGCCAAGCCCATCATTGTGTTTTTGCCTGCATGCAACCAGCGTTGACACAAACCCACCACCACACCACCGATGCCTGTGCCCATAAAAAATATCGGTGCGGCCATCACCACACAAATTGAGCCTTCAACAGCCGCAATCATCAGCCCCACCAAAAACAAGGCGCACATCGGCCAAGTGCCCAAAAACATTTGCCCTATCGACAGATGCGGCGGTCGATTACGCAAATAAACTGCCAACGCACCCATGGCCACGGGAACAAAGAGCAAAAATGAAACCGTCATGACCCTAAAACCATTGTCATCTCGAAACAAAAACCCCATCAAAAAGCCATTGTCATCGCGAAACAAAAAACGCATCAAAAAACCATACAAACAAGCCCCTACAATCGGCCACCAATTCACGCTTGACCTTGGTGGCTCAATCGGCCATTGTTGCTCTTCAAAACTCATCGTTGCTCCTCCCACTGGTTGTTGGTCAAAATTATCCTATTATACCTACCCCACGCTTCGCATATCTTTTAATGATACTCAATTGTTTGGCTATCGAGGCTGAAACCAATTTGGGGAACACACTGTTGATGAGCACAAACAGCTTCTCAGGAAAGCCCACAAACAACCTCTTTTTCTTGCTGTTCAACAGGCTCATAAATGCTTCTGCAACCACTTCTGGCGTATCCATTGCCACACCCAGCGCGGCATTCATGGCCACCACTTGATCGCTATTGATGTTTGTTTGCGTGGCGCGTGGTGCAAAGTATTTGACTTCAATCGTGGTGTCCGACAACTCTCTGCTCAAGGCTTCAGTAAATCCGCGAATCGCAAACTTGCTGGCCGAGTACACGCTAAATCCAGGATACGCAATGCTGCCAAATGCGGAGCCCACATTGATTATCCGCACACGACCCGCATGTTGGGCACGCTCTTTAAAATAGGGCAAAACATCTTTGCACAACGCAATCACCGACAACACGTTAATATCGAATACGTTGTGCACTGTCTCATCTGATGCGTCTTCCAGCAATGAAAATTCACTCACGCCTGCACTGTTGACCAAGGTGTTCACAGGCACGGCGCTTTGGGCAATGTGTGCCACCAACGCGCTGCGGCTGGCGGGCGAGACAAGGTCGGCACAAAAGCACTCTATGTGCCCTTGCGCTCCCTTGCGCTCAAGACTGAGTTTGAGTGCATCAAGTTTGTCTTTGTTGCGCCCAACGAGAATTAAATCCGCGCCTTGCTCTGCCAGTTTGCTGGCAATGGCTTGGCCAATGCCGCCGCTCGCGCCTGTGACCACGGCTTTAATGTTTTCGAATTGGGGTGTTGCGTGAGTTGTTGTGTTCATGGTTTATCCTGTTGATTGGTGTAAAAAGTGCTCAATTTAAGTTCAGCGCATGCCCATGCCGATGAACAATTCACGGTTTTCTAAATCAACCGTGATGGCGCGTCGGCCGTGCATGACCCGTGTGTTGTCCATCACGACCACATCGCCATCTTGCCATTGCACTTCGTGTGTATAACGCTCACACAAGGCTTCTAATTCCAGCTTGAGTGCTGCGGAGATGGTCTCACCGTTATGGAGCGTGAATGTCGGTACTTCGTAGTTAAATGACGGCCCTAATATAGTATTGGCAAATGCCGCCAAGCCTGAAAATTTGCTGTGAATCACAGGCGAGCTTGTCAAGCAAAAATGCAGCACTTGCTCATCATCCAAATAGCTGGCTTGGGTTGCCTGCGATGCCTCAAGCAACATCTGCAGGTGCGCTTCAGTCACTTCCTCAACCGAGCTTAGTGTTTTCAATTCATTAAACACATACTGTTTCCAAATATGTTGAGGCAAACGCCGTGTCATTGTCATGGGCTGACGAAACAAGGCTTTTAATTCGTCGGACATGTTTTGATACACCTCATGTCCATCGCAAACGGTGGTTTGTGAGCCATGCGCGGCACTTTTTCGGCTATAAAACGCCACCACATCGGGCGGAAATGGCGTGTTCCCGTTTTCAATGTGTAAGCCGACTGCGGCTTTACCCGCATTGACTTTTTGCGCCTGCTGATTGCCGTACTCACGTGCGGGGTCAAAGGTCAAATGAGTGCACAGCGCCTCCATCAAAGAGGCAAACTTCTCTAGGCTCGTGTCAAACCCTCTGAGCAGCACCCAACCCTGTTGATTCAAGGCTTGATGAATGCTGTGCAGCGTGCTGCTCGTGATTAATTCTTTATCGGCATGGGCAAACACACATGTGTCCACCTGTTGTGTATCCAACACCATTGTTTTGCGGGTATTCATAAATTCTCCATTTCTCGGTTGTTTGACCTGTTGATCAATATCGACACTATATCCAGCCGACCTGAGCAAAACCTTAAGGCCGCCATAAAACTCAAAACTAAACCACCGTTGCGTACAAAGACTCAATTTGCTGTTGATAGAACGCATAAATCAAATCGCGCTTTAACCGACCATTGGCGGTCAACAGGCCGTTGTGTTTGCTAAACGGCTGCGCAAGGCAATACTGCTGGATGCGCGCATAATCAGGCAAACTGGCATTGATTTTATCCAAGGCATCTTCGAGACTTTTCGCCCCAGCATCCGAGACAATCACCGCACACAGCGAGGGCTGCCCATCACCAAACACCGCAATTTGTTGGATGGCAGGCTCTTGCAGCGCGTGCGCCTCTACCCATTCGGGTGAAATATTGCGCCCATAGCTGCTGATGATTAAGTTTTTACTGCGCCCATGGATATGCAAAAATCCTTGCGCATCTAAAGTCGCCAAGTCCCCCGTGCGAATTTCGTTCAAGCTGTGCTGTGCATCTGCTGGGGCATGCAAATACCCCAGCATTGCCTGCCCTTTGACCACCACTTCACCGTTTTTATCCAGTACGATGCGCACGTGGGGCAGCGGTTTGCCGACACTCCCCACACACGCTGCATCAGGGGTGTTCAAACTCACAACCGAGGCGCATTCGGACAAACCATAACCTTCATATACGGGCAGGCCCAAGCGTTTGGCGTCTTTGAGCACACTGATGGGGGTTTTCCCACCACCCACCGCGACGAGGCGAAGTTTATCCAACCCGTCTGCCTGTTCAGGAAAGTTTTCTACAATCAATTTCAATAGTTCTGGCAATACAATCATGCTGCTGGGCTGATGCAGGCTCAACGTATTGAGAAAAACACTGGGTTCAAACGACGAGCTGTTTGTAAAGCCCACCGCCGACAACGGTTCAATGACCACCGAACTATTCATATACAACGGCAAATACAAGCCTGCGATGTTTTCTAATAACGTCGCTAAAGGCAACACACACAAGTGCCGCTCAAGTGTAAGCCCGTCTAAGGCTTGCGCCAGACCATGTACGGCAGCCAGCATGTTGGCCTGCGACAAACACACGCCTTTGGGCTGGCCTGTCGAGCCAGAGGTGTAAGTCACTTTGGCAATGCTGCTGTCAAATTGAGCGTGCAATTGATCCAAATTGGTTTGATTGACGTGTTTGAGTTTTGCCAAACACGCTGCCAGCCCATCCAGCTGCAATAAATTAGATTCGCCAAACAGTGCTTGGTGCGACGCATTCAAAGCAATCGCTTGAATGCCTGCATCGTTGATTAAATGCCCAATTTGTTCGGCACTGAAAAACAAAGGAATAGGAATCACAGTAATGCCCGCATGCATCGCTGCCAAATCAACCACCGCCCAGTCAATGCTGTTGTCCATATAAATACCCAGACAAGAAATCTGTTGTGCCTTCAATAATTGAGCGTTTTGCGATACCAACGTGAGTAATTGTTGATTACTGATGACCGTAGATGCGTTGCGCAGCGCAACCTCATGAGGATTGTGTTGCGCCCGTTGCACAATGATGTCACTGATGGTTGGGTTTGCGTTAGGCATAAATCAATTCCTTTGATGGTTTGTATTGGTGTTGAACGTGTAAAGACAGTCGCTTGGGGGTGGCATGGATAAATGCGGCAACATTGCACAGCATCACAATGGGGTTGTTGTCGTAATAACTGCCCCATGCGGCTTGCTGATGCCCCAGTTTGGCTTTATCGGCGGTGGCGATGGGAATGGTTTGAATGCCCAAACGATTGAAATTTTTCCGAACCACTTCAGTGCCCGTAAACACCACCCATTGCGTACCCAATTGATGTAACAAAAAACTCAAGGTCTGAAAAATCAAAGCGCAGCCACCAAAAGTTTTACAACACAGATTGCCGACCTCCACAATAGCCTTGCGCTGGGTTTTTGCCCCCAGCAAACTTGCCGCAAACCGCTCGTCAATGAGTGATTCAATTGGCTGGTCAATGTATTTTTCTAAAAACAATGGGTTTTTATCGGCAAAACGAAACCCCACCGCGGAAGTGATGTGCCCATCCGTATCTTTTGCGGCCAACAAATGTGGCAAAAACTCCGTGATATTCGCTTGATGGTGCTGCTTAAAAACTTGCTGAATAAACGCCTCCACCTCGGAGCGACTGCTATGCTGAGTGGGGACATAAGTCATATCGAATAATGGACGAGCGTTGGACAGCAACGACAATGTGTCTAACGTCGAGAGTTTTAACGTTTGGGTGCGTCTCGTTGTTTGAATCGCGTCCAAAGAATAAGCTATGGGTAAATCACATACTGCATTCATGGCGGTTGCTCCTGTGTGCATTGAAGATGGTTCACACTATAGTCAGCCGACCTTAAGAGAGAATGAAGAGACTTTTTGAAAAATTCAATTTTTTCAGATGGCCGAACTCACCCGCCACCACCCATCCGAGCACAACAAATCCACCCCATACACCTGCTTCAACCACGACTCCCGCATCATTTCATCAACCCGCCCCGCTTGAGCCACACTGCCGTGCGTTGTGGGCAGGAGTAGGAGCACGTGGCTGGCGAATTGTTGCACTTGGTTGAGGTCGTGCACGGCGGCAATGACGGCGCAGGGCATGTGGCGCATGCGTTGGAGCAGTTTGTGTTGCCACGCGAGGTCTTGTGCGGCGAGGGCTTCGTCGAGCAAGCACAGTTGCGTGTGTTCGGTGTAGCAGGCATGCGCCATGGCCCAAGACAGGCGTTGACGCTCGCCGCCTGAGAGTTCGTGCACCCATGCGTTGCGCGATTGTTCTAGGCCAAACTCACGCAAACAGGCGCGGGCTTGCTCAGCGGTTAATGCGGGGTTGATGCTGTTCAACGCACCGCTCACGGTGATGTTGAAAGATTCAACATACTGCTGCGCCACCCAGATTCGCCAATGCGCTTGAGCCTGCACACTTAAGTTTTGTAAAGAGTTTTCGCCATAAAAAATGCTGTCGCGCACGCCACGTTCAACCCCCAGCAAGGCGTGCAACAGGCTGGATTTGCCCGCGCCGTTCGCACCCAAAACTGCCCATTTTTCGCCAGCGTTGACCTGCCAATCAAACGGCTGGATGATGCTGCGCCCATGCGCAATGGCTAAATTGTGAACCCGCAAAACCGTCATCACGCACCGCCTTTCATGCGCCGCAGCAATTGCCACGCAAAAAACGGCGCACCGATGAGCGTGGTAAAAATCCCGACAGGCAATTCTAACGGCCAAAACACCACTCGCGCCAAACCGTCGGCGGCGACCAGCAAAGTGCCGCCCCACAGCATGGCGAGCAGCATTTTGCCGCGCTCGCCCAATTGCGGCACTCGCGCGGCCAACATGTGCGCCATGTGCGGCACAATCAAGCCGACAAAACCAATCGCCCCCGCCTCCATTACCGCAACCGAGGCGGCCAAACCCGCAACCAATAACAAGCGCACGCGCAGCCGCGCCACATCCACCCCCACGCTGTGCGCCAAAATGCTGCCGCGCATCATGGCGGCCATCGGTTGCGCCAACGGCACGGCCAACGTACCGCACGCCAGCAAGCCGATGATGCCTAAATAATGCTGCCCCGCGCCCGCCAAGTCGCCCATCATCCAAAACAACGCGCCACGCAAAGCGGCATTGGGCAAAACCAATAAAATCGCGCTGACCGCCGCGTTGAGCAGCGCGGCCAACAGCACGCCAAGGAGCAACAGCACGGTCACATCGCCATCTGCCCGCCGATAACGCAGCAAAATCCACAGCATGAGCAACAAAACCACGGTCGCCCCGACAAACGCCAAACCTTGCAAAACCCACCACGACGCACCCGCCAACATGCCGAGCAACACCAAAAACGACGCGCCCGACGCCGCGCCGAGCATATACGGCTCAGCCAGCGGATTGCGCAGCAAAGCCTGCAACAAAAGCCCCGCCAACGCCAACAAGCCGCCCACGCCAAACGCGGCCAGCACGCGCGGCAAACGCAGTTGCACAAACATCGCGCCGCTCAAATCATGGCTGTGGTGCAGCAACGCCCACGCCAGCACTGCGCTGGCGGCCAAGATGGAGACGAGCCACAGATGCTTTTTTACCATTTGGGCTGATAATGTAACGACAACAACACATTGCGCGGCATGCTGTTGTAGCCGTACAGCGTTTGATAATGGCGGTTGAACAGATTGCCAACACTCAAAGCCAGCTTAAGGTTGCTTTGCGGGGCATAACTGAGCGCGGCATTGAGCACGCCATAGCCCGCCACGCGGGTGTGCTGCGTGTCGGTGCTGTTGCCTTGCGCTTGCCAGTTGAGTTGACCGTGCCACTTGCCCCACGTTTTGCCCACGCCAAGGCTGGCCAAAATGCGCGGCTGGCGGATGAGCCGCTCGCCTGTTGTGCTGTTTTTGACCGATTGCAGCGTTAAGCCCGATTCAAACCGCCAACCGTGCGCGTTGTACCAGCCGTGCCATTCCAGCCCTTGAGCTTGGGCTTTGTTCAGGTTCAGCGGTTTGTAGGTTACTGGGTCGGTGGCGATTTTGTCGCGCGAACGGTTGTCAAACGCGGTCAAGCGGCCGCCAAACGTGTCGTTGTCGAACTGAATGCCGACGTGTGTTTGCGTAGCGTGCTCTGTTTTGAGCAGCGGGTTGCCGTAGTTGGGGTAATACAACTGCGCAAAATCAGGCGCGGCGTAGCCGTTGCTGTAGCCTGCCAATAGTTTTACTTTGTCACTCACATCAAAACCATAATTAATGGCGGCGGCATACTCCGTCCCTAAATCGCTCAAGCCATCCAAGCGGCCATTGAGCTGCAGGTGGTGGCGGTTTTGATTCAGGGTATAGCCGAGCCACGCCGAGCGTGTGGTGCGCTGGGTGGTGTCGTATGCGGTGTCGCTGGACAGTTTTTGCCGCTTGAGCGACACGCCCGCGACAAACTCGCCCCAACGGCTGAACAGATTATTTTGCCACGCGGCTTCTTGTGTGCGGGTTTGATACATTGCTTGGCCGTTGCTCCACAGACTCGGCTCGTCAAAGCGATCAATGATGCGGTCGGTCAGCTGCGACACGCGCAAATTGCTTTTCCAGTTCGGGTTGATTTGGTTGTTGGCATAGAGGCTGATATTTTGCACGCGGGTGGTGTTGAACTGCTGCGAGGTGTTGCTTGCCGCAAAAGGGCTGTCGTACTGATTGCGCCCACGGCTTTCTAAAAAGCGCAGGCCAAACTCATTGGCGGCATTCGGTCGATAGCGAATGTGCGCGTTGGCCGAGTCGTTTTTGTACGCGTCTTTATCGGGGTTGACGGTAGTTTGTGCAGGATTCATCGCGCTCACCGCCTTGAGTTCGTCGTGCGAAATGCCGACCGTGGCCTGCACCACATCGTTACCACCACGCACTTGCACGCTGGCTTGACGTTGGCCGTGACTGCCTGCGGCCACCCGAACGGTGGCATCGTTGCCGTTCGGTTTGCGGCTAAACAGTTGAATCACGCCGCCCATCGCTTGCGAGCCATACAAGGCCGACACATTGCCGCGCACAATTTCAATCCGCTCAATGCTGCTCAGTGGCATCTGCTCCAACGACGCATGTGAGCCCGCCGAGAGCGAGTTCATCGGCACGCCATCGAGCAAAATCAGCGTGTGGCTGGTCTCGCCGCCGCGTATGCGCACGCCCGCGAGTGCGCCTTGCGTGCCGCTGCTGGTCACGCTCACACCCGCCTGCATTTTGAGCAATTCCACCACATCTGCGGCGGGGCTTTTGTCAATCGTATCGCGGTCAATCAAGGTGGTGTGCGGCAGTGCCTCGGTCAGCACCTGCGCACTGCGCGAGGCCGACACCACAATCGTCGGCTCATCCGCCGCCTCTTGTGCAAAAGTTTGCAATGAAGTGGCCAACAACACAGCCGACAAGGTGCGCACGGTGAATGCGCCATGAGAATAAATCATAGAAGTCCTTTGCCCCGCAGCCCGCAAGGCATGAAGTGAATAAACGACGCACGTGCGCCGACTGTCGGTCGGTCTCCGGACTGGCTTTTGTCATAAAAGCACACCGTTGCGGGTGCAGCATGTTCGGTAAATCATGGATTCACCGTCAATTTCCCTGAGGTTTATGGCCTCACCGACAGCCTGAGCACTGTAATTGATGCGGTGCAAAAAAGCAATGTCATAATCCAGCGCATTGTTTGCGATTTAGCGTAAAATAAGCGAAATTTTGCATTTCACACTTCACTCTAAGTTCAACATGCTCAGCCCACTCAAAACACTCGAAATTAAATTGGCTCACCTGCTTGAGTACGTTGCTCAGCTGCAAGCAGAAAACGCGGCCTTGCGCCACGAAAACCATCATCTTGTAGAGCAAATGCAGCAAGCCCAGCAGAACATTGACCAAATCATCCGTGAACTCGAAACCCAAGGCCAATCATGACCGCTAGCAAAGAAACCCTCAACGTCAGCATTTTGGGGCGTAATTACACTTTACTGTGCGCCCCCGAAGAAAAAACCTCGTTATTGGCCGCGGTCACGTTGGTCGACAACAAAATGCAAACCATCAATCAGCAAATGCATTTGGCCACCCACGACAAAGTCGCGGTGTTTGCCGCTTTGCAAATTGCTCATGAATTGCTGCAACACAATATGCACAACAGCAGCAGCATTGATGCGATTCAACGCTTGGAGCGCATGAACGCCTCCATCGACCAAGTGTTGCCCGCACCCATTTTATGAACCCACGCGCCGCGCAAGCTGCACTATTTTCAATTTTTGCCTCATTTGGCCTGATGGTTGGTCTATGGGCGGCAGCGATTCCACCACTGCAGCTGCGCTTGCAATTATCCGCCGACCTACTCGGCGCGAGCATTTTTTGCTTTGGCATGGGCGCGGTCTGCGCGACATTCATCACCCCCAAATATATCGAACGTCACCAATCTCGCCCCGTCATGATTAGCGCTGGCGTGCTGATGTGGCTGGTATTTCCATGGATTTTGGTTGCGCCCAGCGTGGCGATTTTTATGCTCTTGCTCGCCATTTTGGGCTTTTTTTGCGGCATGTTGGATGCCAGCATGAACAACCACGCGTTCACTGTCGAGCATTTTTTGCACAAGCCTTGTTTATCCATGCTGCACGGTGGTTACAGTTTGGGCAGTGTGATAGGCAGCGCATTGGCCGCTTGGTTAATTGGTTTGTCTATTGACTTGAGCGTCTCAAGCTTTGTAATTGCCGCATTGGCGATTGCCGCACTCTTTTGGGCAAAAATCCATTGCTATGCACACGATACTTTAGAGAGCAACGATGCCAACAATGCGGCAACCGACAGCACACGCATGCCTTTGCCACTGATTGTCATTGCCGCATTGACCGCCATTTGCTTTTTCTCCGAAGGCTCAATTGGCGACTGGGCGGGCTTGTATTTGCGCGATGAAAAATCCGCCAACGCCAGCCAAACCGCGCTGTCTATGGGCGCATTTGCCACGGGAATGATGCTGGCTCGCTTTGCGGGCGACCGTTTGCGAGCACGCTTTGACACGTTGCGTTTGCTTGCCGCCAGTTCATTATTGGCAGGTTTAATGGTTGCAGGTTTTTTATTCGCGCCCAACGCTCAGTGGGCTTTACTGGCTTTGCTGGTGGCGGGTTTGGGCTATGCCAATATTGTGCCGCTGCTGTTCGTGCGTGCCGCGCAAGTCAAGGGCGTCTCGCCTGCGCGCGGCGTGGCATTTGCCGCGGGTATGGGCTACGCCAGCCTAATCGGCGGCCCTGCTTTGGTGGGCTATGTTGCCGAACACGCAGGTTTGACTTGGGCGATGAGCCTCGTGCTGATGGGCACTTTGATGTTAAGCATTGAAGGCTACTGGGCGTACCGCCAATCAACAGTCCTTGCCCGTGTAACCGACTAACTGCTGGGCTTGTGAGCCTGTAAAAAAATCTGTGTAAATGATACTCTACCCTCCAACCTAAAGAAGGAAAAACATCATGACACAGAAAACTCAACATCCGAAGTTGCCACACATACCTCCAGAGTGGGTTGAACAGCTATCCAGTCAAGT
>JBOFII010000020.1:0-2870 GCA_051650085.1 Formosimonas sp.
CGAGTTTGCCGTTGGCTGGCAAGTCGTGTGTGGTTTGAAACGCTTTAACCGCGTCAATCGTGTCTTTGCCCATCTGCCCATCAACCGCAATCTGTGCGCCCAGCGTGTTGAGCGTGGTTTGCACTTGTGTGGTGCGGTGTTGTTGCAGTGCTTCGTTCAAGACTTGCGCGTCTTTTGGACTCAGTTTGCCGTCTTCTTTGAGGTGATGCTCGCGCTCAAATGCTTTAATCGCTTGCTGGGTGTCGGTGTCCAGTTTGCCTGTGGCTTGCACGGGGTAGCCCAGTTCGGTGAGGGCGTTTTGTAATTGGCTGTTGCGTTCATGTGTGGCGGCTTGGCGCAGGGTTTGCTTGTCGTGTGCGTTGAGTGTGCCGTTGGGCTTGAGGTTATGGTCTTTCTCAAAGGCGTAAATGGCATGTTGGGTTTGCGCATCCAGTTTGCCCGTGGCTTTGACGTCGTAACCCAAGGTGGCAAGGTCGTGTTGAGTGGCGAGGTGTTGGGTGTGTTGTTTGACGGCTTTGTTGAGTACGGCAAAGTCGTGTTGCCCCAATGTGCCATCTTGGGTTAAGCCGTGTGACTTTTGAAACGCTTTGGCGGCTTGAAATGTGGCTGAGCCATAGTGACCATTGGCCTGAACAGGATGCCCAACGTAGCTGAGCATGTGCTGCACGGATTGGGTCAGGCGTTTGTCGTGCAGGTCGCGACCGAGTTCGGGTGGTTTGGGAGGCGTTGGTGTAACTGCGCTGCCATGGCTTTCTTTGTACAGGTCGGTTTTGGTTCTTGTGGCAAGGTTGATGTCTTCCATGCGGAGGGTAATGGGGTCTTTACCATAGGTTCGGTCGGCTTTTTGGTTGTTTTGCTCAATCTCTTCAAGTTTGCTTTTGTAAAGCAATTCGCCGACAGGCGTGATGCCCCCAGGACCTGGTACGACTAAACTTCGTCTGCCCTCAAGTCGGGTCAATTCAATGGCGTCAGTCCAACTGGCGCCTGGGTTTTTAGCGTGTATTTCTGCGGCACGGGCTTGGCCTTTTTGGCTCAACAGGCTCAAGCTACCTTTCTCTTGTTCGGTTTGCTCACGTATGGCACTGGCATACCCCTCTTTGACCGCAACTGTGGCCTCGACGTTTTTGCGGGTCAGAGCCTCAACGTTTTGGATGACGCGGTTCATACTCATGTCTCGGTACTGCGGATTGGCTTCAATGAAGTTTTTAAAACCCTTAGCAATGGTGTATGTGCCTGTCACTTGGTTTTGATTGTATTGACTTTCACGGGCGTGGCTTTGATTGGTGAAGCGCAAGGTTTCAGCTAGATTGTCATGAGTCGCACCTGCAGGTGTTTGACTGAGCACTTGGCGTTGTTGGTCAACCGAATGCCCCAGTTTGGCTTCACTCGTTTGTTCATAACGCCATGAACCCCACGTTTGGCCGACTCGGGTTGCGCCTTTATCGAGTGCTGAGTCTGTATAGAGTTTATCCATACCCACCGCCGCCGCGCTGCCCGCGACAAATGATGCAATGGGCGAGGCTTCAACAGTGAGAACACCCGCACCAAGACCTGCGCCGTTGGTCAATACAGACCTGACAACGCCTGTAGCCAGTGCACCACCGCCTTGAATGTGTTGCTCGCGAAATGTGGGGGCGTTTTGGCGGGCGTTTTCGACGTCATTAAATACAGTTGCACCTTCAACCAAAACCGAAGCAACTCCTGCGGCTTTGCCTCCAATATTGAGGTGCTTGGTTGCCGTACGAGTATGGCTTGTGGTGTCAACGCTTTGCGTCAAACTGCCGACCTCCAAGCTGGCTTGGCGTGCCGCGTTCAATTCTTGTCGCTGCACGGTTTGCATGGCGCGGGTGCGGGCTTCGGCTTCAATCACGGGTTGATTGATTGTGCGGCTCAACTCAAGCTGGGCGGCGCGTTGCTCGGCTTCCCACGCGCGGTGTGTGCTAAAGCCATTTGGCGGGCCGTGTTCGACGGGTGGGTTGTTGAGTTTAACTTCGGGAGCGGGGTTGGTGTGGGCTTGGTGAAATGGTGATGAGGGTTGCAGCGGTTTAGGCGTGGCGGTGAGTGTGTGGGAGATGAAGTCGTTGCTTGCGCCGTTGTGCATTTGATGGGTGGCGGTGATTTGTTGGTTGATGTTGTACTGGTGCGGTGTGTCTTTGAGCACGCTGGCGGTTTGTTGCAAAACCTGTTGGCTGCGGGTGAGGTCGGTGCTTGGCGTTTTACCTGCGAGGTGGTCGTTTAAGGCGGTTTGTACTGTGACGCGGGCGTGAACGGCTTCATCGGCGAGGGCTGAACTGTAGCCGTGCTTGGCGGTGAGGGTTTCGTGCATGGCAACCAGTTCGCGACGCTCTAGCCCGCCTATGGTTTGGATGGCTGGGTTGTGCAGGTCGGTTATGGTTTGGGGGAAAGTTTGATTCCGTATTTTGCGCTGAACTTCTTGCCCTGTTTGCTCAAGGTGACCTTGTGCATTAAGACTGGCTCGCTCTGACAAATGCGTATCAATCAGTGCGTTGTCTACTTTTGGGTTGTCTTTCAAAACCTGCGCTAAATTTTGGCCTTGGCTGATGCTGCGCTGGTAGCCTTGACTTAATTCGTCTAATTTTTTAGGTGTTAGGGTATTTTCTCGCGCTTGAGTTAAGGCGACTGACGGCACTCGTTCAGGTTGCAAAGCGGAGTCATATTGCGCAATGCCGCTTCTGTCATAAATACGCATTCGCACGTCAGGAAACTGTTCACGCGAGCCTGTAAAAAAATCTGTGTAAATGATACTCTACCCTCCAACCTAAAGAAGGAAAAACATCATGACACAGAAAACTCAACATCCGAAGTTGCCACACATACCTCCAGAGTGGGTTGAACAGCTATCCAGTCAA
>JBOFII010000021.1:0-127604 GCA_051650085.1 Formosimonas sp.
CACGGGTCATCAAAGTTCAGTCAACAGCGCCCATTTCGACCGCACAGGCGAGCGCGTGGTCTCTGCGTCAGCTGATACAACCATCAAAATTTGGGACGCACAGACAGGGCAATGTCTGCGCACCTTGCAAGGGCATACACACTCGGTTACCAGCGCCCATTTCGACCGCACAGGCGAGCGCGTGGTCTCTGCGTCATATGATAAAACCATCAAAATTTGGGATGCACAGACAGGGCAATGTCTGCGCACCTTGCAAGGGCATACAGACTGGGTTACCAGCGCCCATTTCGACCGCACAGGCGAGCGCGTGGTCTCTGCGTCAGGTGACGCAACCATCAAAATTTGGGACGCACAAACAGGGCAATGTCTGCGGACTTTATATGCATTGCCCGAAATGGAAACAGCCTGTTTTGATGAGCAAAGCCACCGCTGGCAATTTGCTAGTCCAAAAGCAATGGTCTGGGCAGGCTACTGGGCTGTAGACGCCAATGGCATGCGAGTGGCTGTGGACATAGAAGCATTAGGGACTGTGGCAGGCTTATTACCCTTAAAATAAAGTGTGGTTTGAGTGGTTGGTCACGGCCACTTCTACAATTGATACTTCGCATAATTTATATTATGTTAAATTTTAAACCAATAACCACACCTTTTACTGGTCTTATCTTAACGTTCAATATTGACTTCAAATGTATCGTGTCGCAACGAAAAAGTGACTTTACTAGCGTGTGAACCACGCTGAATCACTTCGCAATTGGCGGTTGACTTTATAAAATGAACATTGGCATGAGCCAATGCTATTTCAGTTAGAGTCAACATTTCAGGCAACTCCAATCCAGCTCCTACGTAATACGCCCAACCAGCACCGTATTTGTGGCGTGTGACGCAGGCTTTGTCGGCATAATGAGTATCGTGATAGCGCCATAAAATTTCGGTTGATTCTGTGGTGTCGAGCATGTCGCGCCAAACATGGACGGTGCTGATGCTTTGAAAGTCAGTCATTTCAGCCGACATCCCAAGACTGAGCGACTCTGATTCAAGCACTTGAACACCAAAAACATGTGTCAAGCCGTAAGGCGCGACTTGCTTAAAATGTAAATTGTTGTCACGGTTTTTAATGCCGCAGCGATAACCTGCCAATAAAATACCGCCATTATGGACATAGGCTTCTAAACGCTGTGCCAGTTCATCGTCGATGATTTGCTGGGCGGGGACAATCAGTATTTTGTAGCGACTAAAGTCTTTGTGAATACTCAGCACATCCGTCATGACGTTGCAACGATGCAATGGCGTATAAAACCGCATCAGTTCTTGAGTAAAGTCAAAAGCATCGGACTGTTGTTGAATCTCCCACGACTTAATGTTGTCGTAGTCGTACACAATCGCCACATCAGCGTGAATGGGCTCTTGTAAAATCGACTTATACGACACAATGTCGCTTATGAACTCTTTGACTTCGTTGAATTTACGACCTGTTTGGTTGTGGGCATCAACAATGCCCAAACAAAATTGTTCCGCTCCTCGATTCATGCCGCGCCAACGGAAAAAAAGCAGGTTTTCACAACCTCGTGCCATGGCTTGATAAGCCCATAGTTTGGCTTGATTGGGGCGTGGTAAATAGCCAATGTGGTTGTGCCCTTGCGCCCCCATCAACTCTTCAACAATCCAGAAATTCTGTTGTTTCAAGCCGCGAATGTAATCCAATGTCATGGCAATTTGTGCTGCAGGAAGTGGCTGTTTTAAGCCGCCCCAAACGGGATAATTGTCGTAGGAAACAAAATCGAGCATGTCGGCCAAAATATTCTGGTCATGCGCCACATTGAAAAAGCCACCAAATAAATTGGTAGTCACTTGTTGGTGCGCCCCCTTGAGTTGGCGAATTAAGTCATTGTGTGCTTTAGCAAATTGGTTAATCGATGCCGAACGAAAACGTGCCCAATCCAAGCGCAACGCTGGGTTGTGGGTGGTGATAGTTGGGGTTGGCATGGGGATTTCTGCAAAATGATTGTAGGTTTGCCCCCAAAAAATTGTGCCGTAAGTTTCATTGAGCGCAGTGATATCCCCTGCAAACTTATCGACCAAAAAGGCTTGAAAAGCTGTGTGACACTGCGGGCAATAGCATTGATCAGAGCCTTCATGCCCCAGCTCATTGTCGATTTGCCAGACCACAATCGCCTTTTCATGTGCATAATGACTCACGAGCTGTTCCACTATACGCAAACTGTAGTGCAAATAATCTGCCGAATTGAAGCAATACTGCCGACGACCGCCAAATGCATGGGTATGCCCTGCTGCATTTTGTGACAATATGTCTGGCTTTTGATGTGCCAACCATGCGGGAAATGTCGCGGTTGGTGTGCCAAACATCACTTTAAAGCCTTGTTTTTTGGCGTGTTGGATGACATGATCAAAGTATGAAAAGTCAAACTGCCCTTCTGTTGGCTCCATCAAATGCCATGCAAATTCACCAACTCGAATCATATTGACCCCCATTTGCGCCATTCGTGCCAAGTCAGGAGCCAGCATATCGGCTGGCCAGTGCTCTGGATAATAGTCAACGCCTAAGTACATGCAACGCTCCTTTATCAAATGGTGGCAATGAAACGCTCAAATGCCAAACGACCTGCGGGTGTGGCTTTAAATACGCCTGCACAACATAAAACCTGCTCAAAAACCTGTCCGATGTGCTGCTTGACGTAATCAAGAGGTGCAATATCAGACGTGTAGTTGGCAGCAATTGTAGAAAACCACGCTTGATGCGCAGCATACTCAATCGACAATGCTGTATGGTATTGCAAACAATCTGCCATATGCAGTGCTGCAGGCCAAATGCGTGCAGGCAAAATCGCCAACCCCATCACCTCAATCAAGCCAATATTTTCTTTCTTGATGTGATGTAAGCCTTCATGCGGATGAAAAATGCCATGGGGATGAATGGCATCGACTCGGTTGTTGCGCAAAACCATGTCCAACTCAAACGCCCCGTTATTTTGTCGGGCAATGAGGGTTACCGTATTGTGTGGCGTATCTTGTGTAAAAGCGCGAATGCCATGCTCATCATCGCTGTAGTCGCGCCATGCCTTCAAGATACGTTGGGCGGATGTCAGTAAATTGTCAATGTGAATGGAGCGCAACCGCAAAACTGAAAGTGGCCAATGGAGCAATTGCAATTCTACATGCGGAGCCAGTTCTTGGCTTTGCCATGCCCTTGCCTCTTGCATGGCAAAGCGATAACGACCGCCTTGAAAATGCTCGTGGCTTAAAATCGAACCGCCGACAATCGGTAAGTCGGCATTAGAACCAATGAAATAATGCGGTAAAAACTGAACAAAGTCCAACAGCCGCCGAATGGTTGCAGAAGTGATATGCATCGGCTCATGTTCGGCTTTGAGCACAATACAATGCTCGTTGTAGTATTCATAAGGCGAATATTGTAAAAACCAATCTTCTTGATTCAACTCAAGCGGAATCAAACGAAGATTGTGGCGTGCAGGATGATGGAGGCGACCCGCATAACCTTCGTTTTCACGGCACAGTAAACAAGTTGGATAACCATCAGATGGTGCTAACCGTGCTTGCGCAATGTGGCGAGGATCTATTTCGGGTTTGGATAAATTAATGGTGATGTCCAAATGCCCAAAAGAACTCTCGATCGACCAGCCAATATTATGCGCGATTCGCGCCATGCGAATGTAGTTACTCGCACGCGATTGCTGATAAAAGTATTCAGTCGCCGCTTGAGGTGCTGTTTGGTGCAACGCTTTGAATTGTGCCTGAACTTGACTGGGGCGTGGCATTAGACAATCCATGAGTGCGGTGTCAAACAGGTCATGCGTTATCGCATCATCATGAGCCACCACATGCTGCTCCACCGCATAAGCGAACAAGGCATCTAAAACGCTTTGAATCTGCCCTAAAGCAACGGTTTCTATTGAGCTGGGCGGCTCAAAAAACGCCAAATGCAATAAGCTCATCAAACGATGTCGGGCATAAATTAAATCAGATGGCTCAATGAGTTGCTGGGCAAGAGCGTAATTCAACAAGGTTTGAATATGCTGATAAACCATCATACCCTGCCTTTGCTGGACAACAAACGCGCCCCTTCATCTATTTGAACAGGGTAAAAACCCACCGACAAGCCTGTTTGGGCTTTATATTGCGCTTTAACTTGGCTGCAAAAAACACTTAAATGGCTTTGCTCGACCAGCATAATGGTACACCCGCCAAACCCAGCACCAGTCATACGCGCCCCAATTGCCCCGTGCTGCCAAGCCGCCTCAACCAAGGCATCTAAATGCACACCTGTCACTTGAAAATCATCCCGCAACGATTGATGTGATTCATTCATCAACTGCCCCAACTGCGGCACATCATGATTTTTGAGCGCGGCGACTGCCTGCAAGGTACGGGCGTTTTCCATAATGGCGTGGCGTGCGCGTTTCAAGTGAATCGTATTTTGAATCACATGCTGATGTTGGATAAAACCTTCAGGCGTTAAGTCACACAAAGCCTCAATCGCCACCACGGTTTGCAGCTGCTGCAACGCCGCCTCACATTCAGCGCGACGCTGGTTGTAGTGAGATTCGTTTAAATCACGCCTTTTGTGACTGTTGGCAATCAGCAGAAGATAATTACCTCCTAAATCAATGGGCACATGTTCATACGTCAAAGTCTGGGTGTTGAGCAACATGGCGTGCCCTGCCCGTCCCATGCCTGATGCAAACATATCCATAATCCCGCAATTGAGACCATTGAATTCATTTTCAGAGCGTTGAGCCAGTCGCACCAAGTCCTTTTGTGACCAAGGCAATTGATATATGAATTGCGCCAAGACGGCGGTGAGCATTTCAATTGAGGCACTTGAGGACAAACCCGCGCCATTGGGAATGTTGCCATAGAACAAAATATCCAGCCCATGCGGCATAACAGCGCCCGCAGATTGCATGGTGTGCAGCATGCCCGCAGGATAGTTGGCCCAATCCTGCGCAGTTTGATAGCTAATCTCATCCATGCGCAATCGATGCACGCCCTGCTCAGAAAAATTCAGTGAATACATATTGAGTTGTTGGTCTGCCCGTCGGCGCACCCATGCATACGTGCCAATGTTTAAAGCACACGGGAACACATGTCCACCGTTGTAGTCAAGGTGCTCGCCAATCAAATTGACCCGACCAGGCGCGAAAAACAGGTGTTCAGCGTGAGCACCCAACTGCTCTAAAAAAACGTCAGAAAATGTATGAAGGTTCATAATAACTCAGGCAGTCAAAGCTTATGCTAAACGGGTCAACTCAAACAATAAAGCAGCCTCTGGCAGCATCTGGGGCAATCTCAAGCCGCTATAAGCCAACTGCTCGGCACTGTAAATCTGTGGCGTGCCCAAGACATTGAGCACTTGAACTTGCCACTGACCTGTGGGCAAGTGCAGGATAATCGGCGTATCATGCTCACCGACCATACGAGTGACTTTAAACACGGCCAAAATCGCCTGTTGCTGGGCAACCGACAAATGCCATTCATGCTGTGCTGTTGCGCCTTGACTCACCTGACCTTGGTGTGTAATGTGGCGATATTTTTTGTATAGGGCAATCCAATGCTTAACGGCAACCGTATCGGATTCTGTTAAGTTCAAAATATCCAACTCCAACCCCATATGCCCCAATAAAGCCACCGTGCCGCGCAAATGGAGGTCATGACTGCGTTGCGTGGTATGCGCGGGCGCAGGGCCGATGTGCGTCCCCATATATTCGGGGGGAAAAAACTGCAAAAATCCTTGGTTGATGCGCAAGCGTGACATTGCATCGTTGCAATCGCTGACCCAAAATCGCCGCACAAAAGGCAAAATGCCATAATCAATTCGCGCTCCACCCGATGCACAACTTTCAAACTCCACATGGGTAAACGCTCGGCTCAACCGTTCAAGCAACCGATACAACGCTCGAATGTACGCATAAAAATGAGCGCGTCCCACGTGGTCAGCGGCTGGAGCGATGTCGCGATTCATATCCCACTTAACATAGCGGATGGGATGCTGGATTAAAAGGCGACTGATTGTGTCATACAAATAATCTTGGACTTCAGGCAAAGTGATGTTGAGCACCCGTTGATTGCGCCCAACAGGATTGTTGCGCTGAGGTAAAGCCATAACCCAGTCAGGATGGGTGCGATACAATTGGCTGTTTTCATTGACCATTTCAGGCTCAAACCACAAACCACACTCCATTCCAGCCGCCACGACCTCATCAAACAATGGCTGCAAGCCTTGCGGATAACGCACAGGGTCAGCCCACCAGTCACCTAGACCCGCTTTATCATCTGTGCGGTTGAAAAACCAGCCATCGTCCAATACGAATCGCTCCACCCCTAATGCGGCGGCATTTTGAATCAATTGGCTCATGAGGCGAGGCTCATGATTGAAGTAAACCGCCTCCCAAGTGTTAAAGTGCACAGGGCGCGGGCGCGTCGGCGCATTCATTGTGCTGCGCACCGTGGCATGAAACGCTTGCATGGCGCCGTTGAAACCTTG
Organism: Formosimonas sp.; assembly: GCA_051650085.1. Lineage (GTDB taxonomy): Bacteria > Pseudomonadota > Gammaproteobacteria > Burkholderiales > Burkholderiaceae > Hydromonas. Next base: position 6,521 of record JBOFII010000021.1, read on the forward strand.
CCCGCTGTAGCCCGCATACAATTGAGGTGACGTGTAGATGCCCTGTGCAGGCAAGCACATTTCGCCAGGCATAAAAAATTCGCCCATTTGCAATTGGGCTTTGCCATCATCCAGCGGCTCAAGCAAAATGTGGTAATTGCCGCTGTGCCCTAAATGTGCGGCAAACACCTCACCTTGAGCCTCATCTGTGCGCTGTGAATAAACCAGCATACTCGGTTGCGTGTCGTGTGATGTCCGTCCACGCACGTTGGTTTTGCTCCACATACCGTGGTTGAGAACCTGTTCAACAGGCTCAAACTCCCCTGCCCACGCGCCTTTCCACGTTTTGAATCGTTTGACGTGTGCGGGCAATGGCAAACAGCCCGCCGCCAACCAATGCAGATGAAAATCCGTTGTGCCACAGTTGGTCAACTCGGATTGAATCTCAACCACGCCAAACGCATTCAACTGATACGTGATTTTGAGCGACAGTTGTGCCAGTTCATCCATGAGGGTAAAGATGCACCGATTGGCCTCGCTCACCGTGTGTTGCAAGACAAACTGTTGCACCCAGTTTGTGCCATCAGACCGATGCCCACGAATGCTCGGCTGATACATCCAGCCCAAACCTTGCGCTTGCACCACCCCCAGACTAGGGGTTAGAGCCAACCGACTCGTCAACGCAGCAGGCGCATCGATTGCGCTGGCTGGTATGGGGTGTCCCCAATGTTGCCAAACCAGCTGAGCGTTTGGCAACACTTGCCAATTAAGGCATGCTTGATTGTTGCGCAGTGAAATAAGTGACATAAAATCAACCTTTGGTCGCGCCCAGCGTCAAGCCAGCAATAAAGTGCTTTTGCATCATAAAAAACAAAGCAACAGGCGGCAGAGAAGCCAAAATCGAGCCAGCAGAAATCAAATTCCACGCCGCCGACCATTGACCGCGCAATCCTGCCACACCTACCGTCACGGGAAAGGCCGCATCACTTTGCGTGAGTGTTAAGGCCCAAAAATAATCGTTCCAGATGAATGTAAAAATCAAAACCGCCAATGCAGCCAAGGCTGGGCGTATCAAGGGCAAAATCACCCGTGCAAAGATATCCCACTCATTTGCGCCATCCAAGCGGGCCGCCTCAATCAAGTCATAGGGCAATTGTTTGATAAAATTGCGCAAAAACAAAGTGCAAAAACCCGTTTGAAAAGCAATGTGAAACAACGTCAAACCCAATCGGGTATCAATCAACCCCATAGAATCGGTCAACGAGCGCACTGGAATCATCAAAATTTGATACGGGATGAAATTGCCCGCAATAAAAATCGCAAACAACAACGTGTTGCCACGAAACTGATAGGTTGACAACCCATAACCCGCCAAAGCGGCCAGACCAATTGAGCCGATTGCCGCGCCACAACTGACCAGCAAACTGTTGATGAAGTAACCCAGCATCGGACTGTTGGTCAAGGCTTGCGTGTAGTTTTCGACCATGGAAAACTCGGTGGGAATACCCCAATAATTGCCCATGTTCAACTCATCGCCACTGCGCATGGAGGTGACAAACACCACAAACAGCGGCAACAGCCAAATCAGCAAAGCAACAGGAATAGAAATGCGGTACAACAATTTTACAATGGGCGATTGCCATTGCTCATATGGGCGCGGATACATTTAACTCCCCCTTTATTGTTCATCTTTAAGCATTTTGCTCAAGAAAAATACAATGTAAACCATCATAATCAGAAACAAAATGGTGGCAATCGCCGAGCTGTAGCCGATTCTGAAATTGGCCTGTTGCTCATACATAAAATAAGCCAAAACAGTGGTGCTTTCCGCAGGCCCGCCTTGAGTCATAATTGCAATCAAGTCAAAACTGCGCAAAGCACCAATCACGGTGACCACCACGGCAATGAATGTAGCAGGGGCAAGCTGCGGCAAAATAATGCGGGTGAGCATGTTCCAGCCACTCGCCCCATCAAGTCGCGCCGCTTCAATTTGGTCGGGGCTGACGTTGTTCAAACCTGTTAAATACAAAATCATGCAGTACGCGGTTTGTGGCCACAGCGCGGCCAAAATCACGGCAAAGGTCGCTGTATTTTCATCTTCCAAAACCGCCATTCCACTGTCTGAAAACAAACTGATGATGCCGTATTGCGGATTATAAAACCAAGAAAAAACCAGACCAACCACCACTGGCGAGATGACAAATGGAAAGAAAAACAAGGCTTTAGCAAGGCGCATACCGCGAATTTTTTGATTGAGATACAGCGCAATGGCCAAGCCAAAAACAGGCGAGAGCATATACAAAAGCAACCAAATCACGTTGTTTTCAAGGGCCAACCAAAACGTATCAGAGTTGAGGGCTTCAACAAAATTACCCAGTCCCACCCACTTGGCTTGGGTGGTCGGCAAGCCGTCCCAATCGTGAAAAGCCAACCAAAGACTTTGCACAATCGGATAAAGCACATACAAGCTAAAAACCAAAACTGCAGGCAATAAAAAATAAATCGCGGCGCGGTTATGGCGACTTTGGATAGATGCTGGCTTTGACTCTGGCATGCGCCAGTCCGCCAGTTTATGTGGATCAACACTCATGCTGTCTGCTCCAATTTTTGAGTATGGCCTCTATAAAACCACAGAATTGTCCTGTGGTTGGCTCAATCAATTCTTTTTGCGTTTGAGTATAAGCAGCAAGCCTACCGCAATCGCTACACCTCCCAAAATCCAGCTCCAGCGAGATTTAGAGGGCGCGGTGGGTGCAGATTCTGCCGCTGCGGGTTTGGTGGGAGTCACGGTTGCGGCTTTATAAATACGCACTCGACTTTCTTCTAATTTGGCCATAACTGCATCCATGCGACTGGTGTCGGCCATAAACTCCGCAAAGCCTTTCATCCCCGCTTCAGCCATTTCACGGGTGGTGTCACGGTCATAGAATTGGGCAATGCCTTTGGCGTTAGACAACAGTTCAAAGCCAGCCTTGAGGAAACGGTCATCTGCAACTTTTGCATCTTTATTGGCAGGTAAGTATTTGGAGTCATTTGAAAAGGCCGATTGTTCTTCTGCGCTGGCGATAAACTCTAAAAACACTTTGGCGTCGGCTTTGTTTTTAGCGTTAACAGGGATGTGAATGGTGTCCGTCGGTGCGTCTTCAGCGGCTGGAATATTCGGGTCAATGGTTGGGAATGGAAAGAAACCCACATTGGGCTCAACATCTTTGGGCAAAGCACCAACCAAGAAGTTGCCCATCAAATACATGCCCGTTTTGCCTTGATTAAACTGCGTCAGAGCCTCTTGCCATGTGTATGAACCATGGTTTTTCAAAAAATACTCTTTATCGAGCAATTCTTTCCATGCGACAAAAACTTTTTTGACTTTTTCATCGGTGTATGGCACTTCGCCTGCTGTCAATTTCATGTGAAAATCAAAACCGTTGATGCGCATGTTGAGGTAGTCAAACCAACCCGCTGCAGGCCAAGGCTCTTTCGTGCCGCTGGTAATCGGGGTGATGCCTGCGGCCTTGAGTTTATCGGCTACGGTTTTGAACTCGTCCCACGTTTTGGGTGGATTTAAGCCCAGTTTAGCAAAAACATCTTTGCGGTAGTACATGCCCCATTGGTAGTAGCCTGTTGGCACGCCATATTGTTTGTCTTTGATGGTCATTTGCGACAAAGTTGAACCCATTTTGTCTTTGAGGCCACCTTTGGCCCACACATCAGAGACATCTTCAAATAAATTGCGGTCTACAAAATACTTCATGCGCTCACCCGCATACCAACTCACCACGTCAGGTGAGGCGGAGCTTAAAAAATTGGGCAGTTGTTGTTTGTACGCCTCATGGTCAATGATGTTGAGCTTGACTTTAATCTCTGGATGGGCTTTTTCAAAGCGTGCGACCTGATTGGTGACATTTTTGCGGGCATCTGGTGCTGACGAGTCGGAGTTGAATACAATCTCACCCGCATTAATCTGTCCTACAACAGCGGCCAGACTGATTAATACTGCGATTTTGGTTTTGAAAAAAGTGCTCATGTGTGTCTCCTGTAATGGTTTTGTGCGTGGTTGATGTCCATTGGTAGCCCCACGCTTTGAACGCACCAATGTGTCAAGTCAATTAAACCAAGCGTTTAAACGCCCAACCATGTTCATCGAATAAATGGCACTCTCGACTGGGAATGCCTATTTGAATGGTTCCCGTCATTTCAGTGAGCGCATGCGGCAAAGATTTGATGGACAACATGCCCTCACCTTCGTTTGAGCAATACACAAATACCATATCGCCCAAATGCTCGCTGCGTAAAACCTGTCGGCGGATGCTTTGTGATGCACTGGCGTCAATGTGTTCTGGGCGAATGCCCAGCGTCACGGCTTGCCCCAGAGTGGCCGTTTGCCCCTCTACTGCGGCTTTGAGTGACTCGCCACTGTTCAGTCGAACGGTCACACCATCAACTTCAATGCTTGAAACCACGCCTTTCAAAAAATTCATCTGTGGTGAGCCAATGAATCCCGCCACAAACAAGCTGCGCGGATGCTCATACAACTCTAGCGGCGTGCCTTGTTGCGCTACACTGCCATAGTCAATGGTGTTTTGCCCTGCATTGAGCAAAACAATTTTATCGGCCAACGTCATGGCTTCGACTTGATCGTGGGTCACATAAACCATGCATGCGTCTTGGTAAGCGTCTTTCAAATTGGCTATTTCAAGGCGGGTTTGTACGCGCAAGGCGGCATCTAAATTCGATAAAGGCTCGTCAAACAAAAAAGCCCCTGGTTGGCGCACAATAGCTCGTCCAATCGCAACGCGCTGACGTTGCCCGCCCGATAGCGCGTTGGGCTTGCGCTCAAGCAGGTGTTCCAACTGTAAAATTTTGGCCGCTTGATTCACGCGCGTTTTGATTTCATCGCGCGGGGTTTTGCTCATTTCCAACCCAAAAGCCATGTTTTCAAAAACAGTCATGTGCGGGTACAGCGCGTAACTTTGAAATACCATGGCAATCCCGCGTTTGGCCGCCGCAACATCATTCATGCGGTCTTGACCGATATATAAATCGCCGCTGGTGATATCCTCAAGACCCGCAATCATGCGCAAAAGCGTTGATTTGCCACAGCCAGATGGGCCGACAAAAACACACAATTGACCGTTTTGAATTTCAAGGTCAACCTCTCGAATCACAGGCACACTCGCGCCTTCGTACACTTTACATACTTTGGTGAGCCGAATTCCTGCCATAGCTTGCCTCCTAAATGACTATTTTTATTAAATTATGCTTATGATATAAAAAGGAATGTTTTTGACAAAACCCATTCACTTACATCATAAGAATATTAGGCATTAAAACATCCACCCTGTCAATATTATTTTTTTTAAACAACTATTTTTTGCGTCAAATAATGTGAAAAAAGTCATATTTAGAGTAAAAATGATTTTTCTCATAAAAAATGGGTTTATTTCCGCGTTTATTTTGAATTTTTAAAAAACTAATTTATTCAACGGCGCTGTCTTTATAAATTAATTTATTTTGATAAACTTATTCTCCCATTGCTTATATAATCAGACATCCAATGAAAGGCAAATACATGGCGTTCACCAGCAATCACAGCGACCTTAAGCGCATCAACCGCCTTGCAATCATCAATTTAGTCAAAAAGCAGCCTAGTTTGTCGCGCGTGGATTTAACCGAGTTCACCAAGCTCAATAAGTCCACTGTCAGTAAACTGGTGCAAGAGCTGATTTTAGAAAAATGGATTATCGAAGATGATATACCCACCTCCCTTGAAGGCGCAGGTCGACCGCCTACAGGTTTGTCGATTAACGGCAATGTTTTGGCCTTGTTGGGTGCCGAGATTGGTGTAGACACCCTCACGGTTTTGGCCTGCTCGATAACGGGTGATGTTTTATTCAATGCCTCGCTTTCATACCAGCACTTAAGTTTCGAGGACACTTTCACACGACTAACAGATTTATTGCTAAACGCAGCTCAGGTCATCACCATCAATCAACATGAAATATTGGGCATTGGCGTTAGCACACACGGTATGGTTCATTTTGAGCAACAATCCATTATTCTCGCGCCCAACTTAGGTTGGAAAAACATACCCATTCGCGAGCGCATGCTGGCGCGCTTTGCCGATACGCCCTTGGCCGACAAGCCCATTACGATTGTCAATGACTGTCAGGCGGGTGCGCTGTCGGAGTTTGTATTTGGGCAAATGCAGCATCAGCGCCGCCCTATGGTTTATGTTCACCTAGGCATTGGCGTGGGTGCGGGCATTGTGACTGAGCACGGTTTATACCATGGCGACTTGGGTTGGGCGGGTGAAATTGGTCACTCAATTTTACAAATGACTGATGGGGTTTTGTGTGGTTGTGGTCAACGCGGTTGCGTCGAAACACTGGTGTCGCAGCGCGCATTGAGCAGATTGGCTGGCAGCACGGGAGTTTTGCCCATTGCGCAGCTTTTGCGCCGCCATGAGCGCGGCGATTTGTTGGTGCGCGACGGACTCAATGCCATCGCCCAGTACCTTGGCGTGGTGCTGCGCAATATGGTCAATATGATTAATCCGCGCACTATTGTGATTGGCGGCTCAATGAGCCAATTTGGCAACGCCCTGCTTGAGCCAACCATTGACAGTTTAAAACAGCATACAGGTCATAATTATGACATTCCCAATGTACAATTGTGCCAGTTTGGCGAACAAGCAGGTGCTTTGGGGGCGGCGGGGGCGGCGTTAAATCAATATATTGAACCGCAAAGTATGCCTGTTCACTTGGTGCACACTGGATTGCTGCGTTAACACTTGATTGGCACACAAAAGAGAGGTTTTTATGCACGACTTACTCATCATCGGCGGCGGCATCAACGGTGTGGGCATTGCACGAGATGCGGCTGGGCGTGGTTTAAAGGTATTGTTGTGCGAGCAAGATGATTTGGCACAACACACCTCATCGAACAGCAGTAAATTGATTCATGGTGGTTTGCGGTATTTAGAATATTACGAATTTGGCCTAGTGCGCAAAGCCTTGCAAGAGCGAGAAGTCTTGCTGCGTGCCGCGCCACACATCATGTGGCCGTTGCGGTTTATCATGCCGCATGTCGCTCATCTGCGCCCCAAATGGATGATTCGCGCGGGCTTGTTTTTATATGATCATTTGGCCAAGCGCACGCTATTGGCAGGCTCAAACTCGGTTGACTTTCGCCACCATGTTGCGGGTCAACCGCTGAAAAACTCATTTACTCATGGCTTTGAGTATTCTGATGGCTGGGTTTACGATGCGCGTTTGGTGGTGCTCAACGCCATGGCGGCACGTGAATTGGGTGCAGAGATTTGGCCGCAAACCAAGCTGCTTCAAGCCAAGCGGCACAATAGCCATTGGCAGGCCACGTTGCTCAACAGCCAAGGGCAAACGATTGAGGTCACAGCCAAAGCCTTGGTCAATGCGACAGGCCCTTGGGCGGTGGATGTTTTGGAACAAGGTCTTAAAACACAGGCTTTATGCGCGTTGCGTCAAATCAAAGGCAGCCACATCATTGTGCGCCGAATGTTTGACCACCCTTACGCTTATATTTTTCAAAATAAAGACAAGCGAATTGTTTTTGTCATTCCTTACGAAGATGACTTTACCTTGATTGGCACAACCGATGTTGAATACACGGGCGATGTGGCGCAAGTGGGCATCAGTACAGAAGAAGTTGATTATTTGTGCGCCTTGGTCAATGAATATTTTCAAATATCGATTGCGCCTGCGGATGTGGTCGGTTCATATGCAGGTGTGCGCCCTCTTTTGGCAGATGAACACGGTAATCCAGCGGCGGTGACGCGTGACTATCAATTGATTTTAGATGCAGAGCAAGGTGCTCCAGTGCTGTCGATTTTTGGCGGTAAAATCACCACCTATCGCCGTTTGGCAGAAGACGCTTTGAATCAATTGGCTCGTGTACTGCCCATGAGTGCCGCATGGACGGCTCACATGCCTTTACCTGGTGGCGACATCCCTCAAGCGGACTTTGAGGCATTTGTCAGCACCCAGCAAACGCGTTACCCTTGGTTGAATGCCGCTCTTTTGCGCCGTTATGCGCGTTTGTATGGCACGCGTATGAATGTGTTTTTAAATAACAAACACAATATCAGTGATTTAGGGGCGCTCATCTGCCCTGCTTTGTATGCCGTTGAAGTCGAGTATTTGCGTGAATACGAATGGGCACGCTCAGCGCAAGACATTTTATGGCGGCGCACCAAGTTGGGGCTGTATGCACAGGCCGATGATGTGGCGCGTTTAGAAACTTATTTACAGAAAGCTTAATCCATGTACATTTTAGCCCTTGACCAAGGCACAACCAGTTCTCGCGCGATTGTTGTCAATCACGCGGGCGAAGTGGTCGAAATGGCACAACAAGAATTCCCGCAAATTTACCCGCAGGCCGCTTGGGTGGAACACGACCCCGAAGACATTTGGCACAGCCAGTTGGCGGTGATTGAACGGGTATTGCAGCAAGCCCAACTCACCAGCACTGATATTGCCGCCATAGGCATCACCAATCAACGTGAAACCACAATTGTGTGGGACAAACGCACAGGAAAAGCCATTTACAACGCAATTGTCTGGCAAGACAAGCGCACTGCCGACTATTGCGCTCAGCTCAACGCACAGGGGCACGCTGATATGGTGCGTGAAAAAACAGGTTTATTGCTTGATTCCTATTTTTCAGCCAGCAAAATCCGTTGGATACTCGACCATGTGCACGATGCACAAACTTTGGCCGAACAAGGTCATTTGGCTTTTGGCACAGTCGATTCGTGGCTCACATGGCGACTCACCCATGGTGAAAAGCACATCACCGATGTGAGTAATGCCGCAAGAACTTTATTGTTCAATATCAACACATTGCAATGGGATGCTCAACTGCTTTCTCTATTCAACATTCCCATTCAAATGTTGCCCCAAGTCCATGATTCTAGTGAATTAATTAGCAATGTGTATTTGCCGAACCAAAACACCAGCATTCCGCTTGCAGGGATTGCAGGCGACCAGCATGCCGCGTTGTTTGGGCAAATGGCATGGCACAAAGGCATGGTCAAAAACACCTATGGCACGGGTTGTTTCATGATGATGAACACAGGCGAGCAACCCGTTGCCTCAAAGCACAATCTATTGACCACGGTTGCATGGAAAATTGGCGAGCACGTGCAATACGCACTTGAAGGCAGTATTTTTATAGGTGGCGCAGTGGTGCAATGGCTGCGCGATGGGTTGCACATGATTAATGAGTCCAAAGAAGTGCAAGCTTTAGCCGCCAGTGTGCCCGACAGCGACGGGGTTTATGTCGTCCCAGCCTTTACAGGACTGGGTGCCCCCCATTGGCAGGACAATGCACGCGGTATGATTTTAGGGTTAACGCGTGGCAGCACTGATGCGCACATCGCCCGCGCCGCGCTGGAGTCGATTGCCCTACAAACAATGGATGTGCTCCAGGCCATGCAACATGATGCGGGCATAGATATTTCGGTTTTGCGGGTGGATGGCGGCGCATCGGCCAATGACTTGCTGCTGCAATTTCAAGCTGACGTGCTCAATATCGACGTGGTGCGCCCTAAATTCACCGAAACCACGGCTCTTGGTGCGGCGTATTTGGCAGGTTTGGCGGTTGGTTTTTGGCGCAATACCGAGGAGTTGGCCGCCCAATGGCGCAGCGAACACATTTTTGCCAGCCAAGCCGAGCCAACCGCAATGGCGCAAAAAATCGCAGGCTGGCAACATGCGGTGCGCACTGTTGCTTTTCATGCCAACTCATCTCATGCGCAGTAAAAAAACCATCATGAATATTTTGCTTACAGGCGGCACGGGCTATATTGGCGCACACACTGCGGTCAGCCTCATGGATCAAGGCCACACCCCGATTTTGCTCGATAACTTTGTCAACAGTTCTCCACGTGTCATTGAACGGATAGAACACATCACGGGCATTAGACCCGCTTTGATTGAATTGGATGTACTGAGCACCACAGCACTCGCACGGACTTTGCGCGACCATCAAATTGATGCGGTGATTCACTTTGCAGCCCTTAAAGCCGTTGGCGAGTCAGTGGTCAAGCCCATTGATTATTATCACAACAATGTGATGGGCTTTTTAAGTGTGTTGCAAGCCATGCGCGAGGCGTGCGTGTTTCGGATTGTTTTGAGTTCATCCGCTACGGTTTACGGTGAAAATGCGCCACTGCCTTATTTGGAAACCCACCCTGCTTTGTCAGCCAACAGCCCATATGGACAGAGCAAAGTCATGATGGAGCGCATCATGCAAGACACTGCAGCCAGTGACCCACGCTGGCAACACGCCACTTTACGTTATTTCAATCCTGTTGGCGCCCATCCATCGGGGTTAATCGGCGAGCACCCCAGTGGCATTCCCAATAACTTAGTGCCCTATATTCAGCAAGTGGCGATTGGGCTGCGGGACAAGTTATCGGTATTTGGTAATGACTACGACACTCTTGATGGTACGGGCGCTCGTGATTACATTCATGTGATGGATTTGGCTCGCGGCCACGGCTTGGCTTTGCAATGGCTGTTTGAACATCAAGGTTCATTGACCGTTAATTTAGGTACGGGGCAGCCATTAACCGTTCTGCAACTGGTTGCGGCTTTTGAGCAAGCCTCAAAAAAAGCCATTCCTTATCAAATCGTGCCACGTAGGGCTGGCGATATAGCCAGCATGTACGCAGACGTCACTTTGGCACAAGACTTGCTTGGATTTCGCACGCAGTATGACGTTCATGCCATGTGCCAAGATGCATGGCATTGGCAAAATCAAAACCCCAATGGTTATGAGTCCAACTCATAAACCCAAAGACAAGGCCACCCGATACGTGATGAATGAAGCCAAATAAGCCAAAGCAAACAAATAACCTGTGGTTATCAGCGCCATTTTCCAGCCGCCTGTTTCGCGTTTGATGGTGGCAATGGTGGATAAGCACTGAGGCGCGAAGACAAACCATGCCAATAGCGACAACGCCGTGGCGGTTGACCACTGGCTGGCGATGATGGGCATCAAGGCTTCGCCATCTGCACCCGATGACAGCGCGTAAACGGTGGCCAATGAACTGACCAAAACCTCACGCGCCGCCAGACCAGGTACCAGAGCAATGCTGATTTGCCAATTAAAGCCAATCGGTGCAAAAAGCACGTTCAGCCAACTGCCTAAAATGCCTGCAAAACTCTCTTCAATCGAGCCGCCTGGAAAACTGGCCAAAAACCACATCAAAATCGTTAAGGTCAAAATAATGCCACCCACGCGGCGCATGAAAATTTCAACCCGCTGCCACAAGCCAATCAGCAAATTGCGCACATTAGGCCAATGATAATCAGGCAACTCCATCATCAAGGTGCGCATGTGTTGGTGTTGCCCCCATAATTTGAGCACCCACGCCACCGCATAAGCGGCCAAAATACCCGCAAAATACAAAATAAGCAATGCAATTCCCTGCAACTGCAAACCTGCCCATACTGTTTTTTGTGGGATAAACGCCCCAATCAACAAGGCATAAACGGGTAAACGCGCCGAGCACGTCATTAGTGGAGCGATTAAAATCGTCACCAAGCGGTCACGCGGATTGGCAATGGTTCGAGTGGCCATAATCCCAGGAATGGCGCATGCAAATGATGAAAGCAATGGAATGAATGAGCGGCCAGACAAGCCAACCCCACTCATCAAGCGGTCGAGCAATAAGGCTGCGCGTGGCAAATAGCCCGACTCTTCCAGCAGCAAGATAAAGAAAAACAAAATAATGATTTGCGGCAAAAACACAATCACGCCACCCAAGCCCGCAATCAAACCGTCAACGATAAAACTTTTTAAAATACTTTCGGGCAACAAGCCACCAACGGCTTCGCCCAAGGCAGAAAAGCTTGCTTCAATCGCATCCATGGGCACATTTGCCCATGAAAACACCGCTTGAAACACCAAAAACAATACCAAAGCTAAAATCACTGAACCCACAACAGGATGCAAAAATACTTTATCGAGCCGCTCGGTCAACGGATGCGCCTGTATTTCGTGCAAACCCATATGGTGTAAAATTTGGCGCACTTGAGCTTGATCGCTGAGTGCATTGTGTGAATTGTCGCTTGAGGCTTTTGCTAAAGAAGGTGAGCTGTTGTCCAAATACTGAGCCAACTCCTGTGTACCTTCAGAGCTTACCCCCACAGTTGCAATGACAGGCACGCCCAACTCACGCGACAATGCCGCCACATCAATCTGAATCCCGCGCCGTTGCGCCACGTCCATCATGTTCAGCGCGACGACAATCGGCAAGCCCATGCGTTGAACGCTCAAAACCAAACGCAAACCACGGTGCAAATTGGTGGCATTGACCACACAAATCACAAAATCGGGGCGTTTTTCACCTTTGGCTTTGCCTGCCAACACATCACAAGTCACCTTTTCGTCAGGCGAACGTGGATACAGGCTGTAAGTCCCTGGCAAATCCAAAATGCGCAGCTTTTTACCATTGCTCTGTTGAAACGTGCCTTCTTTGCGCTCAACCGTCACACCTGCATAGTTGGCGACTTTTTGTCGACTGCCTGTGAGTGAATTGAACAACGCGGTTTTGCCACAGTTTGGATTGCCGACCAAAGCCACTAGAGTACCGCTGGGGAAAAATTGAATCGGCTGGCTCATGAAGTCACCGCCGTTACTTCAATGCAAGAGGCTTCTTGCGGATGCAATGCAAAAGTCGACAAACCAACCCGCACCACCAACGCCCCGCCCTTGAGTACGGGACGTTTGAGCACCATGGCATGTTCACCTGCCAAAAATCCTATGTCTTCCAGCCAGTTTACCCACTCGGTCGGTGCTTGATTGGCCTGAACGGCACGAACAATCAGCGCCTGATGAACAGGCGCGTGATTTAAAGTCATATTTGAACGATGCATTTTACAGCCTTTTCAAAATGTAAATAAGAATGCTTTTCAATTGCATTTATTGTACCACAAGAAAATCGGCTGTAAATGATAAGAATCAATCAATGGCGCGCAACGCTTCACCTACGGCAGCAAAAATTTGAGTGATTTGCGCTTCACTGACAATCAACGGTGGTGAAAACGCCAAAATATCGCCCGTGTAGCGCACCAAAACGCCAGCATGATAGCAATGCAAAAAGGCATCGTAAGCCCGCGCACCGACTGCGCCGTCGCGCGAATGCAGTTCAACCCCACCCACTAAGCCGAGGTTGCGGATGTCTTTCACCCACGGCGCGGACTTGAGTTTGTGGATTTCATTTTCAAAATGCGCCGACAAGCTCGCCGCCCGCTCAAATAATTGTTCGTCACGGTAAATATCCAAAGCCGCGCAAGCCGAGGCCGCGGCCAAAGGATGACCTGAATATGTGTAACCGTGGAAAAACTCAATCGCGTTGTCAGGCGCGGCATTGACCACGGTGTCGTAAATCTCGTTTTTGGCAATCACCGCGCCCATCGGTGCGGCGGCGTTGTTCAGCCCCTTGGCAACCGTCATTAAGTCAGGGGTGACATTAAAATACTGTGCCGCAAACGGCGTGCCCAGACGGCCAAAGCCTGTAATCACTTCATCAAAAATCAACAGCAAGCCGTGTTTGTCACACAATTCACGCAAACGCTTCAAGTAACCTTTGGGTGGAATCAAAACCCCCGTTGACCCCGCCAACGGTTCAACAATCACGCCCGCTACCGTTGATGGGTCGTGCAGAGCCAAAATATTCTCCAACGCGTCGGCCAAATGTGCGCCCCACTCAGGTTCGCCACGGCTAAATGCAGCATGTTCGAGGTTGAAGGTGTGTGGCAGATGGTCAACCCCAGGCATTAAATTGGCTGAAAAATGCTTGCGATTGCCGCCAATCCCACCGACCGAAATGCCGCCGAAACCCACACCATGGTAACCGCGCTCACGGCCGATGAATTTGGTGCGCTGCGCCTCACCACGGGCACGGTGATAGGTCAAAACCATTTTAAGTGCCGAATCTACCGCCTCAGAGCCCGAATTGGTAAAAAACACTTTGTCCATGCCTTCAGGCGTGATTTCAACCAATTTAGACGCGGCTTCAAACACTTTGGGATGCCCCATTTGAAACATCGGCGCGTAGTCCAAAGTCTCGGCCATGTCTTTAATCGCCTGCACAATCGGGGCGCGGTTGTGCCCTGCGTTCACACACCATAAACCCGCCGTGCCGTCCAAAATCTGCCGCCCATCGTCGCTGGTGTAGTGCATGTCTTTGGCCGAGACCAGCATGCGCGGCGCGGCTTTGAATTGTTTGTTGGCCGTGAACGGCATCCACAGATGATTGAGTTGAGATGACATGAAAGCTCCTTGTAATTGACTATGAATTCACTATATTTAAAAATTGGTTTACTGAATAGGTACGCTTTGACCACCTCAGCCACACCACTTAAGGATTCACATACAGGCGCAGCACCGTGAAAACCAACATGCCCACTGCAATCATCAGCAATAAATTTTGTTTCCACACAAACACCACACTGGCCAAAACGGTCGCGACCAATGCATTGTTGTGCCACGTTAAGTCAACTGCGTGGTTGTGTAACAAAACACTGGGCGCAATCACCGCACTAATCGCCGCTGTCGGCGCGTAACGCAGCGCACGGCGAATCATTGGGGAGAATTGAAATTTGGCGGGCGTGAGCAAAAAGAACGAGCGCGTCACCGCCGTGACCACGCCCAAGCCAATAATCGCCACCCACAGCCATAAATGTTCATATAAACTCATGCGGCCTCCTCTGCCTGTGGACGTGGTTTGATGAAGGCATTAGGGGCAACAAACTCAACCAACAAAGCCGTGGCCACGCCCAAAATAATCGCCGCAAAAACCCATAATTTAAATGGCAAAAACTGCAAAAACACTGCACTCAACGCAGCGACAACGCAAGAGGCCACGCCCGCCCAATGCTCCACGCCTTTGATGACCAACACCAAAAGCGTTAAAGATGCGGCTAAATCCAGCCCCCAAGTCATAGGTAACGCGCTGGCCAGCAAAACGCCAATCACGCAGCCGATTTGCCAACTCAGCCAATTGGGTGCATTCAAACCAAAATAAAAGCCCGTTTGCTCCAACGTCGCGGGAATCGGGGTTTGGTTGCGATAACGAAACGCAAACAGCATCGAACCAATATCGGTGTGCAAAAAACCATACATTAAGCGCTGCCAAACATTCAAGTGCCGAAAATAAAACTTCAAATTAGCACTGAAAATCACAAAACGCAAATTCACCACGCTTGCCGCAAGCCAAATAATCGGCAACGGCGCTTGTACCATCAACATGGTCAAAACCGCCAACTGTGCGGACGCTGCATACACAATCACATTGGTGATGAGCACATAATACCAAGGCATGCCCGCCGCCACCATCGCCACCGCGGTGACCACGGCCCAAATCATCATGGCCAAAAGTGAGGGCAAAATGGTTTTGGTGCCGTCTTCAAAACCTGCTTTGAGTTCTTCGTATTGAGTTTGGGTCTGAACCTTGACCCCAATGATGCGGTAAAGCCACTGCATGAACGCCTCCTTTTTAATGGTTGTCATTATACCCAGCTCAGCCGACAACTGGCTATGGTCGGCGCCGCTAAATTAATTGGCTCTATGGTGTTAAATTGTTATAATGCGATTCATTTTCAACCCACAAGTGACTACCATGACTCGCTCAACAGCCCCCGTTATCGAACTTAAAGCCAGTGATTTGCCCGCGCATTGCCCCAACCCCAACATGGAACAATGGAGCAGCCATCCACGCGTGTTTATCGACGTGAGCCACGGCGAGGCGGCTTGCCCGTATTGCGGTACGGTTTATCGCCTCAAAGCTGGCGAAGTAGTTAAAGGCCACTGATGCCCAAACGCGTCCCAGCCCCCAAATCCATGCTCAGCAGCGCGAGCGAGGTGGAAGCGGCGTTTTACGCCGCCTTGTCCAATGGCGACCTTGAAGCACTCATGAAACTGTGGTCGCCTGACGAAGACATCATCTGCATTTTGCCCAACTTGCCTTATACGCAAGGTCACATTGCGGTGCGCGAACTGTGGGACAACATGCTCAACATCGGCCAAATCAAAGCCCATGTGTTGGCGACGCACAATTTTGACAACATGCTCACCGCCGTACACACCCTGCTCGTGCACATTCAACTCACGCCGCAAGGTGCGCCCGAAGGCACAGCACAAACCTTCAACCTGCACACCACACAGGTTTACCTCAAGTCCGAATTAGGCTGGAAACTCTCGGTGTATCATGCCACCATTGCACAGGACAACAATAAATTGCTCGATGTTCTACCTGATTTACTGCACTAATTCGAGCCCAAAGTTTTACAGCAAGCCCTCTTTTTGCAGCGACTGATATATTTCCCCAATTTTTTGCTCGCCTTGTCGCAAAGCATCTTCGCTGGTGTGTACTGAGTAATGCCCCATCACCAAATCATGCGGATGAGGTTGTGCGCTACCAAAAACAAAGCCTGTTTCGTTTTGCGCGTGCAATTGTATAGAACCTTGCGCACCAAAAATAACCAATGTGTTTGCGCCATAATGCGTTTCATCAATGATGACAGTGCCTTGATGGACATACAGCCAAGCAACGGTATGGCTATTGGGCGGGTTAAATTGCCATGCTTGAGCGTCTGCCAAACTGACATAAAAATAGTTCATATCTGTTGGCGTAGGCACATGGCCTTGTGCAGAACCCAATCGGCCTGTTAAAACCCGTGTTGCCCCGTCGGACTCCACTTGTTCTGGTGCAAGATAATGCCCTTCTGATGGTTCCAACTCAACCCCAGAGGGTAATGCCGTCCACAACTGAAAAGCTTGCCCTTGATTGGAAAACTCAGGGGCGCGTTGTGGGCTGCCTTTGTGCCATACCCCCCGCCCCGCTTTCATCCACTCAATGCCTCGTGCCCGCACAACACCCTTTTTGCCATGACTTTCCTCATAAGCGATATCAAAACTCAAAGGGTGCGAAAGTGTGGCAATCCCAGAATGTGGGTGAAAACCAAAGCCAAAACCACCATCAAGAGGCGTATCCAAATAATCCAAAAAAATAAAAGGTTTGAGAACCTGCCCCAAATCAGATGGGCTAAATACCCGTGTTATTGGGCCGTGTTTTTTACCAAAATGCTGTGCGCTAACAGTTCGAATGCTCATAAAAATCCTTGTCAATAAATTAAAAACGCCCCATTCTATCTTTACCTTAATGACAAATAAATATAAAAATAACAAGTCAAAGTTGCCAAAAAAGCAATTAACCGCTACGTTTCAAGCCCCTGAAAACCACCACGCCGAAACGTCAACACCAAAGTGTCGCGGTAGCCATAGTCGGCCAATGGTTGAATTGGGGTTGACTCATGAATCACCTGCTCATCATCTAAAAACAACACACGCCACGGCTCCGTCAATGTAAACCGCTGCCCATTCGGGCCATCCGCCTCAAATACCCGCGTCTCACCGCCTTTAATGCCCACGCGGTCAATCAACAGCACCGCCACAAAGTCCACACCATCGCGGTGCGCCCCTTCGGGCGTCGGGCGGCCAATCCCATCGGTGGTGTCGATTCTAAACTGATGCGCCTCGATGTACCACGGCTGCTCGCCTTTGAGCGCATCACAGATTTGAACCAAACTTTGCAGCAACTGCACCCACGCCGCATGCGCCAAAACCGTCGCCTCAATCGGTTCAAACCAGCGCTCCATCCCGCCGTGTAGCGCGTTGTACGTCAACGCCTGCCAATGCGCCCGATGCGGTGCAAGCTGCAATTCACCATGACTCGCTACCAAACACGAATGGCGACGGCGCCGATAACGCCCGCCGTCTTTGAGGTAATTGTCGATGACTAAATCATGCCAACTGGGGGCTAAATCATTGAGTTGTGCGGGGTCAACCCCCAACTCTGCGGCTGAAAATACGGCGTAGCCTTGCTGTTGAATCGTTTGAATGATGGTCATTTAGATTTTAAATAAGAAGGTTGATACGGCGACACTTTATTCGCCTCACGTTTGACTTCGCGCAGCATAACGCCATACAAACTCTCGACTTTTTCACGCGCCCATGGGGTTTTGCGCAGCAGTTTGAGGGCGGATTTGATGCTGGGGTCAATCGCGAAGCATTTGAGTGGAATCTGCTGGTTCAGACCATCCCAGCCGTAGTGCGCGACGAGTTCGGTAAGAATGAATTCGAGCGTGAAGCCGTGCAGTGGGTTGTTTTTTTGTGGGCTATTCATTTTGGCATTTTAACGCAACTCAAGTATTTCAAGCCTGCCCCTTGAAAAAAAAACATTCACACCCCATAATTAGCAGTCTAAGGACGTAAGTGCTAATAATAACTGTACACTTCATTCGCAAACGGCCTAACTTTTTGATTTTTAACTATTTTTTAAAGGATTACTCATGAATATTCGTCCCTTACACGATCGCGTGATTGTCAAACGTGTGGATGCCGAGCGCACCACAGCGTCAGGTATCGTCATTCCTGAATCTGCTGCTGAAAAGCCAGACCAAGGCGAAGTGATTGCTGTCGGTCCTGGCAAGCGCAATGACCAAGGCGTGCAACAAGCGTTGGATGTTAAAGTTGGCGACCGCGTTTTGTTTGGTAAATACGCAGGCCAATCGGTCAAAGTCGATGGCGAGGAGGTGCTCGTCATGCGCGAAGAAGACATTATGGGCGTGGTTCAAGCCTAATTCTCAATATTATTTAAGGAAATAAAATGCCAGCAAAACAAGTGTTATTCGGTGATTCGGCTCGTGCCAAAATGGTTGAAGGTATCAATATTTTGGCCGATGCGGTTAAAGTGACTTTGGGTCCTAAAGGCCGCAACGTGGTGTTGGAGCGCAGCTTCGGTGCACCAACGGTGACCAAAGACGGTGTGTCGGTTGCTAAAGAAGTCGAACTCAAAGACAAATTCCAAAACATGGGTGCGCAAATGGTCAAAGAAGTGGCCTCGCGCACCTCTGACAACGCAGGTGACGGTACAACCACCGCCACAGTTTTGGCTCAATCTGTAGTGCGCGAAGGGATGAAATTCGTCGCAGCAGGCATGAACCCAATGGATTTAAAGCGCGGTATCGACCAAGCGACCATTGCGGCGATTGAAGAGCTCAAAAAAATCTCTCAACCGACAACGTCAAACAAAGAAATCGCTCAAGTCGGGACGATTTCAGCCAACTCTGACGAGTCAATCGGCAACATCATTGCGCAAGCAATGGACAAAGTCGGCAAAGAAGGCGTGATTACCGTTGAAGATGGCAAATCATTGCAAAACGAACTCGACGTGGTTGAGGGGATGCAATTTGACCGTGGTTATTTGTCGCCCTACTTCATCAACAACCCTGAAAAACAAGTGGTTGAATTTGAATCGCCATTCATTTTGTTGTTCGACAAAAAAATCTCCAACATCCGTGATTTGTTGCCAACCTTGGAGCAAGTGGCTAAATCAGGTCGCCCATTGTTGATTATCGCTGAAGACGTTGACGGCGAAGCATTGGCAACTTTGGTGGTCAACAACATTCGCGGCATCTTGAAAACCGCAGCGGTTAAAGCGCCAGGCTTTGGCGATCGTCGCAAAGCCATGCTCGAAGACATCGCTATCTTAACAGGCGGTACAGTGATTGCTGAAGAAACGGGTTTGACTTTAGAAAAAGTCACTTTGGCAGAGTTGGGCCAAGCCAAACGCGTTGAAATCGGCAAAGAAAACACCATCATCATTGATGGCGCAGGCGAGTCAGTCAACATCGAAGCACGCGTGAAACAAATTCGTGCGCAAATCGAAGAGTCAACCTCTGACTACGACCGCGAAAAATTGCAAGAGCGCGTGGCCAAATTGGCAGGCGGTGTTGCAGTGATTAAAGTCGGCGCGGCCACTGAAATCGAAATGAAAGAGAAAAAAGCCCGCGTAGAAGACGCCCTGCACGCCACTCGTGCAGCGGTTGAAGAAGGTATTGTGCCTGGTGGTGGCGTCGCGTTACTCCGCGCTCGTGCAGCGATTAGCGGTTTGACAGGCAACAATGCCGACCAAAACGCTGGGATTCAAATCGTTTTGCGCGCCATGGAAGAGCCATTGCGTCAAATCGTGCAAAACGCAGGCGAAGAAGCCTCTGTGGTGGTTAACCGAGTGATTGCCGAAACGGGCAACTTCGGTTACAACGCCGCTTCAGGTGAATACGGCGACATGGTGGCGATGGGTGTTTTGGATCCAACCAAAGTCACGCGCACAGCCTTGCAAAATGCCGCGTCAGTGGCTGGTTTGATTTTGACGACTGACTGCATGATTGCTGAAATCCCAGAAGACAAGCCAGCAATGCCAGATATGGGTGGCATGGGCGGCATGGGTGGTATGGGCGGCATGATGTAATCAACCTTGCCTTTTCGTTTAAATGGCTCACCCATAAAATCAATAAAGCGCGATTTAAGCATACAAAAGCCCCAGTTCAACTGGGGCTTTTGTACCAGTAGCCTGATTCACCAACATAAAAACGCATTCCTTGTTAAAATACTACGTTTTTTCCACCTATGAGAGTTCCGCATGTCCAGCCACTTAGATTTTTACTTTGACTTCTCGTCACCTTATGGTTACTTTGCCAGTACCCGCATCAACGACTTGGCACGCCAATACGGTCGTCGTGTCGATTGGCATCCATTTGCGGGCGAAGCTTTCAAGCCCTCCCACAGCGGCACGTCTTTGGCACAAAACCCCATCAAAAAAGCGTACATTACGCGAGATTACGTGCGCAGCGCACAGTTTCATCAAATTCCATTCAAAATTCCCAGCGTCTTCCCGCTCGAAACGCGCATGGCCGCCCGTGCGGTGATGTGGACAGAAAGCCAATTTGGCGAAGACAAAGGCATTGCTTTTGCGCAAGCCATTTTTAAAGCTTATTATGTGGAAGACAAAAACATCGGCGACCCGCAAGTTTTGTTGGATCTTGGACAAAGTTTAGGTTTAGAACCAACAGAATTATCCGCGGGCATGAACAACTCATTTACCAAAGAGCAAATTCGTGCTGAAACTGATTTGGCGACTGCCAAAGGCGTATTTGGCTCACCGTTTATTTTGCTCGATGGCGAACCATTTTGGGGCTTTGACCGCCTTGACCAACTTGAAGCCGCCCTTAAAGCCAAGGCCGAACAAGCATGAAGCCCGCCGCCCGCATTGAGATGTTTTCACGCCTGCGAGCGGCCAATCCTCACCCCAAAACGGAACTCCATTACAACAGCCCCTTTGAATTATTGGTGGCTGTTGTGCTTTCTGCGCAAGCCACCGACATTGGGGTCAACAAAGCCACCGCCCGCCTCTACCCTGTTGCCAACACACCTGAAGCGATTTTGACTTTAGGCGAAGAGCGTTTGATGAGCTACATCAACACCATTGGCCTATATCGTGCCAAGGCCAAGCATGTGATTGGGCTGTGTGCTCGACTGATTGAACATTACAACAGCCAAGTGCCCGCCAACCGCGCAGACTTAGAGACCTTACCTGGGGTTGGTCGCAAAACCGCCAATGTGATTTTAAATACGATTTTTGGTCAGCCGACAATGGCGGTGGACACCCATATTTTTCGCCTCGGCAATCGCACGGGGCTGGCTGTCGGCAAAACCGTGTTGGAAGTGGAGCACAAATTATTGAAAAATATTCCCGCCGAATTTTTAGTCGATGCGCATCATTGGCTGATTTTGCATGGCCGTTATGTGTGCCAAGCACGCAAGCCCAAGTGTGATGCGTGTTTGATTGCAGATTTGTGTGAATACAAAGCCAAAACCATTTAAAGAGCATAAAAAAATCGGGGCATACGCCCCGATAATCACATCTGCCCTTGCGGCGACATGCGCCGATGCATTTCAATATCACGCGTCACATTGCCCCAATGGCGCTGCAAAGCTTCATTCCACTCACCACTGGCTTCATTTTCAAAAACTTCTTTGAACACAATTTCACCATCGACAATTTCTGTGCGATTGAGGTAATTGTCCGTTGCTGAACCATCGCGCAAGTAGTGGCGTAACAACTGGCGACTCATATCTGAACCGACGGCAAAATAGTGTTTAATGGCTTGTTTAAAAGCAATATCTTCACCTGCCAATTTCTTGCGAAACTCAGGGTCAATCGGAAATGCACCCGCTTGCCAAAAGGCATTGCGGCGCACCAAAACATTCCACGGGACTGAATTCATGGTGGTGAAATAGCGTGGGTCGGGCGCGTTGAGTACATTAACCCCATTTTTGACAATTTCCGCGCCACATTCTACTGCCGCTAGATGCGGATTTTGCAACAAAACCTCACTCATTTCGGCACAAAAATTCGGCAAATACATGTCGTCTTGATCCATAAATGACACAAACGGCGCCAATGAGAGCGACACACCCATATTGCGCATGGCTGCTTGTCCCAAATTGGTGGCCGATTCGACCACACGTAAGTGACCTTGCGCCACAGCAGCACGTTGTGCGTCAGTCAACACCAAAGCCTCAGGCGATGCGTCAACCATGACAATCACTTCTAAGCTTTGTGGCGAGCCAAGCACAGAATCAATCGCCCGTGCAATGGTGTCGTTACCGTTGTAAAACGGGATAATCGTTGATACTAAACTCATATTTCCACCTGTGTGCCCATTTCCACCACGCGATTGGGTGGAATTTGAAAATAGTCGGTTGCCCGCATGGAATTACGCATCATGAGCGCAAATACTTTTTCGCGCCACAATGCCATGCCTTTGAGTTTGCTTGGAATCACCGTTTCACGGTTGAGGAAAAATGAGGTGTCCATCATTTCCATCGACAACCCCTGTTTTTCACACAATGCCATCACACTGTGCATGGATGGCTCTTCTTTAAAGCCAAAATACCCATTGACCACATAAGCCGACTCGCCAATGGTTTGAATTTTTATTTTTTCTTCATCCGCGATGTAAGGCACATCTTCGGTGTGAATGCCTAAAAAGACAATCCGCTCATGCAAAACACGGTTGTGCTTGAGATTGTGCAACAAGGAGTTGGGCACATTGTTCAAATCACTGTGCATAAACATTGCCGTACCTTCAACGCGCACAGGCGGGTGCGCCAGCAAACTTTGCATAAATGGAATCAATGGCAAATTAGTCCCTTCAGCGCGGTTGTGCACCAACTCTTTGCCTCTTTTCCACGTCATTAGAATCGTGAAAATGGTTAAGCCAATCGATGCGGGAAACCAGCCGCCATCAAAAAACTTAACGGCGGTGGCTGAAAAAAAGGTCATGCTGACAGTAAACAGTAACGCAAAAATCGCAATAGAGAGGTTTTTACGCCAATGCCAAACCGTCAACATCACCACCAACAGTAAGATGTCGTCAATCACCATCGTAGTCACCACCGCAAAACCATAGGCAGAAGCCAATGCACTGGAGTTTTTAAAGGTCACAATCAAGACCATGACCAATGCCCACAAAAGCCAGTTGATGAACGGCAGATAAATTTGCCCTTTTTCTTGTTCATTGGTGTGCACGATTTTCATCCGTGGGCAATAGCCCAATTTAATCGCCGCGCTGGTCAACGAAAACGCCCCCGAAATCACCGCTTGCGAGGCAATAATGGATGCCAAAGCGGCCAAAATAACCAGTGGAATAGTCGCCCATTCAGGCGCCATCATGAAAAAAGGGTTTTCTTTGGTTGCAGGGTTCAGCAAAATCATGGCGCCTTGGCCAAAATAGTTGAGCATTAAACCAGGCCATACCACCACATACCAAGCCAGCGTAATGGGCTTGCGGCCAAAATGCCCCATATCTGCGTACAAGGCTTCTCCACCCGTCAAAACCAACAAAATCGAGCCAAATACCAAGAAACCTGCCATACCATGATGCAAAACAAAATCAAGCGCATAGTAAGGATTTAAGGCCAAAATAACGGACGGGTTTTGGACAATGTGATAAACCCCCAATACGCCCAAAGCCGTGAACCAAAGCATCATAATCGGTCCAAAAAACACGCCAATTTTAGCGGTTCCTGTTTTTTGAATCGCAAATAAGGCGGTCAAAATCACTGCCGCAATCCCGATTAAATGATTTTCATGCAAACTGGGAACGGCCACTTTCAGACCCTCAACCGCCGAGAGCACCGAAATTGCTGGGGTAATCACAGAGTCGCCATAAAACAGCGCCGCACCAAGCATGCCCAATACAATAATCCACATGTATTTTGTGTGGTCTTTACCGCGTAGCGTCAAGGACATGAGCGACAAAATGCCACCTTCGCCATTATTGTCGGCACGCATAATCAATGTCACGTATTTGAAGCTGATGACCAAAAATGATGACCAAAACAATAAGGACAAAAGCCCCATAATCGTTGCGGGGTCAGAGGGTAAACCATAATGCTGGCTAACACTTTCTTTCATGGCATAAAGCGGGCTGGTGCCAATATCGCCAAACACAATGCCTAAAGCCGCCAAAGCAATACCGGACATGGCTTGTTTTTGATGGGTTTGAGTACTCATATTTTTCTCAATTGCCTTTGTGTGATACTAAAAACTGTTCAATTAAAGCCCGCATCTCTCTAGGCTCTGTCATGGGCGCGAAACGTTTGACTGTTGTCCCATCGCGCGCCACTAAAAACTTGGTGAAATTCCATTTAATGCGCTGTGTGCCTAAAATGCCTGTTGCTTGGCTTTTCAGCCATTGCCACAGTGGATGGGCATTGCCCCCATTGACCTCAATTTTGCCCATAACTGGAAACTTTACCGCAAAATTGAGGTCGCAAAACTCAGCAATCTCAGTCGCATTGCCTTTTTCTTGTGCACCAAATTGATTGCATGGAAAAGCGATAATTTTCAAGCCTTTATCCGCGTATTGTTCATGTAATTCTTGAAGTTGAGCGTATTGCGGAGTAAAACGACAAGCACTAGCCGTATTAACCACAAGCAACACACTGTCTGAAAATTGCGCCATTGAAATGGATTGCCCTGCGCTATCCAAAACATCAAAATCTGTAATTTTTTGATTCATAACAACCTTTTTAACTGGCCCATTGCGGAACCGAATCCACCACTTTACCGCTGTTCAATAGCTTTTGATAATGCTGGGCAAACGTGAACATGCCCACTTGTGCATGGGTTTGCATTAAATTGCTCAATTGTGATTCTTTTTGCTCGCGAATCATGTTTTTAACCGCACGGTTGGCGACCAAAGTTTCAAATACGGCAACGCGCTGATTGCCCGTCCCGCTCATCACCAACCGCTGTGCCACCACACCTTGCAAAACCGATGACAGCACATGACGGATAAAGGCTTTGTTGCCCTCGTCAAACACATCAATCAGGCGCGTAATGGTTGCCGCCGCATCGGCGCTGTGCAACGTCGCCAGCACCAAATGCCCTGTTTCTGCGGCACGTAAAGCCATCTTGATGCTATCTAAATCGCGCAGCTCACCAATCACAATCACGTCAGGATCCATACGCAATGCTGATTTTAACGCTTGCGGGTAATCCACAAAATCTAAATTTTCTTCAAATTGATGAAACAAACATGCATTTGAGGCATATCGATATTCAACAGGGTCTTCTAACGTGACCACGTGCGCAGCATATTTTTGATTAATGGCTGATAAATAACTGGCCAAGGTAGTGGATTTACCACCACCAGTAGGTCCTGTAATGAGCACCAAGCCTGGCTCAAATGGTGAAAGTTGTTGCAAAAATTCGGGCGCACCCAGTTCAGCTAACGAAGGGATGACCGATGGCATCAAACGCAGTGCAAGAGTCAAGCCCGAACGGTTGAAATAAACCGTCACCCGTGCATTGAGTGCCAAGTTAGATTCATATAAGGCAAAGTCAAACTGCTGCTTGGACTCAAGGCTTAAACATTGCTCGGCAGTTAAATAATGCGCCAAGCATTGGCTGAGTTCGGCAGATGAAATGCTGATGCCATCAAGTCGTTTGATTTGACCTGCGGTACGAATGAAAATATCCGTATGGCTCGCATCAATGTGCACATCACTGGCATTTTGTTGCTGCGCAGCATGTAAAATGGTGGTTAAGTCCATGAGCATTTGAACAAAGGCCATGTTATGATGATTTAGACCTCGTTCCATTCCTCTTGATTTAAAGATTCATCATTATTCACCCATATTTTCAATATGTCAAACACCGATTTTTCAAGCACTTCTACTGTGCAAACTCGCCTTACTGCACTGCAACAATTGATTCAAAGAGCCTGTGAAAATGCCGCTAAACCTGTGGATTCATTGACTTTTTTAGCCGTTAGCAAAACCCAATCTGTGCATTCAGTGCATGAGGCTTATCAAGCAGGATTGCGGGATTTTGGTGAAAATTATGCGCAAGAAGGCGTGGATAAAATTATTGCTATGCAGCAACTGGTTGGTTCAAACTCAATTAATTGGCACTTTATCGGGCCACTGCAAAGCAACAAAACTCGCTTAGTGGCCGAATACTTTGCTTGGGTGCACAGCGTTGAACGATTCAAAATAGCCCAACGTTTGGCCGAGCAACGCCCTGCGCACCTGCCTGATTTAAACGTCTGCATTCAAGTGAATATCAGCCATGAAGCCAATAAAAGTGGTTGCCTACCTGATGAACTCATCGCATTGGCCTTACACATCAACGCACTACCTCGCTTAAAACTGCGCGGCTTGATGGCGATTCCCGCCCCCATTGACCCGTTGGCGGACGATGCGGCACAGCGAGAACCCTTTGTTGCCATGAAAAACTGGTACGACCGAGTTAAAGCCGCCTTGCCATTGGCAAGCCAAAGTCAATTTGATACACTCTCAATGGGCATGTCCAACGACTTTCCCCACGCCATTGCCGCTGGCGCGACCATCATTCGCATCGGCAGCGCATTGTTTGGCGCACGCAACCCCATTTAAGGCATTTCATGACTCCACATCCACATCTTGCATTCATCGGCGGCGGCAATATGGCCAGCGCCATCATCAGCGGCCTTTTGGCTCATGGCTTTAATCCGCTGCACATCAACGTAGTGGAGCACAATCCACAAACGGCGCAGCACTTACGTGAGCAGTTTGCCATTCATGTGCAAACCAGTCTCGACTTAACCCATAAACCCGATGTTTGGGTTTTGGCAGTCAAGCCGCAAAATATGCGCGAAGTATTGCAAGAACTAACGCCACACCTATACGCAGAACAATTGCTCATCAGTATTGCCGCTGGTTTAACCGTTGCAACATTAACTCAATGGTCAAACCACGGCAAAATCGCCCGCACCATGCCCAATACGCCCGCGCTGGTCGGCCAAGGCGTCACAGGCATTTACGCGCCGCGCTCGATATTTGCCGAAAACGAGCAGCAATTCATCGACCAATTGTTCAAATCCATCGGACAAACCGTTTGGCTCAATCATGAGGCTGAAATCGACGCCATCACCGCCATCTCAGGCTCAGGGCCTGCGTATGTGTTTTATATGATGGAGCATTTAACCGCAGCCGCCATGCAATTGGGGTTTGATGCGAACACTGCACAAACATTGGTCAAAAGTACCTTTACAGGCGCAGTCACACTGGCTAACAACAGCCCCGACAGCTTGGCCACTTTGCGCGAAAAAGTCACTTCCAAAGGTGGCACAACCGCAGCGGCGCTGGACGCATTCAACCAAAACGGCTTAGACCAAGCCATTCACGCAGGCGCACAAGCCGCCGCCACACGCGCCGCACAACTTGCACAGGAATTAGCGCAATAATGGCTAAAAAAAATAAAACACTCCCCCTTTATAAAGTCATTCAAAGCCAAGGCTTTGGCACACGTGCTTACTGCCGCGCAGCGATTGAAGCGGGTGACGTCAGCGTGCGTGGCGAGGTTTGCCTTGACCCTGATGAATCATTTGAGTTAACCGATTTGCATTTCACCATTGAAGGGTTAGATTGGACGTACGCGGAGTTTGTCTACGTGCTGCTGCACAAACCCGCAGGCTATGAGTGTTCGCAAAAACCCAAACACCACAAAGGCGTTTTGACGCTTTTGCCTGCGTATTTGCGCGAACGTGATGTGCAATGTGTCGGACGCTTGGACGTTGACACCACGGGGCTTTTGCTCCTCTCGGACGACGGACAATTCATCCACAAAAACACCTCGCCCAAGAAAAACGTCAATAAAATTTATCATGCCACTTGTGCTGAGCCCATCAGCGAGGACTTTTTAACGCAACTCAAAACAGGTGTTTTGCTGCACGATGAAAACGAAACCCTCAAGGCCGTTGATGCGCGAGCTTTGGATGGAAACACGCTGGAGCTAACCCTCAAAGAAGGCAAATACCACCAAGTCAAGCGCATGGTTGCAGCGGCAGGCAATCATGTGAATGCGCTGCATCGTTTGGCAGTGGGTGAATTTATGCTGCCCGATGATTTACCGCTGGGCGAATGGACGCTGATTGAGCCATAAAAAAACACCCAAGGCACTTGGGTGTTTTGAGTTCAATCACGGAAGTTATCAAATGTTAAGGGCAAATCGCTCATGTCCTTTTTGAGTAACGCCATAACGGCTTGTAAATCGTCGCGCTTAGCGCCTGTCACGCGAACTGCTTCGCCTTGAATCGCTGCTTGAACCTTGATTTTGCTGTCTTTAATGACTTTAACGATTTTTTTGGCATCTTCTTGTGCCACGCCATTTTTGACCTTAATCACTTGTTTGACCTTGTCGCCACTCATTTTTTCGACTTTTTCTTCAACCAAAAATTTCGGGTCAACATTGCGCTTGGTGCATTTGTTGCGCAACACATCCATGACTTGTTCGCGTTGAAAGTCGGAGTCGGCATGCAGCGTAATTTCAAACTCTTTGAGCTCAACTCGTGCGCTTGAGCCTTTAAAGTCAAAGCGACCTGTGATTTCTTTGTTGCTTTGTTCAACTGCATTGCGCAATTCAACCGCATCTGCTTTTAAAACGGTATCAAATGAGGGCATTTTAGTCCTTTTACAAAATATTAATCTTCTTGTCGGTCAAGTTCGTCTTGCCGCAATTGCATTTCTTCGTCGGTCAAAGCGCGCACCATCAGCACATGAACTTGCCGTGCATCGGCACGCAGCACTTCCATTTCAAAATGCTCCAGCATGATTTTATCACCTCGACGCGGCATGCGCGAGAGTTGCGCAGTGACCAAGCCACCGATGGTGTCGGAGTCTTCGTCTGATAAATTGGCTTTAAAAAATTCGTTGAACTGTTCAATTTCAGTCAAAGCACGCACGCGGTAGCGGCCAACGCGATCTTCGATGATGTTGTCTTCATCCTCATCGTAATCGTGCTCGTCTTCGATGTCACCGACAATTTGCTCCAGCACGTCTTCAATGGTAATCAAACCCGATACGCCGCCGTATTCATCCACCACAATCGCCATGTGGTTGCGCGACTCACGAAATTCGCGCAACAAAACATTAAGCGGTTTGGATTCGGGAATAAACACCGCCGAGCGTAGATTGTCGCGCACATCAAAACCTTTGTCGGTGTAAAAACGCAATAAATCTTTGGCCAACAAAATCCCAATGATTTTATCTCGCCCGCCTTCAATCACAGGGAAACGCGAGTGACTGGTTTCAATCACAAAAGATACAAACTCATCGGGGGTTTGCTCAACATCCACCACATCCATTTGTGCGCGTGGCACCATGATGTCGCGGGCTTTGAGGCTGGAGACCTGTAACGCGCCTTCAATCATCGACAACGCATCATCGTCAAGTAAGTCGCGCTCACGTGCGCCGTGTAGGATGTCGAGTAATTGTTCGCGGGTTTCAGGTTCGCTGTCAAATAGCGCAGAAAAACGTTGAAAGAAGGTTTTGGGCTTGTGGCCACGTATCGGTGTGTCGTCGGACATTGAGGTGAATTTGAGTTAATCGAGCTGCTAGAATACCGTAAAACCGCTCACAAAAGCAAGCCGCCAATCTGCTACAATCGCCGCATGAACTCATCTCACCTGACTTTATTGTGGCAAGCCAAGCTCGCCCAACGCGAGCATAGCGGCCGACGTCGTCACTTACGTGCCCCACTGGCGATTGATTTTTGCTCCAATGACTATTTGGGCTACGCCCGCCGCCTGCATCAGGCCACATCTTATGCCAATGGCGCGACGGGTTCCCGCTTGCTCTCAGGCCAGGCCAATTCCATCAGTGCGCTTGAGCGAAAAATCGCTGACATCCATCAAGCAGAAGCGGCTTTGATTTTCAACTCAGGCTTTGATGCCAATCTTGGCGTTTTGGCGGCGATTTCAGATCGGCACACGGTGTTTTTGTACGATGAATACTGTCACGCCAGTTTGATTGACGGTATGCGCTTGTCCTTGTCCAAACACCGCTACAAGTTTCGCCACAACGACGTGACGCACTTGGCTGAACTTTTGGTGCAACACGCAGGTAAACCCATAGCCATTGTGGTTGAATCGGTTTATTCAATGGATGGCGACGTTGCACCATTGCATGAGATAGTACGTTTGAGCCAGCAATACCACGCCTGTTTGGTGGTGGATGAAGCACACGCCACAGGCGTTTTTGGCATGGGTTTAGTGCAACATTTGGGTCTGCACGAGTCCGTTGACATCCGCATCCACACCTACGGCAAAGCTATGGGCTGCCATGGCGCGGCCGTGGTCGGCTCGCAAGTTTTAATTGACACCCTCATCAATTTTGCCCGCCCATTCATTTACAGCACCGCCTTACCGCCTGCTAGCTACGCCGCAATTGAGCAATCCTACGATTGGTTACTTAACGAAACCGATGCACATGCGCAATTGCACCGCGTGATAGCCCAATTTAAACAACACATTGCGCAGCACGATTGGCCAGACGTCACGTGGCTGGCCAGCGACACGCCGATTCAAGGCATTGTTATTGGTGATGTGGCTAAAACAAGGCACGTTGCCCAAACACTGCAAGCCGCACAATTGGACGTGCGCCCGATTTTTTCACCCACCATCCCCGCAGGAACAGAACGCTTGCGCATTTGCTTACATGCATTTAACACCACGGATGAGTTGATTGGATTGTTTGTTAGATTGAACTTGGCCCGAAAGGGATTCACATAGACCGATGTAAGCTACGTATTTAAAGGGATTTCATTTTTTAATTGAATTTTTGATACACAATCTGATACACAATTTCAAAAATGCCCCCATTTAATCTCAAACTTCACCACGTTTTTTGCTCTCGGTTCGTTCGCGTTTGGCTGCACCATTGTGCGCCATTTCCAAATGGATGAAATAAAGTAAAGGCGGTTTGAAAACTTCTGGACGTTGCGCAATTTTGGGGGTCTACGCTCCTCAGGCTAGGCAAATGATGCGGTAGTACCTTTTAACCCACCATCCCCCTCAGAATGGCAAGAATAGGGCTTCTGTCGCGCCTTTGCACTCCACCCCTCTAGCCCACTACCACACACCAGTAAACGCTACCAAGGGCTTGCATTTGCCAAATTGACCAGCCTATTTTAAGCGGTCGAACTTTACTTCTCTAGCCCATTGTGACCGACTGGTTTACATCGTCGTGATTAAATGCCTCAAATTGGCAAGAATAGGGCTTCTGTTGCTTTTTATTGCCATGATAGCTAAGGGGTGGGTAACTGGCTGAAATGCAATCTATGGGCTTTAAATTGACAAATTAAGCTATTTACACAGGGCTTGGTTTTGGCTAATGCTTTGGCAAGGGTTGGATTATGGCCGCGTACTGTTGTCGTGCCTGCCACAAGTCGTAGGCGGCTTGCTGTGCCAGCCAAACGTCAGCCTTGCCGCCATTCTCCACCCCCAGCCATGACTCTAAACGCAAAGCCATTAAAGGCGATATTGCCGCCCGCTCATTCAAAACGCGTGACAATGCCGCGCGGGTAACGCCTAACTCTTTGGCCGCTTGTGTGACGCTCTTGTTTAGCGCGGGTAGTATGTCCTCGCGCAATGTGGCCGCTGGGTGCGGTGGGTTGTGTTGCTTGCTCATTTTTTGTACTCCAGTTGTTCAGTGATAATCTTGATAATCCACAATAACGGCGTTCCCGTTTTCAAACTTGAACGTAAGCCGCCAGTTGCCACTCACCCAAACCGCGTAGTGCCCCGCCATATCGCCCGCTAAACCGTGGTATTTCCAGCCTGCCACGTTCATATCTTGCGGTTCTGTTGCTGCATCCAAGCGTGATAGTTGCCTGCTCAACTTTGGGGCATGTTGTGGATTAATGCCCGCCTTGTTGCCAGTCTCAAAAAACCGTTGCAGGCCTTTGTGGTTAAAGGTCTTTATCATGTAACCATTGTATTGCATAACGATACAGTGTGCAAGTAAAAGCCCCGCGCGTTGCAGGGCTGGGTTCTCAGGTCAGGTAAAGGAGGGTGGTGCTTATTGCCGCGTTCAACAGCCAAAAGTAAATTGGGATAGCGAAAAACCAGCGGGCGAGTCGGTCGGTCAATCAAGTGGGTGAGGTTGGTGCGCATGTTGAACTTTCTGAAAAGGTGGTGAAAATGAAAAGTGCTATTACAGAGCATAGCACTTGCTTTTTTTGTGGCTAAAGTGCTATGTGCTTTGTCATAGCGTTTTAACTGGGCGGGTCATTGTTGAGGCCATTGTCTTGCTGGTATTCCTTACCTTTTGTAGGGTTATCCCTAGGCGGGCGGCAAATCGTTCGGGGGCGTGCCTAACCAAGTCTTTTAGGTCGTCCCAAACTGCGGAGCGCGTCATGGGGTCATCCTTGAGCGCGGCCAGCACAGCATCCGATAACCTTTTCTTCTCGGCTTGCGTCAGTTTGACTTTTTGGCCAAGCCCGTGTTTTTTGCCCACGCACTCATAAAAAGAGCGTTGGCGGGCGTGCACAGCCTTGAGTGACCCCGCTATGCGCCGCCCCTCCAGTTTGCCGCCCACAACGGGCAAAATGAGCGCATGGGCGTGCGGTGCGGCTTCGTCAAGGTGCACGTCAAAGGTGAGCAGAACGCCCTCAAATGCGGTCTTGACCCACTCCGAGCAAGCGGCAAAATAAACGGAGTTGTTTTGGCCTTGGCGGGTCACGGGGAGCGAAAAAATAACCTCAATTGCCACCACGGCATTTTTGCGGGGTCTTATGTCATTGGCGGCAAAAAGCACATTCGCCCGCGTGTTAGCCTGTTCGGGCGTTTCTTCGGCAGTCAACGCGTAATTTAAGTGACTTTTCGCGGCATTTATGTGGCCGCGTTCGGGCAATGCCCGCTTGTTGTGTCTTAACGCTGGGAGCAGGCCGCCCTTGGACTGATTGACCGAGCCATAACGAAAAATGGAATGGTCGAGTTCAAGCCTCATCGTCGCCCCCCTCACTAGTCACCAGCCAATCAATCGCGTGCAAAGTGCCCGCACACGCGGCCTTGGCGGCATGCACAGCGGTTTCATAGTCATTGCGATACCCGACATAAAAGGTCGCCCCATCTAGCATAATCAAGTGGGCGTGGTGCTTCATGATTGCACCTCCACGCTGTAGGCCAACGGGTCGGCAAGCCAAGTGTGAATATCGCTGTTTCGGTAAAGCGCACACGCGCTTGAGAGATACGTGGGTTGTGGTGCTTTGCCCGCGCGAACCAATTGCCGCCACTTCTCGCGGCTCACAGGGATAAACGGCTTGATTTGAGCGAAGCGGCTCATGCCGTCGCGCGGCAAGGTGCTATTGACGTGGTGGGCTTCTTGCCCCTTTTTTGGATTTTTCATGGGTTGGAACTTTCATGTATATAGACGCGTAAAAATACATTGCCACATAAGCAGCAATGCTACGTTGCCCACACCAAACAAGCCTAACTTGTTGGTTCTATATATTTCGCTGGCCGCTGGGTGCGACGCTCGTGGCGATTCGTGCAACTCGCAGCATGGGCAGTGCTGGGCGCAGAAAGTTCCGTAATGCTTATTTTGACGGACGGCAAAAGTCACAGGGACTACACATGCTAGCACATGTTGCCCACGGATGCCAACTATTTTTTATCTCTTTCAACCTTTAACCATTTTGATAACCTTGCCGCCGCCGCGCTGCTCATCCAAAAAATCCGCCCATGCCTGCATCATTTTGATACGTTCGGGCATGTGCTGCGCGTGGTTGTAGGCGCGTTCTGTGGCGTTGCCTGCGAGGTGCGCCAGTTGTAATTCAATATGAACTTTTGAGTATTGTTGTTCGTTTAGTGCGGTTGAGGCCACTCCTCTGAACCCGTGGCCTGTCATACGGCTTTTATACCCCATTCGATACAAGGCAAACAAAACGGTGTTGTTGCTCATGCACGGGTTGCCACCGCGCCCGCCTTGGTTTGGGAATAAATACGGGCTTGCCCCTGTGATTTTGCGCAGTTCTAGCAACAGTGCCATGGCTTGGCGTGATAGTGGCACGATGTGCGGGGTGTCCATTTTCATCCGTTCAGCGGGAATGCGCCACAGGTTCGCCATAAAGTCGATTTCGCTCCACTGCGCTTCTATCAGTTCCTTGGTGCGCACAAAAGTGAGCGCAATCAGTTGAATGGCGGTGCGGGTCAACACGTGCCCGTCGTATGCGTCAATATCGCGCAACAGTTGCGGCAAGTCTTTGAGCGGGATGCGGGTTTGATTTTGTACTTTGCGTTTGGGGATAACATCCGACGGTTTGAGACTGGCTGCTGGGTTGTTGGTGCATATTCCATGTTGCACCGCATATCTGAATATTTGCCCGCTGGTTTCTAAGGCACGTTTTGCCATGTCATACGCGCCTCGCTTGGCAATGTCTTTCACCATCAGAACCAGCATTGGGGTGGTAATGCTTTCCATTGAGCGCGTGCCAAGCAAGGGGAGTACATTGGCTTCTAATCGGCGTAATGTTTGTTTGGCGTACTGTTCATTACGCCCAATCCGCCAATGATTCCACCATGCCAATGCCGCCGCCTTGAAGTTGTTTTCAACCGCGTGGGCTTGTATCAGTTTGGCTTCTTTGCGCTCTTGGCTGGGGTCGATGCCTTGAGTCAATAACTCTTTAGCCTGTCGGTGCGCTTCACGTGCTTGCGCCAGTGTCACGTTTGGGTATGCGCCCAATGATAAACGGCTGGCTTTTGCCCCAAAGCGATAACGATAAAACCATGTCCATGTACCGCTGGGTTGTCGTTGCAATGTTAAGCCACCACCATCGGCAATATTGGCGGTGGTTTTTTCACCCTTTAAAATTTGCTTCTCGGTGTCTTGGATTTTTTTCTTTAACCCACTGTCTGTAAGGGGTGCGGTTGCCATATCAAAGCCTTTTTTGTGCAATTGTGTATCAGATTTCGGCTTATTTTAATCTGATACACAATTTGATACACAATTTCTTTTATTACCACCGTTTGCAAGCGTTGCCCAATACCTACAAAAAAACCCCGATGAGCCTAGTTTTTTAGCGGGTTTGCTTGTATTCAATTGGCATGACTGGTAAGGTAGATGGTGCTCCGAAAGGGATTCGAACCCCTGTCTTCACCATGAAATGGTGCTGTCCTAGGCCTCTAGACGATGGGAGCAGGATGTAAAACGGGGAAATAAGATGACTTATTTCCCCGAGTATTTGGCACTCCCAAGGGGAATCGAACCCCTCTTCCCGCCGTGAAAGGGCGGTGTCCTAACCGATAGACGATGGAAGCATGTGTGCTTAAATTCTTTGGCACTCCCAAGGGGAATCGAACCCCTCTTCCCGCCGTGAAAGGGCGGTGTCCTAACCGATAGACGATGGAAGCACATCATTCGACGTTATTGGTGGAGATAAGCAGGATCGAACTGCTGACCTCTTGCATGCCATGCAAGCGCTCTCCCAGCTGAGCTATACCCCCTAACGCGAAGAAATGAAATTATGCAGTATTTTCACATTTAGCGCAAGTATTTTTTAGCGTAAAAATGCATTATTTCCCATGTATTTTTGCAAAGCGGCTGGAATGCGCACTGAGCCATCGGCCTGTTGGTGATTTTCAAGCAATGCCACCAAAGCGCGGCCAACCGCCAAGCCTGAGCCATTTAAGGTGTGCAGCAACTCTGGTTTATCCGTACCCACGCGGTAACGCGCTTGCATCCGTCGCGCTTGAAATGCTTCGCAGTTCGACACGCTCGAAATCTCGCGATAGGTGTTTTG
Source organism: Formosimonas sp. (assembly GCA_051650085.1). Classification (GTDB taxonomy): domain Bacteria; phylum Pseudomonadota; class Gammaproteobacteria; order Burkholderiales; family Burkholderiaceae; genus Hydromonas. The sequence goes on from JBOFII010000021.1 coordinate 42,519, forward strand.
CGAAGGCACCCACACTTCTAAATCATAGGTTTTGGCTGCGCCAAAGCCCATGTCGCCCGTGCACAATTGCACCACGCGGTACGGTAACTCCAGCAGTTGCAAGATTTTCTCGGCGTGGCCACGCATTTCTTCGAGTGCTGCGTAGGAATGTTCGGGGTGAACGATTTGCACCATTTCAACTTTGTCAAACTGGTGTTGACGAATCAAGCCGCGTGTGTCGCGCCCTGCACTGCCTGCTTCGGAGCGAAAACACGGCGTGTGCGCGGTGAGTTTGAGCGGCAAGTCCTCAACCGCCACAATGCTGTCGCGCACCGTGTTGGTGAGTGGAATTTCGGAAGTCGGAATCAAATACATTTCGCGCGCTTCTTCGTCGCCGCCTTTGCTGACCCAAAATAAATCCTCTTTAAACTTAGGCAACTGCCCTGTGCCGAGCAAACTTTCCGCATTGGCGATGTAAGGCGTGTAGCACTCCGTGTAGCCATGCTCTTCGGTGTGCACATCAAGCATCAACTGCGCCAAGGCACGGTGCAGTTTGGCCAAACCACCGCGCATGAATGAAAACCGCGCGCCTGCGAGTTTGGCCGCCGTGTCAAAATCGAGCAAACCTAAATTTTCACCAATCGCCACATGGTCAAGCACTTCAAAATCAAACGCAGCAGGCGTGCCCCAGCGCGACACTTCGACGTTTTCGGTTTCATCCACGCCAATCGCCACCGATTCGTGCGGCACATTGGGAATGCGCATCAAAATATCGTTGATTTGCACTTGAATCTCGTCCAAAGCCAACGCCGAGGCTTTGAGTTCGTCACCAATCCCCGCCACTTGCGCCATGACGTCATCGGCGCTTTGCTTTTGTGACTTCAAAATCCCGATTTGTTTGGACAGCGCATTGCGCTGCGCTTGCAACTCTTCGGTACGCACTTGAATCGCCTTGCGCTGCGCTTCAAGCGCGTTAAAACCCGCCACGTCCAAATCAAAACCGCGCGTTTTGAGGCGTGCGGCGACGGTATCGATTTCTTTTCTGAGCAATTGTATGTCTAGCATTATGTATCCTTTTGGGTTTTACTCTGCCGCGCCGCGTCGTCTAATTCACGCAACGCCCGTAATTTGTCCGCTATTTTACCTTCTAAGCCGCGATTTGTGGGCTGATAACTCGGTGCGGGAGGCATATTTTCGGGAAAATAATTCTCACCAGCCGCATAACCATCGGCCTCATCGTGCGCATAGCGGTAGTCTTTGCCGTAATCGAGTGATTTCATCAATTTTGTCGGCGCGTTGCGCAAATGCAGCGGCACGGGGCGTGACGGCTCGGCGGCGACAAACGCGCGCATTTGTTTAAACGCCACATAACCCGCATTGGACTTGGCGGCCACGGCCAAAAACAGCACCGCTTGCGCCAACGCCAACTCGCCTTCGGGCGAACCGAGCCGCTCGTAGGTTTGCGCCGCGTCATTGCAGATTTGCATGGCGCGTGGATCGGCCAGCCCAATGTCTTCCCACGCCATGCGCACGATGCGCCGCGCCAAATAGCGCGGGTCTGCCCCGCCGTCAAGCATACGTGTGAACCAATACAACGCCGCATCGGGGTTAGAGCCGCGCACCGACTTGTGCAAGGCGGAAATTTGGTCATAAAACGCCTCGCCGCCATTGTCAAACCGCCGCAAACTCGCCCCTAAACTGCTCTGCACATGCGCCTCGGTCAACACGCCGCCCTCGACCACCTGCTGCGCCGTCACTTCAATTTGATTCAACAAACGCCGCGCATCGCCATCGGCCGCCGCCAGCAAACGGGTTTTGGCCGCAGGCTCAATCGAAATGCGCAAATGCGCTTCGGCTCGCGCCGCCAAAATCAGCAACTCATCATCGCTCAACGGTTGCAACACATACACCGCCGCTCGCGACAACAGCGCATTGTTCACCTCAAACGATGGATTTTCGGTCGTCGCGCCAATAAACGTCAACAAACCCGACTCGACATGCGGCAAAAACGCATCTTGCTGCGACTTATTGAAGCGATGCACTTCATCGACAAACAAAATCGTCTGCCGCCCCTGCGCCGCGTAAACCCGCGCCTGTTCAACCACCTCGCGAATCTCTTTCACCCCCGACAACACCGCCGACAAGGCCACAAAATGCGCCTCAAACGCATCGGCCACCAGCCGCGCCAAAGTCGTTTTGCCCACCCCCGGTGGCCCCCAAAAAATCATCGAATGCGCCCGTTTTTGCGCAAACGCCACCTGCAACGGCTGACCTTGAGCCAACAAATGCGCCTGCCCCACCACATCGGTGATGGATTGGGGGCGTAGGCGTTCGGGGAGGGGGGTATTTAAATTAATTGATACACCAGAGTTAAATAAGTCCGCCATTCGATTTACTAGTTTGCAAGGTCATTGGTTTTTGTACGAAACAGTTTTTTAAACACATACGAACCGTTCACTACCTCATAAATTGCAACAGCACCATCATTGACGTCCCCATTTTTATCAAAATTAATTTCACCCGTAACACCTTTAAAATTAACTTTTGGCATAGCCGCAACAATTTTTTTAGGCTCTGCTGAACCCGCTATTTGAATAGCATGAATAATAGCGTTGGCTGCATCATAAGTGTATGGTGTATAAAGTTGATACTCTCTTGCCTTATTTCCCCTACTCCAAGTTTCGTACTTTTCTTTAAAACTGTTTAAGCCCACAATACTTTCAGTAGGTAGATGCTCTCGTGCGCAAACAACCCCATTTGCAGCGTCACCAGCATATGCAATAAAATCATCAATACAAGTATCAAAAGTAGTAGTTAATTTCGTATTTAGCCCAGCTGCCTTAATTTGACGGGCTAATGCAACACTTTGTTCAACTGAACCACTCCAAAATATAAATTCAGGTATTGCGTTGTTTTCTACCCCATATTTTTTAATTTCATTGAGGTCTTTTTGAAAATCAAAGTCTGCGTCATATGCAAAAATTTTTCTAGAAACAAGCCTAATATTACTTAATTTGTCCAATTCATTATCAATACCGCTTGAAATTATCCAACCATATTCACTTGCATTATCAAACATTGCAATTGACTTGGCCTTGTTGATGTTTACGTATCTCGCCAAAGCAGAACCAACATAACCATCATGCGTAATAACACGATAATGACTGTTATAACCATCAGGTGTTTTACCGCTTGGTTTTTCTCTTAAAGTAAAAGATGGGTTAGTTGAAGATGGAGAAATTTGAACGATGCTATTTTTAGCATAAATTGGATTGACCGCCAATGACACACCAGAATTCAAGTGACCTATTACTGCAACGACACCACTCTTAACAAAACTTTTGGCTATTTCTATACCTTGCTGGTTATCAGCATTATCATCAGCGAGAATTAGTTCAAAACATCTTTGTTTGCCGTTAATAACAACCCCACCATTTTGGTTGGCCTCTTCAAAAGCTAAAGACGCACCACCACCATCGTTATAATTTGTACCTGAAAAATCAAATTGTGGTGCAGCAAAACCAACTTTAATAGATGGATTATCCGTACAAGATTGAGCATGAGTTTGCCCTGCATAAAGAAAAGCAACAATCCCAGCAAAAATACATTTTTTCAATTTTCATCCATTCATTGCAAATTTTATGCTTTAAAGTTTCGAGAACTTGCCTCATAAAAAAACAAGTTAAAACCAACTAAACCACCGACAAAACCCCAGCCGCCGCCATCAAAAACACCAACGAACCACCCGCCAAAATCGCCATTTTGCACAGCATCCAACGCGGTGGTGTGTTGCCAAATATCACGTCGGCGACTTGAGTCGGTACGACGAAGCCGAGCCAAACCAGTGCGGCGAGCGCATAAGCGGAGTAGCCTTGCACGTGGTTGATGAGCAGCGCGAGCACGACGGTGGTGATGACGGTCACGACAAATTGCATCGCGTAGTACGGCCCGACTTTACTCATCATGGCTTTTTGTTCTTCAGCACTTAACTGGTCGTGGCCGTGAATTTTGCCCCACAGTTTGCCAAAAATCAGGCCGTACCACACAAAGCCCAAGGCAAATTGAGCAACACTGGCCAATGCAATGGCTAAAATACTCATGATGATTTCCTTAAAGATTGAGTTAATTGCACATAATTTTGGGTCATTTCAGGGGTCATGAGTTCAAGCATGACTCGGTTTTCAAGCCAAAATTCAATCACGTTGAACGAGCCACGCGACAACTCAACTGCTCGCCAGCCTTGACTTGCAGCCAGTCCAAGAATAAAAGCCTTATCACGTTGAACTGAAATGGCGGCATGAGTGGCAATAAACTCCGCGGCATTTGGATTGTGGCGAAAGTTGGTGTGACCGTATTCTGGGTCAAGAAACATTTCTGTGCCAACGGGATAAACCTCAACCGCGCTACCGTGCTCGTCGTTAGTCCAAGCAATGTATGAGTTGTGATACGGCCCGAATCGGGTCAAAACCCCATCAAACAACACGGTCAAAACTTCCGCGACGTGCATGGGGTTGTGCGCGGGAATCGAGAAGTGGTGAATCATGGGGTGCCCCTTAAATTAAGCGTACATCCCGCCATTGACCGCCAGCACGTGACCCGTGATGTACGACGCATCGGGTGAGGCGAGGAAGGCAACGGCGTTGGCAATGTCTTGCGCTTGGCCCATGCGGGCGAGTGGGATTTGCGCGACCAGCGTGTTCATGGCGTCTTCGCCGAGCACGGCGGTCATGTCGGTGGCGATAAAGCCTGGAGCGACGCAGTTGACGGTGATGTTGCGTGAGCCGAGTTCTTTGGCCAAGGCGCGGGTCATGCCCTCAACCCCTGCTTTGGCGGCGGCGTAGTTGGCTTGGCCTGCGTTACCCATTTGCGCAATCACCGAGGTGACGTTGATGATGCGGCCTGCGCGGGCTTTCATCATGCCGCGCATCACGCCGCGCGAGAGGCGAAACACACCGCGCAAGTTGGTGGCAATCACTGCGTCAAAATCGTCGTCTTTCATGCGCATGGCAAGGTTGTCGCGCGTGATGCCCGCGTTGTTGACCAAAATCGCCACCGCGCCCAAGTCTTTTTCAATCTGCGCGAGCAGCGCATCGGTTTGCTCTGCATCGGCGACGTTGAGCACCATGCCTGTGTTTTGCGGGTTGAATTGTTGTAAGTCTTTGGCAATATCCGCCGCGCCCGCCTCTGAAGTGGCTGTGCCAACGACAATTGCGCCGCGCTCGGCCAAAGTCCGCGCAATGGCGCGCCCGATGCCGCGCGACGCGCCTGTGACCAATGCGATTTGACCGTTGAGAATTGTGCTCATGTGTGTTCCTTTTGTGTTGTCGTGACTTCTATCGTCATTCCCGCATGGGGTTAGCGGGAATCCAGCGGGGCGCAACGCGCACCTTTTACCCGTGATTGGCAAAGTTCTAACTGGATTCCCGCTAAAAGCACGCGGGAATGACGGCATTTTTGTAAAAAAAGCCCGCATCATGCGGATGCGGGCATTATAACTGATGAAATTGGTTTATTGGCACAGTAAAACCAGCCGTCATTCCCGCATGGGTTTAGCGGGAATCCAGTGGGGCGCAACGCGCACCTTTTACCCATGATTGGTAAAGGCCTAACTGGATTCCCGCTAAAAGCGCGCGGGAATGACGACACGAGCTAAGTTTTCCGCCGACTGCGTTGCCGCGTGCTGCGCCCTGTTTTTTCGGTAACTGGCTCGCTTGGTTTGGCTGTCACTTTGCCTTTGCGCGGCTTATTGGTTTCGCTGACCAGTTTAAAATCCACCCGCCGCGTGTCGCTGTCAACTGCGGCAATTAGCACGTTGACGGGGTCTTGCATCCGATAAACCACACCAGAGGCGCGGCCACGCAAGCTGTGGGTGACTTCGTCGAACTCAAAATAATCTTGGCCGAGTTCTGAAATATGAATCAAACCATCGACATAAACATCGTTCAACGTGACAAACGCGCCAAAATTGGTCACCGATGAAATCGTGCCCGCCATGGTTTGACCGATGAATTGTTTCATGTACTCGCATTTGAGCCAGTTGGTCACGTCGCGGCTGGCCTCATCCGCGCGGCGCTCGCACATGGAGGCGTGCGTGCCGAGTTGTTCCCACACAGCGATGTTTTGCTCTTGCGCTTTTTTGAGGCGTTTTTTCTCCTCAATCTCCATTTCTGGGTTGTCCCAACCGCGCTTTTTGCGGGTGTCTTCGAGCAAAACGATTTGTTCGGTCATCGGCGTGTAGCGTTGATTGCGAATAATCGCTTTGATGGTGCGGTGCACCAATAAATCAGGATAACGGCGAATCGGTGAAGTAAAGTGCGTATAAGCAGGATAGGCCAAACCAAAATGCCCCAAGTTATCAGGTGCGTAAACCGCCTGCTGCATGGAGCGCAGCATCAAGGTTTGCAAGCCCGCCGCATCGGGACGTCCCGCAATCTGTTGCATGGTGGCGGCGTAGTCTTTGGGCGTCGGTTTGTCGCCCCCGCCCAAACGCAAGCCCACCAAAGCCAAATTTTTGCGCAATGCTTCGAGTTTTTCGGGTGTCGGGCCTTCGTGGTTGCGGTACAAACTGGGGCGGTCGCACTGCTCGATAAACTCCGCCGAGCAGACATTGGCCGCCAACATGCATTCTTCAATCAAACGGTGCGCATCGTTGCGGGTGCGCGGTAAAATTTCTTTAATCTTGCCGTTTTCGTCGCTCACAATGTACGTTTCAACGGTTTCAAACTCCATTGCGCCGCGCACTTCACGCGCCGCGAGCAAAACTTTAAACAAGTCGTACAACGATTTAATGTGTTTATTAATGGATTTAAACTCACCCGCCAAAACGCCAGTGCCTTGGTCGAGGAACTGCCAAACTTGGTTGTAGGTCAAGCGCGCAGCCGAATGCATGACCGCTTCATAAAACTGATACGCGCTGATTTGGCCGTCTAAACCCACCACCATGTCGCACACCATGCACAGCCGCTCCACGTGCGGATTGAGCGAACACAAGCCGTTGGACAACTTCTCAGGCAACATCGGCACAACGCGACGCGGAAAATACACGCTGGTGGCGCGGGTCAGCGCGTCTTCGTTGAGCGGGGTTTTGTCTTTGACATAAAAACTCACATCGGCAATCGCCACCAACAAACGGTAACCGACCAGTTTGCGCCCTTCTTTAATCGGCTCACAATACACCGCATCGTCAAAGTCACGCGCATCTTCGCCGTCAATCGTCACCAACGGCACATCGCGCAAATCAATCCGCCCCGCCCAGTCTTGCGGCTGAACGGTGTCGGATAATTGAGCGACTTGCTGCTCGGTCTTGTCCGAAAACACATGCGGCACGTCAAACTTGCGCACCGCGATTTCGATTTCCATCCCCGCATCGTCCGCATTGCCCAAAACCTCAACCACCCGCCCTGTTGGCATGGCGTGACCGTCGCCATAATTGAGCAAACCCACCACCACAATTTGATTGACCAACGCGCCCATCAAATCATCGGGCGCGACCAAAACATCCGTGCGCAAACGCACATCATCAGGCGCGACCAACCACACGCCGTTTTCGGTCAACAACCGCCCGACCACTTGCGAGGCTTTGCGTTCTAACACTTCAACCACTTCGCCCTCGCGCTTGCCATTTCGCGCCGTGCCCGAAATGCGCACCGCGACTTTATCGCCATGCCACGCGCCACGCATTTGCCGCTCAGGGATGAACACATCTTCGCCCGCGTCGTTGAGCAAAAAGCCGTAGCCGTCTTTGTGGGTCTGAATCGTGCCCTCAATCAATGACAAATCCGACAACGGCGCATACGTGCCTTTTGAATTGACCTTAATGTCGTTATCCACCACCATCGCATCCAATACCACTTGCAACGCCGCCACCTGCGACGGCGCAATCGCCAACTCCTGCGCCAGCTGAATCGCATTGAGTGGCTTTTTATAGGTCACCGCGTGGGTTTGGATGGTCGCAAACAAAATACTGCGCGACGGCAAGGCCACAGTCTTGGTTTTAGGCGTTTTGGGGGCGACAATTTTTTGAGATAACGGCGTCAAAAGTGCAGAAACTTGCTTTGACTTGGCGTTTGAGCGTTTTTTAACGCTGCTTTTGGGACGGTTTTCGTCCAAATTTGGTTTTTTCATTGTAATTTTACTGTTTCGATTTGACAAAATAAGATAACCCTATAAAATAGCGACTTCGCAGATTTATTTGTAAGATACATCAAAACAATAAATTTTGTGTGACAAACTGCCCAGGTGGCGAAATTGGTAGACGCACATGGTTCAGGTCCATGCGGTGGCAACACTGTGGAAGTTCGAGTCTTCTCCTGGGCACCAGACAAAATAAACCCCAGCCTTATGGCTGGGATTTTTTCGTTATATCAACTCATTTTGATAATAATAATCCTGCGTCACATACCAGCCATGCCGCACTTCGACGGGCTTATCGGCGTAGGTGTAAGAAATGCGTTCAACAAACAACAACGGCTCTTGCGCATTCAAATTAAGTGGTTCAACGGCTTGGGCAGGCGCGGTGACGGCGCGGATTTTTTCAACGGCGCGAATCATGCGCACGTTGTATTCAGCCTCAAACCAACCGTACAGCGTGCCTTTGTAATTGGTGAGCTTCTCGGCGGTCACATCCGTAAAAATTTCAATGGGCAGATAAATTTGCTCAAACACCGCTGGGTCATCATTAAACGACAACAAGCGCGTGATTTGCACGACCATTTGCCCAGATTTCAGACTCAGCGCGGCGGCGACATCGGCGGGTGGGGCGATGCGGTTCACGCTCAAAATTTGCGAGTGGGTTTTGAATTTTTTGCCGCTGGCCGCTTGCATACTCAAAAATCGAAAACGCACTTTGGCTTCTTGGTGCGTCGCGACAAATGTGCCACGCCCTTGGCGGCGCACGACTAAGTTTTCGGCGGCCAACTCGTCAATCGCTTTGCGCACTGTGCCTTGGCTGACTTTGTAGCGTGCGGCCAACTCGACCTCGGACGGCATCATGTCGCCCGCATTCCACTCGCCGTTGCTTAAACTGTGCAACAACAGGGTTTTGATTTGTTGGTACAGCGGGCTGAAAATCGGTGGGGTTTCGGGCATGGTGGGGCTTTCAAAATCAATACGGTGGCGTGATTATGCCTCAATTTATAGCCGCTGACCATTGGCGTTGATTGCCCAGCGCGATAAACCGCGCTACAATACGTCACCTTAACTTTTATAGAAAGATTCATCATGGCAAAAGCCCCAATGCGCGTCGCTATTACTGGTGCCGCAGGTCAAATTTGTTACTCTTTATTGTTTCGCATCGCCAACGGGGACATGTTGGGCAAAGACCAGCCTGTGATTTTACAATTGCTCGACATCACGCCGTCATTGCCTGCTGCGCATGGCGTGGTGATGGAGTTGGAAGATTGCGCGTTCCCGTTGTTGGCGGGCGTTGTGGTGACTGATGACCCGAATGTGGCGTTCAAAGATGCTGACGTGGCGATTTTGGTCGGCGCGCGCCCGCGCTCAAAAGGCATGGAGCGTAAAGATTTGCTCGAAGCCAATGGCGCGATTTTCACCGTGCAAGGCAAAGCCTTGAACGAGCACGCCAAGCGCGACGTTAAAGTTTTGGTGGTCGGCAATCCTGCCAACACCAACGCTTACATTGCCATGAAATTTGCGCCAGACTTGCCGCGTGAAAACTTCACCGCTATGTTGCGTCTGGACCACAACCGCGCGTTGTCACAAATCGCCGCCAAAACAGGCCAAGCGATTGCCGACATCGACAATTTGGTGGTGTGGGGCAACCACAGCCCCACCATGTACCCCGACACGCGTTTTGCGACCATTAACGGCGCGGCGGTTGATGCGCTGATTGACGATCAAGTTTGGACGCGCGAAACCTTCATCCCGACCGTGGGCAAACGCGGCGCGGCGATTATTGAGGCGCGTGGTTTGTCGTCAGCCGCATCTGCCGCCAACGCCGCGATTGACCACGTACGCGACTGGGTTTTGGGCAGCAACGGCAAATGGGTGACGATGGGCATTCCATCGAACGGTGAATACGGCATCCCTGCCGATACAATGTATGGCATGCCTGTCATTTGCGACAACGGCACCTACACGCTGGTCACTGACTTAGAAATCGACGAATTCTCGCGCAGCAAAATGGACGCAACGCTGGCCGAACTCGAAGAAGAAAAAGCAGGAATCGCGCATTTATTGGCTTAATCGCTTGATTATCGAAACCCCGCTGTAGTGCAGCGGGGTTTTTTCGTCACACCCTCGTCATTCCCGCGTGCTTTTAGCGGGAATCCACCTAGACTCCCGCCTACGCGGGAGTGACGGCATTAACATCTAGCCCACGACCATGACCCAACCCTACATTTTGGTTTTATTTTACTCACGCGGCGGCCACACCCAGCGTTTGGCTGAGTTAATTACTCAAGGCATTGAGTCCATCGGTGGGATTGACGCGCGTTTGCGCACTGTACCGCCTGTGGCGGTGCAGACCGAGACCGCCCTGCCGCCGATTCCACCCACGGGTGCGCCGTATGCAACGACCGACGACTTGAGCCACTGCTGCGGTTTGGCGATGGGCTCGCCGACGCATTTTGGCAACATGGCCGCGCCGCTCAAACATTTCATCGACCAAACCAGCGGCCTGTGGCTGGCGGGCGGTTTGACGGGCAAACCCGCCAGCGTGTTCACCAGCACGGGGTCCTTGCATGGCGGGCAAGAGTTGACGTTGCTGACCATGGCGATTCCGCTGCTGCACCACGGCATGGTTTGGGTCGGTTTGCCGTACGGCAACAGCGAATTGATGAGCACGCAATCGGGCGGCACGCCGTATGGCGCAAGCCATTATTCGGGCGTACGCCACGATGTGCCGATTTCGGAGGTTGAAAAAAAACTGGCGATTGCCCAAGGCCAACACTTAGCGCGTATCGCGCTCAAGCTGCTATGAACCGCGTGGCAGCCATAGCTGCGATGGCTCTGGTGATTTTGTGCGCGGTGTGGGAAAGCGTCGGTGCGCCGCTGCGCGACGGCGGGACATTTTTCGCGCTCAAAGGCTTTTTGCTCGTGCCGCTTTTGCCTGCAATTTGGCGCGGCGAACGCTCGAAGTTTTTGACGTTGAGTTTGTTGACTTTATTGTATTTGCTTGAAGGCATGACCCGCGCTTACGCCGACATCAACCCCGTCAGCCGCTGGTTTGCAGGTGGCGAAATTGTGCTGGGCTTAGCGGTGTTCATCAGTTCAAACGCGTACATCAAAAACACCCGCAGCCACAGCAAACCACCGCGCATTCGCCCGATGCGCAGCCGCTTGATTTTTTGGATTGTCGCGCTGGTGTGTTTGCAACTGCTCATGCCCAGCGTGTGGCAAGCACAAGCCAATAACGAAACCGCTTACTTACTGGTTCGCCTCGGTTTGGCTCTGCTGACTTTCGTGCTTTTATTGACCTATTTGTTCCGTTTGTACCAAATTTCACGGATGAAATCATGAGCTTTTTAGACCAACTCGCGCACATCGCGCCGACGCGGCTCGGCGACGATGCCACGCCCTTTCACACCGATGAGCGCAACCGTTATCACCTTGCGCCATTGGCCGTGGTTTTGCCACAAACGGTGGCGCACATCAGCGCGATTGTCACGCTGTGTGCGGCGCAAAACCCACCGATTGCGGTGATTGCCCAAGGCGGCAACACAGGATTGGTCGGCGGTTGCGCGGTTGTGCCCGACTCGCCCAGCGTGATTGTGAGCCTTAAAAATCTGCACACACAACTTGAAGTTGACGTGACCAACCGCACCGCCACGGTGAGCGCGGGCGTGACCTTGGCGCAATTGCACGCGGCAGCCGACGCGCATGATTTATTTTTCCCGCTCACCTTGGCCTCGCAAGATTCGGCGACAATTGGCGGCAATTTGTCGAGCAATGCGGGCGGCACGCAGGTTTTGCGCTATGGCAACATGCGCGATTTATGCTTGGGCTTGGAGGTGGTTTTGCCCAATGGTGAGATTTGGAATGGGCTGAACACGCTGCGCAAAAACAACACGGGCTACGATTTAAAGCACCTGTTCATCGGCGCGGAAGGCACGCTGGGCATCATCAGCCGCGCGGTGCTCAAACTTTACCCTGCGCCGCGTTATCGGCAAGTCGCCCTGATTGCGGCGCGTGATTTTGCGCATGTCGTGCAGGCGTTTCAAACCATTTTGCAGCGTTTCGACAGCCAACTGAGCGCGTTTGAATACATGTCAAGTGCCGCGCTGGACTTGGTGTGTGCGCAGTTTCAACGTCCGCACCCATTTGGCGTGGGTTGTGGCGAATACGCTTTGCTTGAACTTTCATCCACTCAGCCTTTGGCATTTGAGCCGCTGGAAGCCGTGTTGAGCGCGTTAAACCTCAACAACGCGCTCATCGCGCAAAGTGAGCAAGATGCGCTGGATTTTTGGCATTTGCGCGAATGGTTGTCGGCGGCGCAAAAAAAGGTCGGCAAAAACATCAAACACGACATCAGTTTGCCGATTGGCCGTTTGGTTACATTCAATCACGCTGCTCAAGCCGCGCTGGAGCAGCGTTTTGCGGGCATCCAGCCGATGGTTTTTGGGCATGTCGGCGACGGTAATTTACATTTTAATGTGTCGATGGGGCAAGCATTTACCAGCGCGGATGAACTCATGCGCCATGAAGGCGAAATCAACGCGATTGTCTATGAACAGGTATTGGCGCATGACGGCAGTATTTCAGCCGAGCACGGCATTGGGTTGCTCAAACGCGACTTAATGAGCCAAATTAAATCACCCGTTGAACTCAACCTCATGCGCGGCATCAAGCAACAACTCGACCCGCTCAACCTCATGAATCCACACAAAATTTTGCCATGAGCACCATTCAAGTCGCTTTGCACTCCAGCCCGCTGCCCGCACTTGAAGCGCGTATGCTCATGCAGTATGTCACTCAATTGTCACGCACAGGGTTGATTAGTCATGCTTATGATGAACTGACTGTGACCCAATTGGCGCAGCTAACGACATTAACCCAGCGCCGCTTAGCGGGCGAGCCAATGGCTTACATCATTGGTTCACGTGAGTTTTATGGGCGTGAGTTTATCGTGACCCCAGATGTGCTGATTCCACGTCCCGACACCGAAACGCTGATTGATACTTTGCTCGATTTATACGATGGGCAAAACTGGCATGTGCTGGATTTGGGGACAGGTTCAGGGGCGATTGCGATTACGCTGGCTTTAGAATGCCCCAACTGGCAGGTTTGCGCTGCTGATATTTCCACCGCTGCACTAACCGTGGCACAGCGCAATGCCACACAATTGGCGGCGACGGTGCAATTTGAGGCCAGTGACTGGTTGAGCGCGTTTACAGGGCAAAAATTTGACTTGATTGTCAGCAATCCGCCCTATATTGATGTCAACGATGACCATTTAAACCAAGGCGATTTACGCTTTGAACCGCGCATTGCCCTAACCGACCAGCAAAATGGCTTGACGAATTACATCCACTTGATAGATACTGTCCCCGATTATTTAAACAACACAGGGCAGCTGTGGTTTGAGCACGGGTACGATCAAGCCGAACCCATCAGCAGCCTCATGAGACAAAAAGGCTACCACAACGTGCGCACCGTCATTGACTTAGGCGGCAACCCGCGCGTGACAGGTGGTCATTTATAGGCGAGACCCATGGCACGATTGCCCCGTTTGTATTTGCCCAATACCGCACAACTCGTGATGGTACGCGGCATCAACTCTGCCCCTGTTTTTTTAAGCGACGTCGATTACCAACAATGGCACAACATACTGCGCAGTATTGTCCCCAATTATGCCGTCGCCATTCATGCATATGCGTTACTGGAGGACAGCCTGTACTTATTGGTCAGTGCCGACGAGCCTGCCGCGCTGGGCAAATTGATGCAGGACTTGGGACGTCGCTATGTCCGTTACTTTAATCAACTGCATGGCCGAACAGGCACATTATGGGAGGGCCGCTACCGCACCGCTTACTTGCAAGATGCTTATATTTTGAGCGCTTATTTGTGGTTAGACAGCATGAGCCAACAATCCAGCCGCAATCACCATGAAGGCATGCAAACCCTTGGGTTCATCACCGAGCACCCGCAATATTGGGCTTTGGGCAACACGCCATTTGACCGCCAACATCAATATCGCCAAAGCATGCTCCATGGTCTCAATCCGCAAGTTGCAACCGAGCTTGCCCAAGCAGTCAAAACGGGCTGGGCTTTGGGCGATATTGCTTTTCTCAGCCACGCGGCGCGAATTGGCGGGCGACGCGTCACGCAAGCGGCGCGAGGACGACCTAAAAAAGCGTTATAAAGCACGCAATTGATTTTATTCCCAACGAAATATGCTATAATCCGCGCCTACCCCAAATAGATGGTTTCTAAAAGGCGCGTCCAATGAGTTCTAGCAAAAACAGCACAACTATTGATAAAAGCACCCAAAAACCATCTGCGACAGAGAAAAAAAGTATGACCGCAAAAAAAGCAACGCCAACGCCCAAAGCCGCAACCAAAACAGTTGCCGACAAAAAATCAACCAAAATCAAAGCCAAACCCATTGAACTGGAAGACGATTTAGATGTTGAAAACGACTTGCTGGACGACAGCGAATTGCTTGACACCGAAGAAATTCCCGAAATTCAAATCATTCCCGCCAAAGGCGACAAGGCCAAAGCACGTAAAAGCAAAGAGCAAGCTGCCGAGCAAAATGCCGCTGCGCTTGAAACCAAGCGTGCGCAAATGCGCAATTTGATTAAACTGGGTAAAGACAAAGGTTACTTGACCCACGCCGAAATCAACGACAGCCTGCCCGACGACATGGTCGAAGGCGACGCGCTGGACGCCATGATTTCAGCCTTCACCGACATGGGGATTCAGGTTTACGAGCAAGCCCCCGATGCCGAAACCTTGTTGATGGCCGACAACGTGCCTACTGCCTCGAATGACGACGACACCGAAGAAGAAGCCGAAGCCGCACTGTCAACAGTCGACTCCGAATTTGGCCGCACCACCGACCCTGTGCGTATGTACATGCGTGAAATGGGCACGGTTGAGCTATTGACCAAAGTACAAGAAATCGAAATTGCCAAACGCATCGAAGAAGGCCAACGCGAAATGATGGCCGCGATTTCTGCCTGCCCATCGACCATTCAGCAAATCCGCGAACTGGTCGAGAAAATCCGCGCTGACGAGTTGTCTGTGAGTGATGTCGTGGATGGCTTTGTTGGCGTTGAAGAAGCGTTTGACAGCACTGACGAAGAGCTGGATGTTGATGCCGACGAAGAAGATGTTGAAGCCGCCAGCAATGCCGCTTCAGCCAAACAATTGCTCGCACTCAAAACCCAATCCCTTGAAAAATTCAGCGTTATCGAAAAAAACTTTGACAAAATGCGTGTTGCCTTTGGCAAAGATGGCTACTTGTCTGCAGCTTACAATAAAGCCCAAGAAGCCATTACCAACGAGCTGATGAGCATCCGCTTCACCGCCCGAACAGTCGATAAACTGTGTGACAGCTTGCGCAACCAAGTTGAGTCTGTTCGCAAAATCGAAAACCGCATTCGCACACTGTGCGTAGACCGCATCGGCATGGACGCACAGTTTTTCATCACCAATTTCCCTGGTCATGAAACCAATCTTGAATGGGCCACTGCCTTATTGGCAGGTAAACACAGCTTTAATCCTTTGCTGTCACGCAACGTCCCTGCACTGAACGAGTTACAAAACCAACTCATCGAACTGCAGAATCACGTGGTTTTGCCGTTGAGCGACTTGAAAAACATCAACCGCCAAATGATTGCAGGCGAAACCAAAACCCGCAGTGCCAAAAAAGAAATGGCTGAGGCCAACTTGCGTCTTGTGATTTCGATTGCCAAACGCTACACCAACCGTGGTTTGCAATTCCTTGATTTGATTCAAGAAGGCAACATTGGCTTGATGAAAGCGGTCGACAAATTCGAATACCGTCGTGGCTATAAATTTTCAACCTACGCCACGTGGTGGATTCGCCAAGCGATTACCCGCTCCATCGCCGACCAAGCCCGCACCATTCGCATTCCTGTGCACATGATTGAAACCATCAACAAAATGAATCGCATTTCACGCCAGATTTTGCAAGAAACTGGCTCTGAGCCTGATGCCGCAGTTTTGGCCGAAAAGATGGAAATGCCAGAGCACAAAATCCGCAAAATCATGAAAATCGCGCGTGAGCCGATTTCGATGGAAACGCCAATTGGCGATGACGAAGATTCACATTTAGGTGATTTCATTGAAGACGGCAACACCATGACTCCTGCCGAATCTGCATTGCATACAGGCATGCAAGACATCGTTAAAGATGTTTTGGACTCTCTCACCCCACGTGAAGCCAAGGTTTTGCGCATGCGTTTTGGGATTGAAATGACCACCGACCACACGCTAGAAGAAGTCGGCAAACAATTTGACGTCACGCGCGAGCGCATCCGCCAAATCGAAGCCAAGGCCTTGCGCAAACTGCGCCACCCTTCTCGCTCCGAAAAGCTCAAGAGTTTCCTCGAAAACTCTTAACCCTTTACGGGCCGTTAGCTCAGTTGGTTAGAGCAGAGGACTCATAATCCTTTGGTCGGCGGTTCAAGTCCGCCACGGCCTACCAATAAAATAGCGGCACTCCAAGTGAGTAGCCGCTTTTTTTATTTTTTGTTTATTGGCATTTTTAATTATGCCCGCCAGTAAATAACAAACCTCATAATTCATCCACTTGTTTGCAAGCAGCATCTATTTTTAGATGTTGTTCCATATTTTGCGACTATTCAATCCCCAGCCTTGACTCTAAGCGCAAAGCCATTAAGAGCGATATGGCCGCCCACTCATTCAAAATGCGTGACAAGGCCGCGGATAACGCTTTTGTTTAAAGCAGGCAATGGGCTGTTGCTTGCTCATTTTTCGCACGCCAATCAGTTACGCGCCGCGCTTCATCAAGTAGTTTTTCACACCGTCGCCACTGCCAAGCGCACCGCAAACCCGACAAACATCAACCCAACCGTTGCCGTGCCCGCAACCATCCAAACAGGGCGGGCGCGAAAGGCACTGGCAAGGCGTGCGCCTGCAAAAATCAGTGCGCTCAAATATATAAAACTGAACAATTGCAAAATCAAGCCCAAAATCAAAAACGCGACGTACGGATGTTCGGCTTCAGGCGAGACAAATTGCAAAAAAAACGACAACACGAACAAAATCGCTTTGGGGTTGACAAGGCTCACCAGCAAGGCTTTTTTGAACGGATGCAAGCCTTCGGGCGTAGTGAGGCTTGACGCTTCGGTTAAATCGAGTTGGCTGGCCGCTGCCACGGTCAACTGCGCACGGTTGCGCCAAATGCGCCACGCGCCTGTGAGCATTTGCAGGCCAAGGTAACCCAGATACAACGCGCCTGTGACTTTGAGGGCGACAAACACACTCGGCGCATTTTGCAACACCGTCGCTGCGCCAATCACCGCCAAGACCATGATGATGGTGTCGCCGACAAACACGCCGCACGCACCTGCATAACCACGGCGCACGCCTTGCTGGGCGGCGGTGGTCAAAACATACATTGAGTTGGGGCCTGGCAATAAAATAATCGCAATCGTGCCAATAACGTAAGCGGTGAGGTCGGTGATGCCCAAAAAGCCCATATTTAAGCCTTTGCGGTGAACGAATACGCACGTTCGACTTTAGCGACGCGCGTGATGTAATGCTCATACCATTTTTCGCGCCCTGTTTCTTGCGCAATCACGTGCTCGGCCTGCGCTTTCCACGCGGCGATGTGCGCTTCGGTTTGCCAATATGATACTGTAATACCAAACCCATCCTCGCCACGCACACTTTCGGCACCCAAAAAACCTCCCTGCTGTTGCGCCAATTCGACCATGCGCTCGCCCATGGCATCGTAGCCTTGGTCACCTGCGGTGCGCTGGCTTGTGAAAATAACCGCGTAGTACGGTGGCTGAGGTGTGTTGGCAAACATTATTTCGCACACTCCATGAGGTCAATAAAACGGTCAAACAAATACGCAATGTCATTCGGACCGGGTGAGGCTTCGGGGTGGCCCTGAAAACTAAACGCGGGTTTGTCGGTAAACGCCAAGCCTTGCAAACTGCCATCAAACAGCGATACATGCGTGGCGCGGACGTTGGCGGGCAGCGTGGTTTCATCGGCGGCAAAGCCGTGGTTTTGCGAGGTAATCACCACGCGGCCTGTGTCTAAATCTTTGACAGGATGGTTCGCACCGTGGTGGCCAAACTTCATTTTGAGGGTTTGCGCACCTGCGGCAAGTGCCATGATTTGATGACCCAAGCAAATACCAAACGTCGGCACATTTTGCGCCAAAAACTCGCGCGTCGCGGCAATCGCGTAGTCGCACGGCTGTGGGTCGCCTGGCCCATTGGACAAAAACACGCCGTCAGGATTCATCGCCAACACGTCCGCAGCGGACGTTTGCGCGGGCACAACGGTAATGTCGCAGCCGCGCGAAGCGAGCATGCGCAAAATATTGTGTTTCACACCAAAATCATACGCCACCACTTTAAAACGCGGATTTTGCGCGGTGGCGTAGCCTGCGCCCAAAGCCCATTCGCTTTGATTCCATGCGTAAGTTTGTTTTGTCGTGACGACTTTAGCCAAGTCCAAGCCGCTCATCCCACCAAAACTGGCGGCCAATGCCTGCGCTTGCGCCATATCGTCGCCGACCAAAATACAACCGCCCTGCGCACCCGTTTCACGCAGCACGCGGGTGAGTTCGCGCGTGTCCACACCCGCAATCGCCACGACATTGTTGGCTTGCAAGTATTCAGGCAATGACTGCTGTGCGCGGAAATTGCTCACGGTTTGTGATAAATCACGAATGATTAAGCCCGCGGCGTAAACTTTATCGGCCTCGACGTCTTCAGAGTTGACGCCGACATTACCGATGTGCGGATACGTCAACGTGACCATTTGCGCGGTGTACGATGGGTCGGTCAAAATTTCTTGATAGCCCGTCATGGCGGTGTTAAACACCACTTCGGCGACAACCTGCCCTGCCGCGCCAATACTGTAGCCCTGAAAAACCGTGCCATCGGCCAAGGCCAAAATCGCGGGGGAAAATTGATTTGAAAAAATCGGTAACATGATTGAACTCCATCTGGATCGCCTCACTGAACCTAAAAAAAACCGCCCCAGCATCAATTATTATTGCGCGGAGCGGTTTTTCTTACGGAGTCAAGTTTAGCGTGGCCTGCATATATATTTTCGTTGAGTTTGCGGTTAAAGCAAAGTTTTATCATTTAACCGTGCCATTTTATCAGAAAAAGCACTTATAATTGAGCGGATTTTCAACACCTAACAATAGAGGGCATATGAATACTTTAGAGCAACTCAAGCAATACACCACCGTCGTCGCTGATACGGGCGACTTCGCAGCAATGGCGCAATTTTTGCCGCAAGATGCAACCACCAACCCGTCGTTGATTCTCAAGGCCGTGCAAAAGCCTGAATATCAGCCTTTGTTTGCCGCTGCGGTCAAAGCCAATGCACATGAGTCAACCAGCGACATCATGGATCACGTTTTGGTGGCGTTTGGCTTAGAAATCTTAAAAATCGTTCCAGGTCGCGTCTCAACCGAAGTCGATGCACGGTTGTCGTTTGATACCGAAGCGTCGTTGGTCAAAGCACGCCGCATCATTAAGTTGTATGAAGCGCAAGGCATCGACAAAAACCGCATTTTGATTAAACTGGCCTCAACTTGGGAAGGCATTAAAGCGGCTGAAGTGCTCGAAAAAGAAGGCATTCACACCAATTTGACCCTGATGTTTAGTTTGGCGCAAGCCTTGGCGTGCTCTGACGCGGGCGTGACGCTGATTTCACCGTTTGTGGGTCGCATTTACGACTGGTACAAAAAACAAACAGGCGTTGAATACGATGCGGTCAAAGACAAAAACGACCCAGGTGTTGAATCAGTTGAAACCATTTACAATTACTACAAAAAATTCGGCATCAAAACCGAAGTCATGGGCGCGAGTTTCCGCAATGTCGGCCAAATCATTGCCCTTGCAGGCTGTGATTTATTGACCATCAGCCCTGATTTGTTGGCCAAACTACAAGAGATGAACGAGCCATTAACCCCTGCGTTGAATGCAAAGGCCGCACAACAGTCCGACGCAGTCGAGTTAAAACTTACTGAAGCCTCATTCCGTTTGGCGTTGAATAACGAAGCCATGGCGATTGAAAAACTTTCTGAAGGCATTCGTTTGTTCTGCATCGACACCGAAAAATTCGCCACCTTAATCGAGCAAGCACGCGCTTAAATTAAAGGCGATTAAAAACAAAATGTTAGGCTCACATTGACAGATTTCACTCGAAAAAATCCGTTCAATTTTGCTTCACATTTATCTGAAGAGCACCCAGCGGGGTGCTTTTTTTTCTGTTATGATTACGCATTCGCACGCTCATGAATTGGCAAAAATTTAAAATTTAACCTTTAAAATCAACAGGTTAAATCAAACAAAAGCCCTTTACAGCACCACGGCCTTCTCATGAATCAGCACGATTGTTCAAGCCTCCAGCAGCCTTGGTGGGCGCGAAATTTTGTTTGCAGTTGGCACGTGCACTTTTGAACGAATTAATACACGCATTTAAGGGCTTTTTATGTCCAATCAGTTACCTATTGAACAACCTTCTTTCTTTTCGGATGAGTTTGATCCGAGCATTGAACCGATTTTGGCACACAACCCAGATCGTTTTGTTTTATTGCCCATTCAGCACCCCAATTTGTGGCAACAATACAAACGCCAAAAAGCCTGTTTTTGGACGGCGCAAGAAATTGACCTTGAACCCGATTTAGTCGATTGGCGCAAACTCACCGATGGCGAACGGCACTTTATCAGCCACGTTTTGGCGTTTTTTGCCGCCTCAGATGGGATTGTCAACGAAAATTTGGCCGTCAACTTCATGAAAGAAGTGCAAATTCCTGAAGCGCGTTGTTTTTACGGCTTTCAAGTGGCGATGGAAAACATCCACTCTGAAACCTACGCTTTGCTGATTGACACCTATATTCAAAACGAAGAAGAAAAAAATCGCCTGTTTCACGCGATTGACACCATTCCAGCGGTGACCAACAAAGCACAGTGGGCTTTGCGCTGGATTGACAACGGCAACTTTGCCGAGCGACTGGTGGCGTTTGCCGCGGTTGAAGGTATCTTTTTTAGCGGTAGTTTTTGTGCGTTGTATTGGCTCAAAAAGCGCGGCTTAATGCCAGGTTTAACCTTCAGCAACGAGCTTATCAGCCGTGACGAAGGTTTACATTGTGAATTTGCGTGCACTTTATACCGCATGCTCAAACAACGCTTGTCCACCGAAGCGGTGCAAACCATTATTCGCGATGCGGTCGCCATTGAAAAAGACTTTGTCTGCGACGCCCTGCCCGTCAATTTAATCGGCATGAATGCAGAACTCATGGCGCAATACATTGAGTTTGTCGCGGATCATTGGCTGGTGGCTTTGGGTTACCCCAAAATTTACAACACCAAAAACCCATTTGACTTTATGGACATGATTTCACTCGAAGGCAAAACCAACTTCTTTGAAAAACGCGTCGGCGATTATCAAAAAGCAGGTGTTTTGGCCAGCAAAAGCGAGCAGGTATTTTCACTCGAAGAAGACTTTTAAGGAAAACAAATGTACGTTATCAAACGCAATGGCAAATCTGAATCTGTCCAATTTGACAAAATCACCGCCCGCATCGAAAAACTCTCTTACAGCTTAAACCCCATTGTTGAGCCGATTGAAGTAGCCAAAAAAGTCATTATGGGCTTGTACGACGGTGTCACCACGAGCGAGTTGGACAACTTGGCTGCCGAAACCGCCGCCAGCTTGGCCACATTGCACCCCGATTATGCGGTTTTGGCGGCACGAATTGCTGTGAGCAACTTGCACAAAAACACCACCAAATCATTCTCACAAACCATTCAACAGCTGTACGACAACACCGATGCCAACACAGGCAAACACTCACCGATTATCACAGCAGATGTGTTGAATGTAGTCAAACAAAACGCAGATGTGTTGGACTCAACGATTATTTACGATCGTGACTTTAACTTTGATTACTTTGGTTTCAAAACCCTTGAACACAGCTATTTGCTGCGCATCCACGGCAAAATCGTAGAGCGCCCACAGCACATGTACATGCGCGTGGCCATTGGCATTCATGGCGACGACATTGCAGCGGCGATTGAAACCTACAATTTAATGTCAGAGGGCTGGTTCACCCACGCCACGCCAACGCTGTTCAACTCTGGTACGCCACACCCACAAATGAGTTCGTGCTTTTTGTTGACCATGCAAGACGACTCAGTCGAAGGGATTTACAACACCCTCAAACAAACCGCGCTTATTTCTAAAAATGCAGGCGGCATTGGCCTGTCGATTCACAAAATCCGCGCCAAAGGCAGCACGATTGCAGGCACCAACGGCCACAGCAATGGCATTGTACCAATGCTCAAAGTGTTCAACGACACCGCGCGTTACATTGACCAAGGCGGTGGCAAGCGCAAAGGCGCATTTGCGGTTTATCTTGAACCTTGGCACGCGGATATTTTTGAGTTTTTACAACTCAAGAAAAACCACGGCTCTGAAGAATTGCGTGCCCGCGACTTGTTTTACGCCATGTGGGTCAATGATTTGTTCATGCAACGCGTGCAAGCCGATGGCGAATGGAATTTATTCTGCCCGCACGAATGCCCAGGTTTGGACGAATGCTGGGGCGATGCATTTGAAGCCCTGTACACCCGCTACGAGCGCGAAGGCAAAAGCCGCCGCACGATTCGAGCGCAAGAGTTGTGGTTCAGCATTTTAGAATCGCAAATCGAAACAGGCACGCCGTACATTTTGTACAAAGACCACGCCAACCGCAAGAGCAATCAACAGCACTTGGGCACGATTAAGAGCAGCAATTTGTGTACTGAAATCATCCAATACACCAGCCCTGACGAAATCGCGGTGTGTAATTTGGCTTCAATTGCTTTGCCTAAATTTGTCGATGGCAACCAGTTCAACCACCAAAAGCTGTTTGACGTGACCTATCACGCCACGCGCAACCTGAACAAAATCATCGATCGCAACCTCTACCCAGTCCCTGAAGCACGCAACTCCAACATGCGCCATCGCCCGATTGGCTTGGGGGTGCAAGGCTTGGCCGACACCTTCATCATGCTGCGCTTGCCGTTTGACTCAGACCAAGCGCAAACTTTGAACCAATTGATTTTTGAAACCATTTACTACGCCGCCATGCGTGCGTCGATAGACTTGGCTAAAGACTTGGGCGCGTATGAGTCGTATCAAGGCTCACCGTTGTCGCAAGGCCAACTCCAGTGCGACTTATGGGGACACACGCCATCTTCACGCTGGGATTGGGCACAATTGCGCAGCGACTTGGCCGCGCATGGCGCACGCAACTCTTTGTTGCTCGCGCCCATGCCAACCGCTTCGACGTCGCAAATTTTGGGCAACAACGAGTGCTTTGAGCCGTACACCTCGAATATTTACACCCGTCGCGTGTTGAGCGGCGAGTTCATCGTGGTCAACAAGCATTTGTTGCGTGACCTCAATGAGTTGGGGCTGTGGGACGACAAAATGCGCAACGACTTGATTCGCGCCAATGGCTCGGTACAAGAGATTCCACGCATTCCTGAGCACATCAAGGCGTTGTACAAAACCGTGTGGGAAATCAAGCAAAAAACCTTGATTGACATGGCCGCCGACCGTGGCGCATTCATCTGTCAATCGCAATCCATGAATTTATTCATGGCGCAACCGACCATCGCCAAACTCTCGTCCATGCATTTTTACACGTGGACAAAAGGCTTAAAAACAGGGATTTACTACCTGCGCAGTAAAGCGGCCGCGCAAGCGGTGCAATTTACCGTATCGGATGCCGAGAAAGATGAAGAAGTCGCCGACGACATCATCGACGGCGCGGTGTGCACCATGGAAGAAGGCTGTATCTCCTGCGGCTCATAACCGCTCACGAAAAATAGGCTGCTGGTTCAGCCTATTTTTCCGTCATTCCCGCGCAGGCGGGAATGACGGCGTTGAAAAACATTCATTTTATGCGCATCACACGTCACCCTTTTACCCTCACCCACGCCCCTGCTTGTGCCTTGACCATTGGTAACTTCGACGGCGTGCATGTTGGGCACGCCGAGATTTTGCGCCAGCTGGTGCGCGAGGCGCACACACGCGGCCTCACGCCCACAGTCATGACATTTGAGCCGCACCCCAAGGCTTTTTTTGCGTCTGCACATGCGCCACGCCAAATTTTGCCGCTGCGCAACAAACTGGCTTTGCTGGCCGAACACGGGATTGAGCACACGATTGTCCTACCATTCAATGCAGCCTTGGCGCACATGACCGCCCGCGACTTTGTCGCTCAATTACTCTGCCAGCAACTCAACATGCGCTATTTGCTGATTGGCGACGACTTTAAATTCGGCGCCAAGCGCACAGGCGACTTTGCCCTGCTCCGCGCCATGAGTAACACGCACAGTTTTGCGTTGCACGCACAAGATTCAATCCAACTAACGGGTGAGCGCGTCTCAAGCAGCGCCATCCGTCATGCAATTGCCGCTGGGCAATTGAACCATGCCACGGCCCTACTCGGCCACCCATTGACATTATCGGGACATGTGATGCACGGTCAACAACTCGGTCGCACGATTGGTTGCCCAACCATCAACCTCAAAATGCCGCATTTACTGGCCGCGCAAGGCATTTATGCGGTGCAGGTTTGTTTTGACAGCACCCCATTGCAAGGCGTGGCCAGCATCGGCACGCGTCCGACGGTGGCCAATAATGGCCAATGTTGGCTGGAAGTGCATATTTTGGACTTTGAGCGCGATGTGTACGGCCAACTCGCCCACGTCACCTTGCAGCACAAAATCCGCGATGAGGCCAAATTTGACGGGCTTGAAGCCCTCAAAAACGCAATTGCGCAAGACATTCAAGAAGCGCGTGGTTTTTTTGCGGCCAAGTGAGGTAAAATGGCGGTTTTCTACGCCTTAAACCCACCACCATGACCGACTCTAAAAAATCCAACTACCCCGTCAATCTCCTTGACACCCCATTTCCGATGCGCGGCGACTTGGCCAAACGCGAACCCGTTTGGGTCAAAGAATGGCAAGCGCAAAAACGCTACCAAAAAATCCGCGCCGCAGCAGCAGGTCGGCCTAAATTCATTTTGCACGACGGCCCGCCGTACGCCAATGGCGACATTCACATCGGCCACGCGGTCAACAAAATTTTAAAAGACATCATCATCAAATCGCGGACAATGGCGGGTTTTGACGCGCCTTACGTACCGGGCTGGGACTGCCACGGCATGCCGATTGAAAATAAAATCGAGTCGATTCATGGTAAAGGTTTGCCCACGCAAGAAGTCCAACAAAAATCCCGCGCCTACGCCACCGAACAAATCGAAAAACAAAAAACCGATTTTTTGCGCTTAGGAATTTTGGGCGACTTTGATAACCCGTACAAAACCATGAATTTTTCCAACGAAGCCGATGAAATTCGCGCCTTGGGAGCGATTTTGCACAAAGGCTACGTGTATCGCGGCTTAAAGCCCGTCAACTGGTGCTTTGACTGCGAATCGGCACTGGCCGAGGCAGAAGTCGAATATCAAAACAAAGTCGACTTGGCAATTGACGTGGGTTTTGAGTTTGCCCAGCACGACCAACTCGCCCACGCCTTCAATGCACCAATTGCCGCAATCGGCCACATCGTGATTTGGACGACCACGCCGTGGACAATTCCCGCCAATCAGGCTTTGAACGTGCATCCAGAAGTGTCATACGCTTTGGTTGAGCTGGACAACGGCAGCCAATTGATTTTGGCGACCGACTTGGTTGAAGCCACTCTGACGCGCTACGAATTGAACGGCAAAATCGTCGCCACCTGCCAAGGTGCTGCGCTGGATAAAATCGCGTTCAAACACCCGCTATACGCACGTTTGTCACCGATTTACTTGGGCGACTACGTCACCACCGACGCGGGCACGGGCATCGTGCATTCCGCACCTGCGTACGGCGTGGAAGACTTTGCCTCATGCCGCGCCAATGGCGTCGCCAACGACGACATTTTAACCCCCGTCATGGGCAATGGCGTTTATGCGGCCGACTTGCCCGACTTTGGTGGCATGCACATTTGGAAGGCCAATCCACGGATTGTTGAAAAATTAACCGAAGTCGGCGCGTTGTTCAAAGTCGTTCAATACGACCACAGCTACATGCACTGCTGGCGACACAAAACCCCGCTGATTTTCCGCGCCACCACGCAATGGTTTGCCTCAATGGACAACGCAGTTGATGGCAGCAGCCTGCGCGAACGCGCCTTGGCGGGCGTAGAAGCCACCGAGTTTTTCCCCGCGTGGGGCAAAGCGCGTTTGCACAGCATGATTGCCAACCGCCCCGATTGGACGCTCTCACGCCAACGCCAATGGGGCGTGCCGATGCCGTTTTTCTTGCACAAAGCAACAGGCCAACTCCACCCCAACACGCCAGAACTACTCGAAAAAATCGCGCAATTGGTCGAAGCCAGCGGCATTGAAGCGTGGCAAACCTTGGACATTAACGAATTCCTTGGCGCAGATGCAGCGGATTATGTCAAAAACAAAGACACACTGGACGTGTGGTTTGACTCAGGCACAACGCATTTTCATGTGTTGCGCGGCTCGCACGCCGCCGACTTGGCATGGCCTGCCGATTTGTACCTTGAAGGCTCAGACCAACACCGTGGCTGGTTTCACTCGTCACTGTTAACAGGCTGCATGCTCGATGGCCGCGCCCCGTACAAAGCCCTGCTCACGCATGGTTTCGCCGTCGATGGCGCGGGCCGCAAAATGAGTAAATCCGAAGGCAATATTGTCGTGCCGCAAGAAGTGGCCAACAAAATGGGCGCGGAAATCATCCGTTTGTGGGTTGCCTCAACCGATTATTCGGGCGAATTGTCGATTTCGGACGAAATTTTGAAACGTGTCTCCGAAGGCTATCGCCGCGTGCGCAACACGCTGCGCTTTTTGCTCGCCAATTTGACCGATTTTGATGCGACCACGCAACTGTTGCCAACCGATGAGTTGCAAGACATCGACCAATACATGCTCGCCCTGACCGCCAACTGGCAAGCCGACGTGCTCGCCTTGGCCGAAAAATACGAGTTTCACCCATTGGTCGCCAAACTGCAAAATTTCTGCTCCGAAGACTTGGGCGGCTTTTACTTAGACATCATCAAAGACCGCTTGTACACCAGCGCGGCCAACGCCCCCGCTCGCCGCGCCGCACAAACCGCGCTATGGCATATTGCACAAAGTTTGCTGCGCGTGATGGCACCGATTTTGAGTTTCACCGCCGAAGAAGCGTGGCCTGTGCTCAACCGCTGCTCAAGCGACGAGACGATTTTTGTTGAGTTGTACCACAACATTCCCGCGCCCGCTCAAGCCGACGCGCTCATCACGCGCTGGTCGCGCATCCGCGAATTGCGCGACGACGTGAACAAAGCCCTCGAAGACGCACGCACCGCCAACCAAATCGGCTCGGCGTTGCAAGCGGCGGTGACCATTGTCGCCCCTGCCGCTGATGCCGCCCTGCTGCACGACTTGGGTGAGGACTTGCGTTTTGTCCTCATCACTTCAGCCGCGCAAGTCTCGACGGGCGAGCAAATTTCGGTGCACGTCGATGTGGCACAAGGCCACAAATGCGAACGGTGCTGGCATGTGACGGTTGATGTGGGCGCGAATGCAGCGCATCCGACGTTGTGTGCGCGTTGTATTGGCAATTTATTTTAATCATCGTCATTGCGGGCTTGACCCGCAATCTCCTAAATGAGGAGATGCCGCACGCGACAAAATCGCTACGCGCGGCATGACCTAACCATCCAAAATTATGCAAAAAAAACTCACCCCATATTTTTTACTCACCTTCATTCTCATCATCATCGACCAAGCCAGCAAGCTGGCGATTGAAGCCAATTTCGCGGAGTTTGAGTTCAAACCCGTCACTTCGTTTTTCAACCTCGGTTTGGTGTACAACCCAGGTGCCGCGTTTAGTTTTTTGGCCAGCCACGATGGCTGGCAACGCTGGTTTTTTACCGCGCTCTCAACCGCTGCGTCAATTTTTATCATCATTTACATGCGCAAAAGCCGCCATTTGCCTCGGCTTTGTTTGGGTTTGGCGTTTATTTTGAGCGGAGCAATTGGCAATTTAATCGACCGCGTGCGGATTGGTAAAGTGGTGGATTTTTTGGACTTTTATGTACAAAACCACCATTGGCCTGCGTTTAATATTGCCGATTCGGCGATTTTTATCGGCGTGGCGATTTTGCTGGTCGATGAATTCTCTAAGAAAAAATCATGAGCAGTGCCCCTAAATTTGTGACTGGCTCGACGCTGCGCCACGTCATCAACATGACCGCTTCAGGCTCGATTGGCTTGGTGGCGGTTTTTATCGTTGATGCACTCAATTTATTTTACATTTCACGCTTGGGTCAGGCCGAATTGGCGGCGGCGGTCGGTTATGCGGGCACGTTGTTGTTTTTTCACACGTCCATTGCGATTGGGTTGTCGATTGCCGCCACAGCGTTGGTCTCGCGAGCCTTGGGTTCGGGCAATCGCGCTTATGCGCAAGAGTTGGCGGGCGCGTCGCTGCTGATTATGGGCGGCATTATGACGTTGTTGACCCTGCTGTTTTACCCTTTTTTGCTGCCGATGGTCAAAATGATTGGCGCGACGGGGCAAACCGCTGATTTGGCGGTGCGGTTTATGCATTTTGTCTTGCCGTCGGTGCCAATTGTGGCGATTGGCATGTGCATGTCGGCCTTGCTGCGGGCGGTGGGCGATGCCAAACGCGCCATGTATGTCACACTCGGTGCGGCGGCTTGCACGGCGGTGCTCGACCCGATTTTGATTTTTGGCTTTAATTTAGGTTTGGACGGTGCGGCGATTGCCACTTCGGTGGCGCGTTTGACTATGCTGACCATTGGTTTTCACGGTTTGATTCGCGTGCATCAGTTGTTCAAACGGCCCAGCGCCAGCCTTGTCAAAGCTGAACTGCCCGCTTATTTTGCGATTGCCATGCCTGCGGTTTTAACCCAAGTGGCCACGCCTGTCGGCAACACCTTTGTGACCGAGGCGATGGCGGGCTATGGCGATGCGGCGGTGGCGGCGTGGTCGGTGATTGGTCGTTTGATTCCCGTGGCGTTTGGGGTGATTTTTGCCTTGTCAGGGGCCATCGGGCCGATTATTGGGCAAAATTTAGGCGCAAAGCAATACGGGCGCATTCGCTCAACCGTGCGCGACAGCCTCAAAGTCACGCTAATTTACGTATTGTGCATGTGGGCGATTTTGTCACTGGCACGTCATTACATTGCGCAAGCCTTTGGCGCACAAGGCCAAGCCCATGATTTGATTGTGTTTTTCTGCGTGGTGGTCTCGGCGAGTTTTTTATTCAACGGCACTTTATTTGTCGCCAATGCAGCGTTCAACAACTTGGGTTATGCTTTTTACTCGACCATGCTCAACTGGGGTCGCTCCACGCTGGGCGTGATTCCGTTTGTTTGGCTCGGCTCGCATTACTTTGGCGCAACGGGCGTTTTGGCGGGTTACGGCTTGGGCGTGGTGATTTTTGGCGTTATCGGCGGGATTTTGTGCTTTAAAGTGATTGACCAATTGGAGTCAAAAAATGTTGCAACATAAACACATTATTTTGGGCGTGACAGGCGGCGTGGCGGCGTATAAAAGCGCTGATTTGGCGCGGCTGCTCATCAAACAAGGTGCGCGCGTCACCACGGTGATGACGGCGGGGGCGCAAGAGTTCATCACGCCGTTGACCTTTGCGGCCTTGACCAACCAGCCTGTTTACGATGATTTATGGGCCAGCCGCTCGGCGGACTCATCGAGCATTACGCACATCAACCTCACCCGCGAGGCCGATGCGCTGCTGATTGCGCCATGCACCGCCAATGTCGCAGCCAAAATCGCCCATGGCTTGGCCGATGATTTACTGACCAACCTCGCGCTCGCCCGCGACCCTACCACCTGCCCGCTGGCGATTGCCCCCGCCATGAACGTACAAATGTGGCACAACCCTGCCACCGTGCGCAACATGGCGCAACTGCGTGCCGATGGCGTGCGGATTTTAGGGCCTGCAGCGGGCGAGCAAGCCTGCGGAGAAGTCGGTCAAGGGCGAATGCTTGAGCCGCTTGACTTGGTGGCCGCGCTTGAATCTTTGTTCGTCGCGCAAACTTTGGCGGGTAAAAAAGTCCTCATCACCGCAGGCCCGACCTTTGAAGCGATTGACCCCGTGCGCGGCATCACCAATCGCTCCAGCGGCAAAATGGGTTATGCGCTGGCGCATGCGGCAGCTTGCGCGGGAGCGCAAGTGACTCTGATTTCAGGCCCCACCGCCCTTGCCACACCGTTTGGCGTGCAGCGCATCAACGTCGAATCGGCGCACAACATGCTCGACGCCTGTCTGCAACACGCCAGCCAAGCCGATGTATTTATCGCCGTCGCCGCCGTGGCCGATTGGCGCGTGGCGCAAGTGGCGAGCCACAAAATCAAAAAACAAAATGATTCTGACGTACCGACCCTGCAATTCACGCAAAACCCAGATATTTTGCACACCGTTGCGCAACTGCCCAACGCGCCGTATTGCGTCGGTTTTGCCGCCGAAACCGAGCACGTGGCCGAATACGGCCAAGCCAAGCGACGCAAAAAAGGCATTCCCCTGCTCATTGCCAACCATGGCCCGGCCACTTTTGGCGCAAGCGACAACCAAGTGATTTTAATCGACGAGGCAGGCGAGCACGCCCTGCCGCTCATGCCCAAAGCCCAACTGGCGCACCAACTCATTCAACACATCGCTCAACGACTCTAGGAGACTGACATGCACATTGACATCAAAATCGTCAACCCAATGATGAAAGACCAGCTGCCCGCTTATGCCACGGCAGGCAGCGCGGGCTTGGATTTACGCGCTGCGATTGACGCGCCCATCACGCTTGAAGCGGGGCAAACCGTCCTGATTCCAACAGGTTTGGCGATTCATTTGAGCAACCACCACACCGCCGCCATGATTTTGCCACGCAGTGGTTTGGGGCACAAACACGGCATTGTTTTGGGTAATTTGGTCGGTTTGATTGATTCAGACTATCAAGGCGAAATCATGATTTCGACATGGAACCGCGGCCAAACCGCCTTCACGATTGAGCCGCTGGAACGCATTGCGCAACTGGTTGTCGTGCCTGTGATTCAAGCCACCTTCAATTTGGTGGACGACTTTGCCGCCACCGAGCGTGGCGCAGGCGGCTTTGGCAGTACGGGCGTCAAATAACCCCGCTGGGCACATGCACCCAGCCACTCATCAGCACACGAGCACTGCGGCTCATCACCGCTTTGCTCACCACCCACTCGCCCGCCGCACACGCCGCTTGCGCCCCCACGCGCAGCGTGCCTGACGGATGACCAAAACGCACCCCTTCACGCGCACCACCCGCCGCACGACTGACCAGCGTCCCTTCAATTGCCGCCGCCGTGCCAATGGCCACCGCAGCCGTGCCCATCATGGCGTGGTGCAACTGCCCCATTGACAGTGCCCGCACCAACACATCAATCTCGCCCGCCGCAACAGGTTTGCCGCTGGCCGCCACATAGTCCGCTGGCGGCGCGACAAAGGCAATTTTAGGCGTGTGTTGGCGCGTTTTGGCCTCATCTAAATGCGCAATAAACCCCATTTTGAGCGCGGCATGGGCGCGAATTAGTTCAAACTTAGCCAACAAGGCGGCGTCGCCATTCACCGTATCTTGCAACTCAACCCCCGTGCAGCCGACATCCGTCGCGTTCACAAACACGGTCGGAATCCCCGCATTGATGAGCGTCGCGGGCAAACACCCCACCTGCGGCACATCCAACTCATCGACCAGCCGCCCCGTTGGAAACAACGCGCCTTCCGCCGCTGGGCTGATAAACTCTAAAACCACCTCAGCCGATGGAAACGTCACGCCATCGAGTTCAAAGTCGCCCGCCTCTTGTACCAAACCACCGCACATCGGCACATGCGCCACAATGGTTTTACCGATATTGGCCTGCCAAATCCGCACCGAGCACACCCCATCGGCAGGCGCATCCATCAGCCCCACATGAATCGCAAACGCCCCGACTGCCGCCGACAAATTGCCGCAATTGCCCGACCAATCGACCAACGCCGCGCCCACACTCACCTGCGCAAACCAATAATCCACATCGTGATTCGCCCGCGTGCTTTTGCTCAAAATCACCGCCTTGCTGGTTGATGAACTGCCACCGCCCATGCCATCCATCTGCTTACCGTACGGGTCAGGACTGCCCAACACCCGCAGCAAAACCGCATCCCGCGCCGCACCCGCCGCAGGCAAATCGGCCGCATTGAAAAAAACGCCTTTACTCGTGCCACCACGCATGTAGGTGGCGGGGATTTTAAGAGTACCCATAAAAACTCCTTTTGGATTAAGAACTACATGACAACATCGAGCAACCCGCTCGACTTTTCGCCCAATCGGGGCGTTTGGCGTATAAATGTTGCAAATCTGACTGCTCGTCATACGGGTTGAGCAAGGCGCGTTGCAGGTCGTGCAATGGTTTTAAGTCGCCTTGCTCGGCGGCATCTATCGCCAATTGACTCAAATAATTGCGCAAAACAAAGCGTGGATTGACGGCGTTCATGCGCTGGCGGCGCAATGCTCCGCTGTCGTTTTGCGCATCAAGCCGCGTTTGGTAGCGTTGCAGCCACTGATTGACTTCGGCTTGCGCCTCTGGCGTTAAAGGCTCATAAAACGCCGCACTCAAGTCGCTGCCATTGGCCAAGCTGCGAAACAGTTCGGTGTAATCGACCGTGTAGCGTTGCATCCATGCGAATAAGTCGTTGACCAGCGTCATGTCGCTGTCTTGCCACGCCAAAAAACCCAGTTTGGCGGCCAAAGTGGTTTGCAATTGTTGCTGGTAAACTGCGTCAAAATGTGCCAATCCGTCGAGCAAGGCGTTTTGCGACGGCGCGACGCTGATTAAACTTTGCGCCAGTTGGTGCAAATTCCAGCGCGCCACGCCCGCTTGGCGGCCAAAAGCGTAGCGCTTGTGCGCAGCGTCGGTGGTGTTGGGCGTCCAGCCAAAATCAAGGTTGTCCATCCAGCCATATGGCCCGTAGTCGATGGTCAATCCCATAATCGACATATTGTCGGTGTTCATC
Source organism: Formosimonas sp. (assembly GCA_051650085.1). Lineage (GTDB taxonomy): Bacteria > Pseudomonadota > Gammaproteobacteria > Burkholderiales > Burkholderiaceae > Hydromonas. Next base: position 75,758 of record JBOFII010000021.1, read on the forward strand.
ACCCCGTGCACAAAGCCAACGCGCAGCCATTCGACCATCAGATGCGCGGTGCGCTCACAGACAAGTTTGAACCACGCGGCAAAGTCACCATCAACTTGCGGGTAATCGCGCCGCAAGGTGAAATCGACCAGTTGGCGCAAAAGGTCAGTGTCACCACGTTGGGCGAATAACTCAAACTGCCCAAAACGGGTGAACGATTGGGCGACGCGGCAGACAATCGCGCCCGCCTCGGCCTGCGCGTTGCCGTCATAAAACATGTCGCGCACTACCGCATCGCCCGTGGCGATTAAACTCAATGCACGAGTGGTCGGCACGCCAAGGTGATGCATGGCCTCAGAGCACAAAAACTCGCGAATCGACGAGCGCAGCACGGCTCTGCCATCGGCGGTGCGCGAGTATGGCGTGGGGCCGGCGCCTTTGAGTTGCAACTCCATGCGCTGGCCGTTGTGCAGCACTTCACCGAGTGAAATCGCTCGCCCATCGCCCAATTGCCCCGCCCAATGGCCGAATTGATGGCCGCCGTAGCAAGTGGCGTACGGCTGCATGCCGTCCAACAACCGATTGCCCGCAAACACCTGCGCAAACTCATCGCTGCGCACGTCAGATTCACTCAAACCCAGCGCGGTGGCGACATCGGACGAATGCGCTAAAAGTTGAGGCTGCGCCACGGGCGTAGGTTGCACGGCCGACCAACACGCGCCATGCACTTGACGCGGTGCGCCGCCTGTTTGTGGGTCGCGCGGCAGTTCACGAGTCAATTGATTGTCAAAATTTAGTTTCATATTGGCCTGTTTGAGTGAAGTTTTCGGTATTATGTCTTATCTTTATCTTTGGAGTTATGATGAACGTCCGCTCTTCTTTTTTTATTTTAGCCACATTATTTGCCGCCACAACGGCTCTGGCCAAGCCATCCGCACACATTTTATTAGACCCCGCCACTCAAAAGCCTTTGCCGCACACGCCGTATTTCATGGTACTCAAAGGCGAAAAGGTCAAAGGAATAGCTTACACCGATGCCAATGGTAAAACTCAAGCAACCTCACGTCAGCCCGATATTTTGGTACAAGCCGAAGGGACAGGCAAAGAGCTGCTTTTGGTTAATCTTAAAGAAGCACAAATTGAACAAGCGGGCAAAGCCAGTGTTCCTTATATCATTTACAACCCTGTGAGCCATCAAGCCTTATGTGCTCACGCCAATGCCAAAGGGGACAGTCATGCTTATTTCATGGATGATGCCCAACTGTGGTACAAAAATGCACTGATGTTTGAACGCCAAACCAATGCCAGTTGCGCCCAAGCCCGCACCGACATTAGCCCACTGCTCAACTCTGACAGCGAAAAATTTTTAGCGGCCTACGAGTCGGGTTCATCTTCGGTGTTGATGAGTAAAAAGCAAAAAAAACAGCTCCTGTACGCCCATGTGAGCAACCTTATTGACGACAAAAAATCGGATTTTAATAGTAAAGCAGCCCAAAAAACGCTTGACCTTGCCGCCAACACCGCCAGCGATGAGCAAAACAGCATGCAGCTGAACAGCATCGGTTATAGCCTTGGCATTGAACGGCAAAACTATAAACAAGGCTTGCGTTTGCTCGACGAAGCACTACTCATCAGCCCCAACGACTGCTACGCCACCAACAGCAAAGGCTATTTGCTCATGCGCTCAGGCAAAATCGAGCAGTCGCGTGAATACTTTGAAGCCTCCGATAAAAGTTGCAAAGAAGCCGCCAAAACAGGCTCTACCAACACCTATGACTACCCAATTACCGTCAACACCGTACATTTGGCTGAAAATTACGCTTTATTGGGCGATGTCGACAAAGCCAACGCCTATTTTTTAAGCGCACTTAAAATCGGTTCAGCCAAAGCCGAACGCGAAATCAGCGAAGTAGCCAGAAACCTCATCAAGAGCAAGGTACTTTCGGCCAGCAATCAACGCCTATACGCTGCTTATCTGCAATGGATTGAACGCAAAAATGCGCCATAAACATGTTTGAACTTTTTCTCAAAATAGCCAGCATCATCGCGCCCGTTTTGGGCATGGTGCTGTGCGGCTACATTTATGCTCGCCTGCGCCCACACAGCGCACGGCAAGAGATGGTCTCGGTCAATCAAGTCATCGGCGGTCTACTCACGCCGCTGATGATTTTTTCGGCCATGAGTGCCAAAGAGTTTGACATTTACACCAACTGGCCGCTGTTTTTAGCGGGTTTGTGGGTGATTGCGGGCAGCATTTTGATTGGGTTCATCGTCGCGCGGTTCATGGGTTTTAGCATCAAAACCTTTGTCCCGCCGATGATGTACAACAACTGCGGCAACATGGGTCTGCCACTGGCCTTATTTGCCTTTGGGCAACTTGGCTTTGCGCAAGCCACGGTTTTGTTTGTGTTGTGCAACGTGTTGTATTTCACACTTGGCGCATGGATTTTATCAGGCGGCAAAATGTCATGGCAATTGCTCAAAACTCCGATTGTCGGCGCCATGGCATTCGGCCTCGTTTTCGCGCTCTTGCGCATCCCCGTACCCGAACCGATTCAACACACCCTCACCTTCATGAGCCACACCTGCATCACCATGATGATGATTTCACTGGGCGTGCGCCTGATGGATGTCGAATTCAAAGAAGCCAAAATCGGTTTGATTGGCGGCATGGTTTGCCCATTGAGCAGTTTACTGTTTGCTTATATTTTGTTGCACTATCGCTTCATCCCCATCAACAACGCGCAAATGAGCTCACTTCTGCTGTTCGCCAGTTTGCCACCTGGGGTTTTTTCGTATATTTTGGCCGATGCGTACAACCAACAACCCAACAAAGTGGCGGCCATTGTCTTGCTGGGTAACCTCATGTCTCTGATTTTTGTCCCGTTGGGCTTGGCTTTGGCTCTGTAAGTTAATCCATCGACCAAAGCACGCTCTTTTTGCTTTTTTTGCCCAACATGGCCAAAACCTCCTCGTGCGCGGCGGCGTCATCCGCGCTCACTTCAATCAGCGGCAAGTCAAGGCTGCGCACATCAATCGGTGCGCCGCCGCTGGCGTTGACGCTCACATCCACGTCCATCGCCAGCGTTTCTTGGCCACGGGTCATGGCCAAATACACTTCGGCCAAAATTTCGGCGTCAAGCAACGCGCCGTGCAACACCCGATGCGCGTTACTCACGCCAAGCCGCTCACACAGCGCGTCTAAGTTGTTGCGCTTACCAGGGAACATGTTTTTCGCCATGCGCAGCGTGTCTTCAATCTCGCACACCTCGTTCATCGGCGGTAAATTGAGCAAGGCCAACTCGGCATTGATGAACTTGGTGTCAAACGATGCATTGTGAATCAGCACCGTCGCGCCACGCACAAATTCGATTAAATCTGTCGCAATTTCTTTAAACAATGGCTTGTCGCGCAAGAATTCAGTCGTCAAACCGTGCACCGCCAACGCGCCCTCGTCCGACTCGCGTTGTGGATTAAGGTAATGGTGAAAATGCCGACCCGTCAATTGACGGTTAATCATTTCCACACAACCGACCTCAACCAGTTTGTGGCCTGTCGCAGGGTCTAGCCCTGTGGTTTCGGTATCTAAAATGACATGTCTCATAAGTTCTCTTTAAACGATTTCCCAAACAAGGAGATGCCGTGTCAAGCACGGCATGACGGATGGGATGGGTTGACTTAAAACGCCGCCCCACCCGTCATTGCGGGCCTGACCCGCAATCCCCCAAACACGGCATGGCGAACGGTTTACTTAAACACCGCTTTGCGTTTTTCAACAAACGCCGCCATGCCTTCTTTTTGGTCTGCGGTGGCAAATAAACTGTGGAACGCGCGGCGTTCAAACTGCAAACCTGCGGCTAAGTTTTGTTCAAACGCCGCATTAACGGCCTCTTTCGCCATCAGCGTCGAGACACGGCCGTACCGCGCCATGGTTTGCGCCATTTTGAGGGCTTCATCCCGCAAGTCAGACAACGGCACCACTCGCGCCACCAGTCCCGCTCGCTCGGCCTCAGCAGCATCCATCATGCGCCCTGTCAAAATCATGTCCATCGCCTTGGCCTTGCCAATCGCACGGGTCAAGCGTTGCGTGCCGCCCGCACCAGGGATGATGCCCAATTTGATTTCAGGCTGGCCAAACTGCGCGTTGTCAGCGGCAATGATGGTATCGCACGCCAACGCCAACTCGCAACCACCACCGAGCGCAAAGCCCGCCACAGCAGCGATAATCGGCTTGCGAATCTGCGCCACCGTGTCCCAGTTGCGGCTGATGAAATTTTGCGTGTAGGCGGTTTCAAAATCCAACGCCGCCATTGCCTTAATGTCCGCCCCCGCCGCAAAGGCTTTATCAGAGCCTGTAATGATGATGACGGCAATGCTCGGATCAGCATCCAAACGCAGCAAAGCCGCGCCCAGCTCATCCATCAGTTCATCATTAAGCGCGTTAAGCTGCTCAGGGCGGTTCAGCGTGATGCGGGCCACCGCATCAAAGGTGTCGAGGATTATAGTGTTCATGGGTTCTTTCTTAAAAAATAAACGTGATGTCTTACGAGAAGCAGGGGTTAAGCCGCCAATCCGACATCGTTAATCACAGGGACATTGTTGGCATCCAACAAGCGGCGGTTTTGATTCAAAAAATCGATGAATAAAAACGCGCCGCTGCGTTTGTTGCCGTCGGTAAATGGATGGTTTTTGACCACAAAATACAATAAATGCGCGGCTTTGCTCTCAATGCTCGGATAAGCAGGCTCGCCAAAAACGCTTTGCGCCAAGTTGCCCAACAATGCAGCCAAGCCGTCGCCACGCTCCAATGCAAACAACTCTGTGGCTTCGCCTCGGCCAATCAACTCGCTTTTGAGCCGCGCCAAGGCGGCACGGGTCTCACTCAAACTGGGCAAACTGCCGCCTGCTTGCGCGGCTGGCTCGTCAAGCAAACCTTCATCGTATTGTTGCAACAACAAAAACGTGTGCGCATAACGCGCCAAAACATCCACCAAACCGCGCCCCATGTCGGATGAGAGTTCGGGCGATGCGGCGGCTTTTTGCACCAGTGCCAATGCGGCAGCAAAGGCTTGTGTGTTGTGCTGCAAACGTTGCTGGTTGAGCGTGTAGCCTTGGGTGAGGTGCGTGCGCAAGGTACGGGTGGCCCATTGGCGAAAACCCACCGCGCGTTTAGAGCTGACTCGGTAGCCGACCGATAAAATCATGTCCAAATTGTAATGTTTGATGTTGCGCTTAACCTGCCGCGCCCCTTCCATTTGAACTGCTAAGAAATCCTTAGTAGTTGAAACGTCATCCAGTTCTTGGTCTTTGATGATGTTTTTAATATGCATCAAAATATTTTCAGGCGTCGTTTCAAACAACATGGCCATTTGTTTTTGACTAAGCCATACCGTATCTTGCCCGCCATCCAAGCGCACTTCTAACGCGCCTGTTTCGGTTTGATAAATCATGAGTTCGTTATTGGGGTGGTTCATAGTTCAGTCCTACCAGTTGGTGTTTGATTTGAGTTTCTAATTCATGCGATTAGGCGAATAACGGTATGCCTTACAACTCAAATATCAATTCAAAACAATCAAACGATTTTTAGCACGGGTAAATGCAACATAATGTAAGCGCTTAATATTTTGATTATTGAGCTTTAAAAAGTCATTGGCATAAACAAATACATTATTAAACTCCAAACCTTTAGCACTGTGTATGGTCATGGCGATTTGATCACACAGTGGGTTATGTCTGAAAAAACCAGTCACCTCCTCATCTTTCAGCGACTCAATGAAATTATCAATTTGCTCACTTCGTAAAACGGGAAAAACGCTATTGAGAGCCTGCAAAGTCTGCGCGTTTGGGTTCTGATTAAAGACTCGTAATTTTGATATAAATGACACAGGGGTTGTTTCGTCGGTATAAACTGCATCATAAAAATGATACTCGCTAAATTTCTGCCCCAAAAGAGCCAAGCGATAAAGATTAGCAGTTAACTCAGGATTATCAGATTGTTCAACTAACTCAGGCGTTTTAACCACTTTAATATGAGCGGGCAAAGATTCAAGCTGTCTATTGCTCTGCACAAGAACAGCGAATCCTTCCGTTTTTAATCTTTCATGGTCTGCGCTTTTATTTTCCAAAAAGTCAATCGGACAACGAAATACACCATGTTTTGTGTTTTCATCATAATCACCCTGCATGGGCAAATCCGTTTGATTTGCCCAAAAATCAATTCGCGCATTGCACCTATGATTTTTTAAGAGGTGAAAAACCCCACCAGACTGGATAAATCGTTGGTCATTACTCAAAGCATTAAATTTGTCTGGATCTGCACCTCGAAACCCAAAAATAGTTTGACTTGAATCACCAATCAGCACGCACTCAAGCCCAAGCCCCATCAATTCATCAACAATATCGTATTGCCAATGGTTATTGTCTTGTGCTTCATCAATATAAACCGCATGAAACTTGGCTTGTAAATATCTTCTGAGCTGCGGTTTGCTTTTGATGAGTGATAAAGCATGTTCAAAAAGGAAATCATCATTGGCCTGAGCTGCAAATGGAATTTTTCCATTCTGTACAAAGTATGCGAGCCAATTATCTAAGCTGCTTTGTTTGTTCGAATACGTAAACGGTAATTTTCGCCCCCGAAACCGCTCATCAAAGCCTAACACGTGCCTTTTTAAAAAAACATGAAAGGTCGAAGATTCAATTTGCGAATGCACGCCGCCTTTAGCCTGCAATTTATTGCGTAAATCTTGAGCCGATTTATTGGTAAATGATATCAGCGCAATCGATTGCCAAGGCTGTATCCGCGCAGTGTGTCGAACACAACGCTCAATAATCGTTGTCGACTTTCCCGATCCTGCGCACGCCGAAATAATGGCATTCCCCCATTTGGCAGGTTCAAAAATAGCCACTTGTTCAGAAGTCCATTCAAAAGCTTTAATCACGACTGATCTCCGCCAAACACTTGAATAACGGTGAATCAAAAATGTTGTCGATTTGCTGAGCAAACTCACCATTGACAATGGCTTCGTACATATTGTGCCATTTTTTGTTTTGCAACTTTTCAACCCACTTCGGGTCTTTTTGCAGAACTTCTGCTAGGTCATTTTCTAAATCAATTTTTGATAGATAAATATGATGACTTTCAAATCTTGAAACAAAATTGTTGTCTGCTTGTGCATTATTTTCATATATATTAATTTTGGTAATGTCATTAAGTTCTGATTTTGGCTTAGAATCTAGCAAAAATACTGGTGTCTCAGTGCTTGGAATCACTAAATTGAGCAACTCAATGCAGCGGTTAAGCCCAATATAACTGAACGTATCATTGTTATTGGCTTTTATATCATTATCAGTTTTTACCATAACTTCAATACCTAAACCGCGCAAAATAGTCCAGTACTCTTTGAAGTGCGCGCCCATTACATGCATGACATAAATGCGTTGGCGCAGGTTTTGATTGTTTTTGAGCTTCTCATCTAATAAATAATCAAACAAAAGTTTTTCAGAAGGGCCTTCCACCAGCAACACCCTATCGACAAACAAACAGTGCGCCAAGTTTTCTAATAACTTTTGCTTCATGCTTGGGTAAGCGCTTGAAAGCTGCGCCACTGCCGACTGAGAGTTCGTTGTGTGTGATTTTGAATACAGCCGAATCAATTGTGCGGAGTCAGAAATATGATAAAAAAGTTGTGGTGAGTGCGTGGTTAAAAACACATAGGAAATCGGGCTTTTCTCACCAAACAAAGCCAATGACAAATCGACCTGCGCAGATAAAAACAAATGGTTTTCAGGCTCCTCTATTAATAGCAACGGAATCTCACGTTGCCGCTGCGGATCTGATGATTGCGTCAATAAATGCGTAATCATCGCATACATAAGCTTTTTTTTGCGACCATCACCTGATGTTGGATACAGTTTTGCATTGCCTTCATTTGGTGCTTTACCATAAAGAGCCAAGTGATTGTGAATACCGCCAACGCTTTGCTCTGAAGCGATTTCGATTTCGTATTGCTCGTCAAATATTTTTAAACTACTGTTAATCGCCGATTGTATGGCATCAACAGAGGGTAATTCTTTAATTTGTTGATTAATTTGTTCAGTAAGTCCTTCGATTTTTTGCAACGCACCACTGTCTTGTTGCCTCCAATTTTTTGAGTCATCGGACAGCAACTCCTTTTTAAGTTCAGAAAATGTACGCTCCAACTCAATGCCTGATGGAATGTAAACACAACGAAACAATTTGTCCAAAATAGTTTTACTGACGCCATAGCTGGGTATCGGCATCAGTGTTTCGGGATTGCTCCCCCACAGCAGTGTCAATAGTTTGTCTTCATTTAATTCTTGCTTGATACTCAATTGAACGTAAAATGCTGAGCCATCAGCATCAATTGCTTCACCTGCCGATGCTCTTAATTTATTTGTATCAGCATCGTCCTCACTGGTATCAAAGCAGCATTCGATGATAATTTCATCTACGGTGTTATAAGCATGAAAATCAGAATCTAATATTTCTTGATTACGGACACGAGGATCAAACAACATACGCAGGGCATGCATCATGTTGGACTTACCCACATCGTTCATGCCGAAAATGAGATTTTTATTTGCAATGTCGATGGTTACATCGGCAAAATTTCGGAAATTCTTTATCTTTAACTGGGCTAATTTCATGGATACTCCCTTAAATAGGCACTGTTTTGTTACTGGTCATTTTGGCTTTAGCAAGCATTAAAGCACATCATTAACCTGCAAGCTTTGAATATCGTCCTGTGTTGATTTTTTGCAACGCAACACAAAAAACATCGGTGGCAACGTCCCATTGCGCATTTTTAAGCGACAAATAATCATTGCCCAAGCGCATTAAATGTAAAATTGCAGGGATTTTGACTCGCGAGTCTTCGGTGTGTATGGTCATTTTGGGCGTGCATCCTGTCAGGACTGGAAAATCATCCGCCATGATACGCGAAACCCTCTTTTGAATGCAAAAATGAACCCCACCCTCCACTACACCGTTACCCCTTTGATGGCCCGCAATGTTTTTGCGATTCGTTTGCAGATTGCGGCTTGCCCCGCTGAGTTTGAGTTGTATTTGCCGACTTGGATTACGGGCAGTTATATGTTGCGCGATTTTGCGCGGCATGTGGTGCGGATTGAGTCCAACGACGCGCAGCTCACGCCGCTGACGCAGTCGTCGTGGCGGGTCAATTGCCACGGTTCGGTGACGATTGATTACGAGGTTTACGCGCACGACACGTCGGTGCGCACGGCGTTTTTGGACAGCACGGGTGGTTTTTTTAACGGCACGTCGCTGTTTTTGTCTGCGCCGTGTTTGGCCGATGCGCCGCACCGCGTGACGCTGGTTGCGCCCGAGGCGCAGGCCGATTGGCAGGTGGCGAGCACCTTGCCTGCTGCGCCGAGCACCGCGTCGCGTGGGTTTGGCGATTATGTGGCAGCGAATTATGATGAATTAGTCGACCATCCTGTGCGCATGGGTTGCTTGACATGGCTGACGTTTAATGTCGCCAATACACCGCACGAGGTGGCGATTGCGGGGCATGTGCCGCATTTGGCGGGGCAGTTGTTGGTGGCGGATTTAGAGCGCATTTGTGCGGCGCAGATTGAGTTATTTGGCGGGGTTGCGCCGTTTGCGCGGTATTTATTTATGGTCGATGCGCGGGGCGAGGGCTATGGCGGCTTGGAGCACCGCGATTCAACCGCCTTGCTGTGCCGTCGGCAAGATTTGCCCACGCATTTGGATGAAATCGAGCGACGCGATGATTATTTGACCTTTTTGGGGCTGTGCAGCCACGAATATTTTCACGCGTGGAACGTCAAACGCATCAAGCCCGCCGCTTTTGTGAACTACGACCTGACGCAAACCATCGACACGTCGCTGCTGTGGTTTTTTGAAGGCGTGACCAGTTATTACGACGATTTAATTTTGCGCCGCACCGAGATTTTGAGCGAGGCGCAGTATTTCAAACGGCTCAACACCACGCTCAACGCCGTTTTGCGCCACGATGGCGCACGGGTGCAAAGTGCGCACGACAGCGGTTTTTACGCATGGAGCAAATATTACCAAACCTCGCCCAACACGCCCAACGCCGTGGTCAGTTACTACGCCAAAGGCTCGCTCATCGCGCTGGTGCTCGATTTTTACTTGCAAGCACACAGCAGTGCCAGTTTGGACGACGTGATGCGCGATTTATGGCACGAGTTTGGTCAAAATTTCGCGCAAGAGCCACACGGCGTGACGCTGGATGACATTGTCCGCGCCTGCACGCGCTACGCCCCCGCGATTGAGCCGATACTTTTATCCGCCGTGCACAGCACCGACGACTTGCCGCTGGATGAACTGCTCGCCACGCAAAACATCAGCCTCAAGCGCATCGACAGCCCCGCGCAACTGGGCGCAAGCGTGAGTAAAACCGACGGCGGCTACGCCATCACCCGCGTATTTAACAACGGCGCGGCGCAAAAAGCCCAACTCGCGCCCGATGACATTTTGCTCGCTGTTGACACCCTCAAACTCACCGCCACCCCCGATGAGGTTTTAGCCCAATACCCACTCGGCCAAGCCATTACCGTACATTTTTGGCGCGACGGTGTGTTGAGCAGCACAGTTTTGGTCAATCAAACAGGGGTACAACCAACGGTTGAACTGGTACGCAACACTACTGCTTTATCGTAGAGAATATCCTTTCAATACCTGCACACAACGCCGATAATCAGGGTAAATCCGCGCCACCACCGCCCAAAAGTCGCGGCTGTGGTTCATGTGAACGGTGTGCGCCAATTCGTGGGCGAGCACATAATCGGCTAATTCGGCAGGTAAAAACACCAAACGGCTGTTGATGCGAATTTGCCCGTCGGAGCGGCATGAGCCCCACCGAGTACGCGCGTTGGAGAGCAAAATTTGACGAGCGTGTAAAGCATATTGCTGGGCATAAAAATCAGCGCGTTGGCTCAAATAAACCAGCAAAATCTGCCCCAATGCGGCAGGCAAGACTTTGGACGAAGCCAAGTGCAATTCAGTCGCACCGCTCAACCAAAATTCACGCGCCTCCAACTGCGCATCCGCCCGCCAGCGCACACGCACGTTGCGCCCCAAAATGCTCAGTTCGTCACCATCGCGCAGGTTTAAATCGGGCACAACAGGTTTGCGCGGCTCACGTTGAGGGCTGGCCCATAAATGTTTGACCAGCCACGCTGCTTTAGCCTGCAACGCCGTTTCGATTTGCGCCATGCTCACACGAGGATGGGCGCGCACTTGCAGGCCGTTGGCGGTAATCACCATGCCAATGCTGCGCCGATTCGTGCGCACAATTTCATAGGCAATGTTGCGTCCAGCCAAGCTGATGTGCTGGGTCATTACCGCGCCTTAGGTAAACGCGCCATTTCGCTTTGAATGCTATTGACCATGTCATCGTGCACCTCATTCATGCTGCGACCATTGGGTTTAATCATGGGTAAAATCGACACGGTAATTTTGCCAGCACGTTTGACCCATGGTTTTTTCGGCCAACATTCACCCGCGTTGTGGGCAATTGGAATAATCGGTGCATCAAGGGCGACCGCCAGTCGCGCCCCGCCCGTTTTGAATTTAGATGGCGCATGGGGCGCAATCCGCGTGCCTTGCGGAAACATAATCATCCACACGCCATCATTCAAGCGAATGCGGGCTTGTTGGGTGGTTTGCTCAAAGGCATCTAAGCCCGACTTGCGGTCAATCGCCACCATGCGCAGCAAACCCAAACCCCAGCCAAAAAACGGCACAAACAGCAATTCGCGCTTGAACACAAAACACAGTGGGTTGCCCAAGGCGTACAGTAAAAAAATCGTTTCCCACGCCGATTGATGGTTGGCCAACACAATCGCCCCCGTATTTTTGGGCGGCAGGTTTTCAAGCCCTTTAAGCTCATAACGAATGCCCAAAATCCAACGCGCCAGAAAGATAGCCACTCGATTCCAAATCGAGGTAAACGCATAACGAGCGCGGTATGGCAACACTGCGGTGAGCATGCACAGCATCGAAAACGGCACCGTCCACAGCACAACCAACCCCATAAACAACGCCGATCGAATCGCGGCCATTTTTCTCTCCTCTAGATTTTACGTGCCAAACAATTTTTAAAGCGCCGATTGACATTGTCGGCGTACCACTGCGTGGTCAATTTGCGCGTGATTTTATCGCTTTTCAGCACAATGGTTGGAATTTGCTCTTGCAAAACGCTGCCAAACTGCTTTTGATGCAACTGGGCAATGGTTTGGTAAACCGTGGTCTCGACAAAATCCGCCTGTTTTTCGCGCTTCAAATCGCGCAACACATCAGCCTCTGTCCATTTTAAGCCTTGCTTTTGCGCATAAGCCATAAGCGTGCGTGAGACTTGCGAAGGCTGCGCGGTGCCGTCTTTGTACGACAACAAGTCACCATCAAAGGCGATTTTTTTGTCGCGCGTTAATGCAAGCAGCATTTTTTGAAACGCCGCATTGCGGCTGGCGTAATGCCCTGCATTGTAATCGGCAAACCGATAATACATCGCGCTGTAGTCGGCAGGATAATACAACAAATGCGCCGTGCCATACAATACGCCGCCTGCACGGCTGTAAATTTGCTCACGGATGTTGCCACTGGGCTGGTTCAACTCTGAAGCCACATCTCGCGCGTAATCAACCGAAACCTGCATCGAGCCTGCAGTGGTCACAATGTCACTCACGTCTTTTTTGAGCAGTTTCAAGCCCAAAAACGTGTATTTCTCGGCGGTGAATTCGTTGTACCACGCCTCAAAATCATGCTCGGTGTGGATATTTTTCATGTTGTCGCGAAAGGTTTTGCCGTTTTGCGCGGTTTGCGCCATGCGCAGATTGAGCGCAACAGCCATGACGGGGTTCGACTCCATGCTGGCGATTTTTTTAGCCAAAATCTGCCGTATGCCCGCCACCGCTGGATCGGCCTTAAAGCCGCTTTCTTGCTCAATCACCGCCACCACGGCGCACACATTGTCTTGCGTGGTCGGTTGTTTGACGGCGTCCAGCGCACGCACAATATCGCTCGCCCACAAATCGGCCGATTCGCCCGAACGCATGGCAGGCTTAATCAGCGCACTGACCCGCTCCACCGAAAGCAGCGCACTGGGCGCGACCTCTGGCGCAGCCGAGTGTTTATTGCACGCAGCCAGCAGCAGCCCCAACAGCCAAGCGCGTTTCATAGCGTTTTCACTGCCAAAACAGGCTCGGCCAAATACTCTTGCGACTGCATTTCAGTCAAGCGCGAGACCGTTCTAAAAAACTCGTTGGCCATTTGCCCCTCGGTGTACAGATGTTCGGGCGCGGTCGCTGCGCTGATGAACAGTTTGATTTTGTGGTCGTACATGACATCAATCAGCCACGTGAAACGCCGCGCACTGGAAAACATCGCCGCGCTCAATTGCGGCACGTTGGCCACCATAATCGTATGAAAACGGGCAATTAACGCCAAATAATCGGTTTGCGAGCGTGCCGTGCTGCACAGCGCATCAAAATCAAACCACGCCACTTTATCGCCCACGCCACGCGCTTTGATGTCGCGGTGATTGATGTGCACGCTGCTCGCTTGTGACAGACCCGCCAAGTCTTTGAACAATTGCTGCATTTGTGCATCGGCTTGCGTGTCGTTCGGCGTGAGATAAACCGTGGCTTGCGCCAGCGTGCGGTGACGGTAGTCAATTCCCGCATCAACGTTACACACATCGGTGATGTGCTTAATCAAATCAATCGCGGGCAAAATGCGGTCGCGGTGCAAGCCGTTGGGGTACAAATCATCGGGCTTGTAGTTTGAAGTCATGATAAAGCCCACGCCGTTTTTGACCAAGGCATCGAGCAAGCGGTGCAAAATCATCGCGTCGGCAATGTCCGACACATGAAACTCATCAAAACAAATCAGTCGATAGCGTTCGCTCACCCGCCGCGCCACTTCATCGAGCGGGTCAAACATGCCTTTAAGCTGCGCCAACTCAGTGTGCACACTCAACATAAACTCATGAAAATGAATGCGGATTTTGCGCCGCAAGTTTATGTGCGCGTAAAACGTATCCATCAAAACGCTTTTGCCGCGCCCAACGCCCCCCCACAAATACACGCCCACAGGCGTTTGCGGTTTGGTGAAAAACTTCAAAAACTGATTGGAGCGTTTGGCCTTAAACGCCGCCCAATCGTCTTCGCACTTTTGCAAGCGCTGCGCAGCGGCCATTTGCGCCGAGTCAGGCTGATAACCTTGCTGAGCCAAAACCGCCAAGTAATGGGTGGTGAAGTTGTTTTTTTTCATATCATTGAACTTATCTCATAAACCACTTCGTCATTCCCGCATGGGGTTAGCGGGAATCCAGTGGGGCGCGAAGCGCACCTTTTGCCTTTGACTTATCAAGGCCAAACAAACGCTTTGCGTTTGGCTGGATTCCCGCTAAAAGCACTCGGGAATGACGGCGTAAGCCTCAATCGGCCAATCGCCCACCCTCTGCATACGGATTTTCAAACCCCAGCCGCGCCAAAATCTGCACTTCGAGTTGCTCCATGATTTCGGCTTCGTCGTCGTCAATATGATCCAACCCTTGCGCGTGCAACACGCCATGCACCACCAAGTGCGCGGCGTGCGCGAGCAGGGTTTTGCCCTGCTCGGCGGCCTCGCGCTGCAACACTGCGCCGCACAGCACAATATCGGCCTCAACCACATTCGCACTCATCTGCGCCAACTCGGCGCGAACTTCTGCGGGTAAATCAGCGAACTCGTCTTCGTCGTTATAGGCAAAGGTCAACACATTGGTTGGGTAATCTTTACCACGATACTCATGGTTGAGGCTCTGCCCTTCGGCTTCATCAACAAAACGCAGAGTCAAACTCGCATCAACTTGCACGGCGGCCTTAACCCAACGGCGCAGCAATGGGCGCGGCAAAAGCGTGACCCAGTCGTGTTGCGCATCAGCGTATTGAACGGTTAACGATAATGAACTCATGTGTGCTTTCAAGGTTAAATCATCTGTTTGGCGGCATCCAAACCACTCATGTACGCGCCGTGCGCGGTGGCAAAATATTGGCTGTGGGTCGCTTCGCCCGCAAAAAACACTCGCTTGCCCAGTGGCTCGGCCAGCGCTTTTCGTGCGTCTTTTCGCATGCCCAGCGCATTGCACGAGTACGAGCCATAACTGAACTCATCTTGCGCCCAACGGGTGATTTGATGGTCAATCGGGTTGGGTATATTCGCGCCAAACATCTGGCGCAACACGTCCATCGCCTGCGCCACAATTTGTGCATCAGTTTTGTGCTCAATCTCACGGCCATAGTCGGCGGCGTTAAAGCCCAATAAAACGGGCTTGCCCAGCAGGTTGGCAAAGTCGACCCATTCGGCCCACTGGCCTTTTTTGGGCGACATCCACTCCAACCACGTTGATTTGGGTTGCCAAAAAACTTTATCAAAGCGCAGATAAACTTTGTTCAACACACCCATTTTCAGCGCGTCAATCGCCTGTTGTTTGTCCGCGGGCAACGCGGGGGCGAACTCAATTTTGCCTGCTTTGAGCACGCCCAGCGGCACGGTGACCAGCACCGCATCGGCGCTAAACACCTTGCCATTGGCCGTCACGCGCACGCCTTGCTCGTCGTGCTCAATTTTTTGCACCACATGACGGGTCAAAATAGCCAAGCCTTGAGCCAAAAATTGCACCAACGCCGCGTAACCTTGTGGCATGACCACGTCGTCGCCGTCAAATTCTGCCATCTGCTCCAAATACTTAGCCGATAGCTCCTCGACCGAGCCTGCGTATTCGTGCTCAATCGTGGTGTTGAGCAAAAAGTCAATTTGCTGCGCCATGCCCGCGCTGATGTCTTTGGTCTGCAACAAAGCCCCGACCGCATTGCCCACCGACTGGTCTTGCGATTGCCCCATCGCTCGCTGCACCGCTTGGTGTATGAGTTTTTCTGCGCCTTCGTAGTATTCATCATCTTGCACCACTGAGTCGCGTGCATAAAACGTGCGGCTACTGTCCAGCGGCGATACCACGGTTTGCGCCTGCGCCTGCGCCGCCAAGTCAGTCAACGGATTGTCTTCAATGCCATGAATCCACGACGCACCCAAGTCGAGCGGAATATCAGCCCATTTCGTACTGGTGTGCGTGCGCCCGCCAATGCGCTCACGCGCTTCCAAAACCTGCACGCTGTGCCCTGCTTTTGTGAGTTTTTTGGCGGCGGCCAAACCCGCCAAACCTGAACCAATCACAATCACTTGTTTGCCTTTGGCCATAATCGCTTGAGCCCCTAAAGTTGGGGCAGCCACGGTCAACGCGGCCAATAGTTTCAACCACAATCTGCGTTCATTGTTCATTTTTCGCTTCCTTTTTGGCACGTGCTTCATAAGCATCCACAATTCGCGCCACCAACGGATGGCGCACCACATCGGCACTGGTGAATTCTGAAAAACCAATCCCTTTGACTTTTTGGAGGGTTTGCAATGCGTCGGTCAAACCACTTTTCATACCACGCGGCAAGTCCAACTGCGACGGGTCGCCCGTCACCACCGCACGTGCACCAAAGCCGATGCGGGTTAAGAACATTTTCATTTGTTCAGGCGTGGTGTTTTGCGCCTCATCCAAAATAATGAAGGCATGGTTGAGCGTGCGCCCGCGCATATAGGCCAGCGGCGCGATTTCAATCATTTGCTTTTCAAACATTTTTTGGACTTTTTCAAAGCCCATCAAATCATACAACGCGTCGTACAAAGGCCGCAAATACGGGTCAACCTTTTGCGTCAAGTCACCTGGCAAAAACCCCAGCCGCTCGCCCGCCTCAACGGCGGGGCGGGTCAAAATAATCCGCTTGACCGCGTCGCGTTCCAGCGCATCGACCGCACAGGCCACCGCCAAATAGGTTTTACCCGTGCCCGCCGGCCCCGTGCCAAACGTGATGTCGTGCGACAAAATGTTTTCGAGATACGTTTTTTGCCGTGGCGTGCGGGCTTGTAGGTCAGAGCGGCGCGTGTACAACACGGGGCCGGCATCATCCATCTGCGGCAAACTGTGCGCGGTCAACCGTGCGCTGATGTGCCGTTCATCGTCGGCATCCACCCGCGCCCGCGCCGCGTGCAACAACACCCGCGCGTCATGCCGCTGCTCGTCCGTGCCGTGCTGCTTGACCTTGAAACCCGCCTGCAACTGCACAATCCCCAATTGCACCTCATCAATCGTCAACTCGCGCCCCGCCATGTCATAAAAATGCGCCAACGCCGCCCGCACCTCGGCCACCCGCGACGCGCTTGAGCCATTGACGGTAAACCGCGTGGCGCGGCGGGTAATCGTCACGTTGTACGCCTGCTCCATTTGGCGCAAATTTTCATCCAACACACCGCATAGATTGGCAAGGCGTTTGTTGTCGGACTTGGGGGCTAGGAATTGGGATTTGAGTGAAGCCATAATTACTCAAAAAACGTGCGCAACTCATCCGCCACCGCTTGGGTTTGCTCAACGGATAAATGTTGCATTTGGTTGGAACGTTCAATATTGTGGCGGTGCTCGTCGTTGTGCACATGATTCACCCGCGTGTGGCTGTCGTGGTGTAAGTGGTACAGCGGCGAGTCAAACGACTCCCATTTCATACCTAAATTGCGGGTGCGGTAAAAAAACTCATTGTCTTCGCCACCCCAGCCTTTGAACGAGGCATTCATGCCACCCAAGCGAATGTAGTCGGCACGTTTTATCATCAACGCGCCACCAATGTTGCGGTCATACAAGCGGGTCACGCCATGTGGTAAGGCATGGCGATTGATTAAGGCCAAAACCTCAAATGTATGCGCGGTGCAAAACACGCTTTTGTAATCACCATCAATATTCAAACACTCCAAATACGGCGAAAAAACCATGTTTTGAGTCTCAGCCAAACTCAAACGATAGGCCAAACGCTCAAATAAATCAGGCTCAACCACACAATCGGCATCCAAAATGCAGATTTTATCGGCAGTGGCCAATTTAACCGCGTAGTTGCACAACAGCGCTTTGTTGAACTTGCCAGTGCAGTGCATAAACAGATGTTTGATTTTCGAGTCAGCAACGTCACCCCACGCAAAACGCGGTGTGACGTCGGACTCCACCAAGGTCAGCGAATAATCTTGATGGGTGTTGTTCAAATAATGCAACAGCGCAATCAAATTGCTCATGCGCTCCGCCGTTGCCCCCCGAAACGGGACAATAATCTCAAGGTTGTGCAGCGTTTTTTTCATAGCGATTTGATGGGAATATTGATAAAGCCGCTGTACGGCATGGGCTGCAATGCCGCAATGGCCGCGTCACTCATCGCCACGTCGCCGCGCAGTGAGTTGGTGAATGAATGGGTGATGTCCACGTCAATCATTTGTCCAATCAAGCGCGAGCGCGTGCCTTGCGGGGCTTTAAAATTAACAATGCGGTTGTTTTCGGTGCGGCCAAACAACTCAGACGGGTCTTTGACCGACAGGCCTTCGACCAAAATCCGCTCGGTTGTGCCTATCATGTTATTGGCAATCCGCTTGGCATTCTCGCCAATCACCTGCTGCAAACGCTGCAAACGCGCGTGTTTGACCTCATACGGCGTATCGTCAATGAGTTCAGCCGCAGGCGTGCCAGGGCGAGCGCTGTAGATGAACGAGAAACTGATGTCAAAGCCAACCGTGTCAATCAGGCGCATGGTGTCGTCAAAATCGGCTTCGGTTTCACCAGGAAAACCGATGATAAAGTCGGACGACAAGGCCAAGTTCGGCCGAATTGCACGCATTTTGCGGATGATGTCGAGGTATTTGTCCGCCGTGTAGTTGCGCTTCATGGCGGTGAGGATTTTGTCCGAGCCTGACTGCACGGGCAGGTGCAAATGATTGACCAGCTGCGGTACTTTGTCGTACACGGCAATCAAGCGGTCGCTAAAGTCATTCGGGTGGCTGGTGGTGTAGCGGATGCGTTCAATACCGGGAATATGCGCCATAGTTTCGAGTAACATGGCAAAGTCGGCAATCTCGCTCGTGCCGCCCATTTGGCCAAGGTAGCCGTTGACGTTTTGGCCGAGCAAATTGACTTCTTTCACGCCTTGGTCGGCCAAGTCGGCGATTTCGGTCAGCACATCGTCAAACGGGCGCGAGACTTCTTCGCCGCGCGTGTACGGCACAATGCAAAAACTGCAATATTTCGAGCAACCTTCCATGATGGAAACATAAGCCGTGGCTTTTTCGACGCGTGGCGGCGGCAAATGGTCGAATTTTTCGATTTCGACAAACTCAATATCGACCTGCGATTTGCCCGTGCTGGCACGCTTGGCGAGCAAAGTCGGCAAGCGGTGCAGGGTTTGCGGGCCAAACACCACATCGACATACGGCGCACGTGCGACGATGTTTTGCCCTTCTTGCGAGGCGACGCAGCCGCCCACACCAATGATGAGGTCAGGATTTTTGGCTTTGAGTTTGCGAATGCGCCCAAGGTCGGAAAATACTTTTTCTTGCGCTTTTTCGCGGATGGAGCAGGTGTTGAGCAGCACCACATCGGCAGCGTTGATGTCGTCGGTTTTAACATAACCGTTTTGGTCGCGCAGCACGTCGTGCATTTTGTCGGTGTCGTATTCATTCATTTGACAGCCGAAGGTTTTGATATAAACTTTTTTCATGGGGTTCTCGTCGAGACAGGTTTAAAAACTGGGGACGTTGGTCAGCGCGACATTATACACGCAAAAACGCTTCCAGCCGCGCCAGCTCGGCCGCCAATTCAACCTGATAACGCGACTCACTCGGCGCACCGTTGATGTAACCCAGCTCAACCTGTAACTGCCCCGCCTCAACTTTTGCATTGCCCCAACCCACACACGAATCGCGCCAAAACAGCGGCAGCGCGTAGTAGCCGAACTGCCGCGTTGGCGCGGGTTTGTAGGCCTCAAATTTATACGTCCAGCCCCACAAATATTCAAACCGCGCCCTGTCCCACACCAACGGGTCAAACGGTGTGAGCAAGCGCACGGTGTCGGCGACTGCAAACGACACTTGCTCATCACGCGGCCAATACCAGCGCACGCCATCGACCAGTGCGCTGGCAAAATCATCGTCCAAACGGCTCAACGCCAGCTTAATCTGCGCCTTGGCATCTGGCCGACACTGCGCCAACAACCGCCCCAAATACGTCAGCGACGCGGCCGTGAGCGGTGCGTAGGTGCGCACCAGTTGCGCAAACGCCGCCGCGACCATGTCCGCCACGCTCACATCCGCCGTTTCAAGCGGCAAACCGTACACCCGATTGTTTTTATCGCGCCGCACAATGCGCAGCAAGCCGTTGTGGTGCATGCGTTGCAGGGTTTGCGTCACCTGCAAACCCGCGCCGCCCCACGCATTGGCCACGGTTTTTGCACCCAATTGCTGATTGAGCACTTTGGGATGCACCTCAGCGTTGTCCCGCGCGTACGCCAAAATGGCCGCCACCTGCCCCGCATGCTCGGTCAAATAAGCGCTCTCACCGCGATTGCACCACAACATCGCCGCCAACGAACGCGGCACATAACCATGGTTGACAAAAAACGCCTCCTCCATCGGCAAAGTAGCGTAAGCCCGCGCCATATCGCCATTGCGATAACCCGCCACCCGCTGGCGCAAAATCAAATCTTGCGCACAAGCAGGGGCTTTGATGGGGTCGATTTGCACAAAACCGAGTTGCTGTACATCCGTCGGGGTTGAAAATTGGCGGGCGTAGGCGAATTGGCGTAGGGTGGTGTGGGTGAGTTGCATCCGTGAATCGTACGCATCCGCACACTCATTTGTCAACACAAAAGCCTGCACATATCGCGCATCACAGCTACAATTGGTCATCTTTAAAAATACATTTTGCAAAGCCGAGAAGTCTAAAAGCAAACCTCTCGTCATTCCCGCACGCCTTTAGCGGGAATCCAGCCAAACGCAAGGCGTTTGACATTGCCCCTTAAAAATCAAGGGCTTAAGGTGCGCTTCGCGCCCCACTGGATTCCCGCTAAAAGCGTGCGGGAATGACGGGTGGGTTATTTTTGGCGTACGGACTCTGTTCATATCAATTTTTAGAGGTCGCCAATTCAAGCAAAACCCGTGCGGAAATGAAGTTCAACACATCACTCAAACAAGGAGCGCCCCATGTCCCTCACCCACGTCAACACCTACCTCACCCAAGTTCAAAACGGCCACGCCGCCAGTACGTTTAGCATCACGCCCGATTGGGGGCAAGGTCGCGCGACGTTTGGCGGGCTGATTGGCGGTATGCTTTATACGGCGATGCGCCGCGAGATGAACGATGCGCGGCCGTTGTATTCGTTCATGCTCTCGTTTGTCGGGCCGTTGACGACGCTTGAACCGTTCACAATTGAGGTGACGATTTTGCGCCAAGGGCGCAGCGCGGTGCAAGTTGAGGGCAAAGTCGTGCAAAACGCGCAGGTGGTCAGCGTGGCACTGGCCTGTTTTGGCACGGCGCGAGCGTCCAATGTGAGCGTTGCGTCATTGCCCGCACCCAGCGTGGCGGCACCCGCGAGTTTGCCTGAGTTACCGTATTTGCCCAACGTCACTCCTGCTTTTACACAGCACATTGATTTTCGTTGGACATTTGGCGGCCTGCCATTTGCGGGGGTGACGGCGCGTGAGATGGGCGGCTGGATGAAACTGCGCGATTTGAGCGCGGGGGACGAGTTCACAATAGCGCACCTCATCACGCTCATCGACGCATGGCCACCTGCGGTTTTGCCCATGCTTAAATCGCCTGCGCCCGCTTCAAGCGTGACGTGGAATTTAGCGTTTATGCACCCGATGCCGCAATTAAACGCCGATTATTACCTGTATCGTGCGCACATCGACCAAGCGGCGCAGGGCTACGGCCAAACCCACGCACATATTTGGAACGCCGACGGCGCATTGATTGCCACCAGTAGTCAAACTGTGGCGGTATTTGATGGTGTAGAATAGCGTTTTTTCTCACCGATTCATCATGCACAATTACCTTAACTTCATGCGTCACGTTTATGAACACGGCGCGGACAAAACCGACCGCACGGGCACGGGCACGCGCTCGGTGTTTGGTCATCAAATGCGGTTTGACCTGACGCAAGGCTTTCCGTTGGTCACCACCAAAAAAATTCATTTAAAATCAGTCATTTATGAATTATTGTGGTTTATCGCAGGCAACACCAACAACAATTGGCTCGCCGAGCGCGGCGTGCGGATTTGGAACGAATGGGCCGATGCAAACGGCGAACTCGGCCCGATTTATGGTCACCAATGGCGCAGCTGGCCCGACGGCCAAGGCGGTCACATCGACCAACTCGCGCAAGTCATCGAACAACTCAAAACCTCGCCAGACTCGCGCCGCATCATTGTCAGCGCGTGGAATGTCGCCGACCTACCGAACATGGCTCTGCCGCCCTGCCACGCGTTTTTTCAGTTTTATGTCGCCAACGGCGAACTCTCGTGCCAGTTGTACCAACGCAGCGCGGATATTTTTCTCGGCGTGCCGTTCAATATCGCCTCTTACGCGCTATTGACCCACATGGTCGCGCAGCAAACAGGCTTGATCGCCAAAGAGTTCATCTGGACAGGCGGCGACTGCCACCTGTACAACAACCATTTTGAACAAGTGCAAACGCAACTCGCCCGCGAACCGCTGGCTTTGCCGCAACTGCTCATCAAACGCAAACCCGACTCGATTTTTGATTATGCGTTTGAGGATTTTGAGTTTGTGGATTATCAGCACCACGAGGCGATTAAGGCTTCGGTGGCGGTTTAAAGCCCCGTCATTGCGGCCTTGCGCCGCAATCTCCTAAAAGTAGGAGATGCCGCGTCCAGCGCGGCATGACGGAGATTTTCAACAATTAACACTTGGCTCAACACCATGCTCACCGCGCACCACATCACCCTAACCCCCATCCAAACCGCACACTTCGCGCCGCTGTACGCGATTGTTGCGGCGCATCCTGAACTGTATCAATACACGACTTTGGGGCAAACCGAGGCCTCATTCCAAAAGTGGTTTGACCTTGCGCTCAAAGATGGGGCGTTTGTGGTGTTGGACAACGCCAGCCACGCGCCGATTGGCAGCACGCGGCTGTACAACCTTAACCCCAAAGTGCCGCAGGCGAATCTGGGCTACACGTGGTACGCGCCGCAATGCATCGGCACGGCGGTCAATCCTGAAGCCAAATTATTATTGCTCAGCCATGCGTTTGAAACACTCGGTTTGCACCGCGTCGGCTTTGAGGTGGACAGCCGCAATGCGCGTTCGTGCCAAGCCGTGCGCAAACTGGGCGCGAGTGCCGAGGGCGTGTTGCGCCAACACCGCCGTGGCGTGGCCGATGGTGTTTTGTGCGACACAAGTGTGTTCAGCATTTTGGACAGCGAGTGGCCAAGCGTGAAAGCAGGTTTACAGCGCAGAATCGGCGGCGCAACATGAGCCGCACACGAGCCAATTTATTGCTGTTGCTGTGCGCTTGCGTGTGGGGCGTGGCGTTTGTGCCGCAGGCCTTTGCTGCGCCGTATATTGGCGCGTTTGCGTTTACGGGGGCGCGGTTTTTGCTCGGCGCGTTGGTGATTTCGCCGCTGGTGTGGCGCGAATGGCGGCGTTTGGCGGTCAAGCCAAACGGACAAAATTGGCGACAAATCGCGCTGATGGGCGGCTTATTATTCGCGGGTGCGACCGTGCAGCAAATTGGCATGCAGTACACCAGCGTGACCAACGCAGGATTTTTGACGGGGCTTTATGTGCCAATGGTGCCGTTTTTGGCTTATTTTTTATACAAACGCCGTGCCAATTTGTGGGTTTGGCTGGCCGCGCTGACCTGCTTTGTCGGCACGTGGCTGTTGACGGGCGCGGGGCAGATTTCGCTGAACTTGGGCGACTTGTGGGTTTTGGGTGCGGTCATTCCATTTGCGCTGCACGTGCTGTGGATTGGCGATTTGGCCGATAACCTCGGTGCGCCGCTGCTTGTCGCGTGGGGTCAATTTGTCGTGTGCGGGATTTTGGGGCTGGGATTTGCTGTGCCGCTGGAGTCGTTCAATTGGGGCAACCTGCCTGTTTTGCTCGCCCCGATGGCGTACATGAGCCTGATTTCAGTCGGCATCGGTTTTACAGGACAAGTCATCGCCCAGCAATTTGCGCGGCCTGCCGAGGCGGCGATTATTTTGTCGTCTGAAAGCGTGTTCGCTGCGCTGGCAGGCGCAACTTTGCTGAACGAACGGCTGACTTTTACAGGTTACTTGGGCTGCGCCCTGATTTTTGCAGGGATTATCGCGGTGCAAATCATCCCCAGCAAACCCACGCCACTGATTGAACAGCACTGATACGTCATTCCCGCCTACGCGGGAATGACGCGTTTTAAACAAGGACATCATGACCCGCTTAACCCTCATCGCCGCCGTCGCACGCAACCGCGCACTGGGCAAAGACAATCAACTGCTCTGGCATTTGCCCAACGATTTGCAGTTTTTCAAACGCACCACGCTCAACCATCCGATTATCATGGGACGCAAAACTTATGAATCCATCGGGCGGCCATTGCCGCATCGGCTCAACATCATCATTTCGCGCCAATTGGGTTTGACCATTGACGGCTGCGTGGTCGTGCCCAGCCTAACTGCCGCGATTGAGTTGGCCGAGCAAATGAAGCACCAGCCCGCTGATATTAACCCCGAAATTTTCATCATCGGCGGTGGCGAAATCTACGCCGCCGCCCTGCCGCTCGCACAGCGTTTGGTGTTGACCGAGGTACATCGTGAGTTCGCCGCCGATGTGTTTTTCCCCGAATTTGACAAAACCCAATGGCAAGAAGTCTCGCGTGAAACCAACCACGATGCAGCCACAGGGTTGGATTATGATTTTGTAGACTACCGACGAGTCAACGCATGAAGCCTAAAAAACTAGATAAATCAACTGCTTACGACGTGCGCCCCGAACAATCGGTCGATTTACTCAAAGCCCTGCACATTTTGACCCACGACGGCAAAATGAACCAAGACAGCCGCCGCAAACTCAAGCAGGTGTATCACTTATTTCGCTTCATCGAGCCGCTGCTCGCCCAAGTTTGGGCCGACAACGGCCAATTGACCGTGGTCGATCACGGCGCGGGCAAGTCGTACCTTGGCTTTATTTTGTACGATTTATTTTTCAAACCGCAGCAACTGCCCGCCAGTCACGCCATGATTTACGGCATCGAAACCCGCGAAGAGTTGGTCAAAACCTCACAAACCCTCGCCGCGCAAGCGGGTTTTGACGGCATGGCTTTTTTGAACTTATCGGTCGCCGACTCGATTACCTCCAGCCAATTGCCCGCACGGATTGACGTGGTCACCGCCCTGCACGCCTGCAACACCGCAACCGATGATGCGATTGAGTTTGCACTGGCCAAAAACGCCCAGCACATCGTGCTCGTGCCGTGCTGCCAAGCCGAAGTCGCATCTGTATTGCGCAAAAACAAAAACCACGCCAGCCCGATAAGTGAAATGTGGCGCCACCCGATTCACACCCGCGAATTTGGCAGCCAACTCACCAACGTCTTGCGCTGCCTGCAACTTGAAGCGCACGGTTACAGCGTCACCGTCACCGAACTAGTCGGCTGGGAGCACTCGATGAAAAACGAGTTGATTGTTGCTTCTCACAAAAATACGCGCAATAAAAAAGCCGCAGAGCGGCTAAATAAGGTTTTGACAGAGACAGGATTGCATGAACTGAGCAAACGATTTTTTGTGCCATAAACATTCCCATCTTGCTGTATGTTTGGCTTTATCGACTTCCACCAAAAGCGGCATTCAAGCTCGCATTAGAAAACTGCGCTTGTCCAGCCAACTCCTGTGCAGCAGGGCCATAAAAGTTCCCCGAAAACCCGCCAATTGCAGAACCTGAACGCGCAAGGCCAACAAAACCATTGCCCAAAACCAAACCATTCAGACGAAGGGCATCACCAAAGCTTGCGTTGCTGCCGCTTGTTCCTGTGAGCACACGAGAACCAAAATTCACATTGACCGTCATCGGCACCGATGACATCGAAACGCTGCGTATTGCATTACCCGTATAAGTTGCTCGACCACCTCGTGGCATTTGAGCGGTAGGCGTGACCGAGCCACCTGCAAAAAGCCCATTTGACACAGGCGTTACTGCTATAGTCGCGGGCCCGCAAGGCGTACTTGATGAAGCTGTGCAATCAATAGTTTCTGTGATATTGTTAACATTCCAAGCCCCGTAGCGAGAATAACTGCCACCTGAATATGTGACCCGTCCAACAGCGAATTTATTAATGTTAAGCGCATTATTTTGTATTTGCACCACATCAGAACGACTCCCTACTGTTACCGTATTTACCGCTTGAGGATTACTCGGAGCGGATAAGACATAACCACCTTGATACACAGGAGAGCCCATCATGAAGCCTCCTGGCGAAACAACGGTCTGGGCGTTCAAGCTAAATCTAGGTACTTGCCATGGAAAAATATAATCCTGCGTGTCCACGCCAGATGCGTTGTAAATGACGCTTGTACTGCCGTGATGTTGAACATGGTTTGTTGTATCCGTAATCAACACCGATGGGGGTGGGGTTACAGGGCCACTTACAATTTCTATTTCTTGTGCTTGCGCACGCCCCACAAATGCCACAGCAAGCGCAAGACCTAATAATTTAAAATGTTTCATCGTCATTTCCTAACATGTACGTTCATTCAAATATTTCAAGGAATCTCTAAAGCTTGAAAACGCATTTTCTGTAGACTACGGCACAACTACAAAAATTTAGACTCACACTTGAAACCAGTATATGCCAACCTTCGCATGTATGCGAGCTTATACACATACACTTTTCATTATAACAAATATAAAGAGTAAAATATTGATAAAACAAGCAGTTCAATTTTAAAATGTCTTATTTAATGTCAAATTAATTTGATTTTTTGAATATTTATATAGAGACAAATTGCTTTTAACTCGATTATGCTCAAACGATAATTTCGGCGATAGACCCAAAAAATCCACCTTATCATTCCAAAGTGTCAGGCCATATCCCACCTCTTGGTCATGCCGACGCGTATTAAACAAGCTAGGCGCGTCTTTAAACAGCCGATTGGCATAACTGACATCTAAGCGGGCGGTAAAATGCCATGGCAAATGTTGCACCAGCCCTGCTCGATAACCAACCCGTAAGGATGAGGCACTTTTTTCTTCTGTAAGGTCAAATAACGCATCAAGCCCGCCAAATAGGACACTCTTATCGTTGATTTTATAAGACAACATGAGCGAAGCGAAGCTGTTGTGTCCGTCGAAATAGCGTGTTTGAGTATGCCGCAAACGGTTGTATTCATAAGTGACTGCACTTTGCCAATTGGGTGAAATCATGTATCGCCACTCAGCACGCAAGCCCAATGCTTTTGAATAAGCTTGATTCGCCAACCAGCGTTTTTGGTAAGTGGGCAAAAGCGCAAGGGCATGGACAGCACTTTGCCAGTGGTAACCGATATTCAACTGCGCAGATTGATCATCAGACTCATGCCAGCTCGGATAAGTTTTACCAAACACTCTAGCGCCCACGCTGAGCGACTGCTGGTCTGCAATGCGAAACTTTTGAGAAACATCCACCTTATAGTGCAAGCCATAGCCTTTTTGCGGCAAACTCTCTGGTGTGCGCTCCAATACAAAAGGCCCTAAGACCACATATTTGTCCGTTGAGGCATGGTTAATATTGCTGTCCCAAACCCCACTCACACTCACATTCAACTGTGGTTTATATTTTTGATTCATTTGCTGCACAAAAGCACTGATGTTTTGCTTCACATTTGGCGGTGGATTGTCTTGTTGCACGCGCTCAAACTGTTCAATCGCCGAAACGTCTTGATTGTTTTCGGCCAATGTCGCAGCCAGCTCCAAACGCACCCGTGCCAACTCTGGGTATTGCTGCGCCAAACGCTGATAACGCCTGATGGAATTTTCGTATTGACCGTGATAACGCTCCAGCCCTGCATGGGCAAACTCAACCAGCAGCGCATCATGTTCAGGCAACTGCGCATACAAACGCATCAAGCGTTCAACATGCGGCCATTGCCCCAAATCAACCAAGTCATTTAATGTTTGCCTGAGCTGTTCAGGCTGCGCGCGCCACTGTTCATCCAACCAGTCAGGCTGGGGCGTTGCCTGTGCATTTAAAGGTTGTGACACTTGTGGCGGTAAAACGGCCGCAGGAACGCTCTGAACTTGCGCTTGTGTGTGATGTGCCCATAGCAAAAAAATCACACAAGGCGCATGAGCAGATAAAATTTTGAAAGGTAAATTCATGAATATTAAAGGGCTTAAAGTTTAAAGAATACGAGAAAAATAAGCATGCTCCCATGCCAAGAACCAGAGTTATCCATCAAACTTCATCACCCACTGTTCAATCGCCAAATACAAATGAGCCGCCTCCTGCCCTTTTGTCGTCAACTGATACAAACTTTCTTCTTTGACCACCATGTGATTGTCCATGGCTTGGCGCAAGGTTCGATTCAATTGTCCAGCGCTCATGAATGGGAAGTTGGCTTCTAATTCACTAAAACGCTTGTTGGCGTCTTGCAAACTCAAAATTATACCCGCCATCCAGCGGGATTTGAGTTGCTCCATGCCTGAGCTTAATTCGCATTGATTGATATTACAGTCTTGTGAACGATTGATGTGAAGCATTTAAACCCTCGCAATATTGATAGTATTTTTTTCAGGGCAAGCCGCCTACAATGCCCCCACCGAAACAATGAACGGTATTGTTTAATATTTTATAGGAATTTAGAACATGTCTAAAAAACTCGTTGTCATCACAGGCGCCAGCAGCGGCTTTGGTTTGGAATTGGCCAAGGAATTTGCATCGCAAGGCTATCCCATGCTTTTATTGGCGCGTCGCACTGAAAATCTGGCCTCAATTGGTTTTAAAAACACCCTCATCAAATCAGTAGATGTCGCCGATTACGTGGCTTTTCAAAATGCCATTGCACAAGCCGAGGCTTTGTACGGCAAAACTGATCTTTTGGTCAATAACGCAGGCGTGATGTTGCTGGGCAGTTTATTGGACCAAAACCCGAACGAGTGGCAAACCATGCTCAACGTGAATGTCACGGGAGTTTTGAATGGCATTCAAATGGTATTGAAAGACATGGTGGCGGCCAACACGGGGACGATTGTCAATATTTCGTCCATTGCTGGACGCAAAACCTTTGGCAACCATGCAGCGTATTGCGGCACCAAATTTGCCGTGCATGCGCTGACCGAAACGGTGCGCCAAGAAGTGGCCTCCAGCAATGTGCGCGTGCTCACGGTGGCGCCTGGCGCGGCCGAAACCGCCCTGTTGTCGCACACCACCTCGCAAACCATCATCGATGGCTACAACGAGTGGAAAGAAACCATGGGCGGAAAATCGCTCGACCCCAAACACATTGCCACGTCGGTGCGCTTCATGTATGAATTGCCACAAGAGGTGTCAATTCGTGAATTGGTGATTTCTGCCACCATGCAAGACGCTTAATCCCGCCGACTCGGCTCACTTTGATGCAAAAACGCGGTGAAAATATCGCGTGGCGGTGCGACGGATG
The DNA here is from genome assembly GCA_051650085.1 of Formosimonas sp. Lineage (GTDB taxonomy): Bacteria > Pseudomonadota > Gammaproteobacteria > Burkholderiales > Burkholderiaceae > Hydromonas. Next base: position 105,294 of record JBOFII010000021.1, read on the forward strand.
CGCTGAACATAATCCGTCCCACCGCGCCGCGATGGTAGCCGCCATGCGTGATGATGTGCGCAAGCATTTCTCCGCGCGACATGCGCCCCGCCGCTTGGTCGGTGAACGTAAAAGTAATCTGCTCATTGAGCATATCTTCATTTAAACCGCCCACATACTGAATATACCAATCGTCCAGTTCACTGACCGCTTGGCGCAAGTCGCTTAAAGTCGGGGTTTCTGGCGTGTTGGTTGCTTGATAAGCATGCGACTTGCCCTGTAAGTGCGCGGCAAAAATACAGTCCACCACATAAATGTGATTGAGCAAACGAGTGGCCGCATGCCGTTTTTCGGTTGACTTGACCTCTTCTAAAGCCACAAACAGCTCTTGGTTCGCCCATGCTTTGTATTGAAACAAAGACACCCACAGATTTGCCGCCATTGCACTCCCCTTAAATCTGCGCCCCACCCACCGTCAAACCATCAATCCGCAAAGTCGGTTGCCCCACGCCCACAGGCACGCTTTGCCCTTCTTTACCACACACGCCGACGCCTGAGTCCAGCGCCATATCGTTGCCAATCATTTTGACTTTGGTCAGTGCGTCAGGGCCGTTACCGATGAGGGTTGCGCCTTTGATGGGGGCGGTGATTTTGCCGTTTTCGACCAAATACGCTTCGGTGGTCGAAAATACAAATTTGCCGTTGGTGATATCGACCTGCCCGCCGCCAAAGTTGGGGGCGTAAATGCCGTATTTAACCGAGGCAAAAATCTCTTGTGGGTCAAGGTTACCGTTAAGCATGTAAGTGTTGGTCATGCGCGGCATGGGTAAATGCGCGTAGGATTCGCGGCGGCCATTGCCTGTTTGCGCGGTGTTCATCAAGCGAGCGTTCAGGCTGTCTTGAATGTAACCTTTCAAAATCCCGTCTTCAATCAACACATTGCACTGGCTTGGATGCCCTTCGTCGTCGATATTGAGCGAGCCACGGCGGCCTGCGAGCGTGCCGTCGTCCACAATCGTCACGCCTTTGGCCGCGACGCGCTCGCCGATTTTGCCCGCAAACGCCGATGAGCCTTTGCGGTTGAAGTCGCCCTCAAGGCCGTGGCCGATGGCTTCGTGCAACAACACACCAGGCCAGCCCGCGCCCAAAATAACGGGCAAAATCCCAGCGGGCGCGTCAATCGCTTCAAGATTAACCAGCGCGACGCGCACCGATTCGGCGGCGTAGTTGTGCAGCAATTCATCGGTGAAATAACTCAAATCGGCGCGTGCGCCACCGCCCGCAAAGCCTTGCTCGCGGCGGCCTTTGGCCTCGACCACCACGCTGCAATTGACGCGCACCAGCGGGCGCACGTCAGCGGCGAGCACGCCGCCTGCGCGGGCGACCAGCACCACGTCGTATTCCATCGACACGCTGGCCATGACTTGCGTGACGCGCGGGTCAATGGCGCGGGCGTAAGCTTCGAGTTTTTCAAGCAGCGCGACTTTTTGCGCGGAGGTTAAGCTGTCAATCGGGTTGGCCGCCGCGTATAAGTCACGGGCGTATTTTTTGGCCGCGCGACTTTTGACTTTCACGCCCTTGGCAGTGGCCACGGGCGCGATGTCGCGGGTGACACGCGCCGCATCGAGCAAGGCGTCAAGGTGAATATTGTCCGAGTAGGCAAACGCGGTTTTGTCGCCAAACACCGTGCGCACGCCAACCCCTTGGTCAATCGAAAAACTGCCCGCTTTGACAATCCCCTCTTCTAAACTCCAGCCCTCGGAGCGGGTGTGTTGAAAATACAAATCCGCGTCATCGGCCTGATGGGCGCGAATTTCGGCGAATACGCGCTCAAAGTCGTTGACGGTTAAGCCGTACGGCGTGAGCAAAATGCTGCTGGCGACGTCCAAATTTTGTTGGTGTAAAGACATGAAATTCCTTAATTCAATTCGCGCAAAGCGGTGGTTAAATAGTCGTCAAACGCGGCGTTGTCGCGCGTGTTGCGCCATTGCCCAGCGTCAAGTTTGAAATGATAGCCGCCGCTGCGCGAAGCGAGCCAGACTTCTTGCATGGCTGCTTGTTGGTTTATGATGATTTTGTGCCCATTGTCGGCTTCGATTTCGAGCAATGCGCCATGACGCAGCACGTCAAAATCGTCGTCCAACGCTTCGATTTTGCGCTCAATCGCATCAAACAGCACTTTTACCTGTTGCAAAAACTCGGTTTCCGTCATAATAGACCCTTTGTTGATGAACGCCCTTGGGCAGAATTTGAGAATTATATATGAGAACCTCGACTCGCCTGTTTTTTATCGTCGCGCTCGCGGCACTCGTTGTCAGCGCCTGCGGTTATCGCGGCGCATTGTATTTACCCGAAAACGCCCCTGCCCCCAAAACCAGCCCGCTTAAATAACATGACTTTATTCCCAAACCCGACCCTTAATATTGACCACAACCAACTTGTTTTAGAGCAAACCCCGCTCACCGCGCTGGCGCGTGAGCACGGCACGCCGCTGTACGTGTACTCCAAAGCCGCGCTGCAATCGGCATGGGATGCGTGGCAATTTCCCGACGCTGACCGCGACATTCACGTGTGCTACGCGGTTAAAGCCAATTCTAATTTAGCGATTTTGCAGTTTTTTGCCCAGCGCGGCGCGTTTTTTGACACGGTGTCGATGGGCGAAATCAGCCGCGCATTGGCTGCGGGTGCGCCCGCCAGCCGCATCGTTTTTTCGGGCGTGGGCAAAACCGTGGCCGAAATCACCTTTGCACTGGAACAAGGGATTTACTGCTTTAACGTCGAGTCGATTCCCGAACTCGACCGCATTCATGAAGTGGCCACCCGTTTGGGCAAACGTGCACCGATTTCGTTGCGCATCAACCCTGATGTGGACGCGCAAACCCATCCGTATATTTCGACGGGTTTAAAAGAAAACAAATTCGGCATTGACCACACACTGGCCGAGGCGACTTACGCGCACGCCGCAACGCTGTCGGGCTTGCAGATTACGGGGATTGATTACCATATCGGCTCACAGTTGACCAGCCTCACGCCGTTTCTCGATGCGCAAAACCGCTTGTTTGACTTGGTGAGCAAACTCGCCGCCCGCGGGATTGAGTTGCAACACATTGACTTGGGCGGCGGTCTGGGCGTGCGCTACAAAGACGAAACCCCGCCCGTGGCCGCCGACTTAATCGCGCAATCGCTGCACGGTTTGCGCAGCGCGGGCTTCAAACACACGCTGATGTTTGAACCAGGCCGCTCGCTGGTCGCCAACGCTGGGGTTTTGCTCACGCAAGTTGAATACCTCAAACCGACCGAAGCCAAAAACTTCGCAATTGTCGATGCAGGCATGAACGACTTGATGCGCCCCGCGCTATATCAAGCGTGGATGCAAGTGGTCAACACCGTGCAGCACGACGAGCCAGTCATTAATTACGACATTGTCGGCCCCGTGTGCGAATCCACCGACTGGTTCGCTCGCGAGCGAGAACTGGCGATTCATCCAGGCGATGTTTTGGCGATTTTGAGCGCGGGCGCATACAGCATGACCATGGCCTCCAACTACAACACCCGCCAACGCCCCGCCGAGATTCTCGTTGATGGTGCACAACACCACGTGATTCGCACGCGCGATACGTTGGAAAGTTTGTGGGCCGATGAATGTTTATTGCCCTAAAAAAAGCCCATCGACATGATGGGCTTTTTTTTACAACGCAACCGCTCGCTCCAGCACCGCATGCAACAACACATTACAACCTGCTTCAATGTGTTCAGGCTCTGCATCTTCGATTTCGTTGTGGCTAATGCCGTCTTTACAGGGGATGAAAATCATCCCCGTCGGGGCGAGTCGCGCCATATACACTGCGTCGTGCCCCGCCCCTGAGACAGCAGGCATATGGCTGTAACCGAGTCTTTGCGCGGCTTTTTCAACCGCTTGAACACAATCGGCATGAAAGGCTTGCGCGGGATACGCGCTGACGGGGGTGATGTCAATCGGCAAACCTGTTTGCGCCGAAATTCTGGCGGCGACAGCGCGGATGTCGGCATCCATTTGTTCGCACAGCTCATCTGTGGCGTTGCGTAAATCAATGCTGAATTTGACTTGCCCTGGAATCACGTTGCGGCTGTTGGGATGAACCTGCACCATACCGACCGTGCCGCGCCCGTGCGGCGGGTGGCGATATGCGCAGTCAACCACTTCTTGCATGAGTTGCGCAGCGGCTTGCAACGCGTCTTTACGCAGAGCCATGGGTGTGGGGCCAGCATGGGCTTCCATGCCTGAAACCACACAATCGTACCAGCGAATCCCCAAAACCCCTGTCACCACGCCGATGGTTTTGCCATGGTCTTCTAAAACGGGGCCTTGCTCAATATGCGCTTCAAAATACGCACCAATCGGGTGTTGCCCTGCAACTTCGTCGCCCAAGTAACCGATGCGAGCCAATTCGTCTTTAACGCTAACGCCCTGCGTGTCGGTCGCGGCATAGGCGTGTTCGAGCGAAAACGCATTGGCAAACACACCTGAGCCCATCATGACGGGTACAAAACGCGAGCCTTCTTCGTTAGTCCACCACGCCACTTCAATTGGGGCTTCAGTTTCAATCTGATGGTCATTGAGCGTGCGCACCACTTCAAGCCCTGCCAAAACGCCATAGTTGCCATCAAATTTGCCGCCTGTCGGTTGGGTGTCGATGTGGCTGCCCATCATAATCGGTGGCAAGGCGTTGTTGCGCCCTGCGCGGCGCATGAAGCCGTTGCCGATTTGGTCGATGGTTACAGTCATGCCCGCTTCACGCGCCCATTGGCTGACGAGGTCGCGCCCTTGTTTGTCCAAGTCTGTCAAGGCCAAGCGGCACACGCCGCCTTTGGCGGTTGCGCCAATTTGTGCCAAACGCATCAGTGAATCCCACAAACGTGAACCGTTGATGCGTAAGTTGTCGATATGCTCGCTCATGAAGCCGCTCCAATCTGTTGCATGGGGTTGTTGGGATGGTCTATCCATTTGAGATAACGCTCACTCACAGGCTTGCCTGTGCGTTGGTCGATTTCGCCCACAGCCAATGAGCGCAAACTAATGGCTTGCGGCACGGGACAAACCGATACGCACAAGTTGCAGCCCACACATTCTTCTTCTTTGATTTCAAACATCCGCACACCATTTTTGGACGCGCTGATGGCTTGATGCGAGGTGTCTTCGCAGACCGCGTAGCAACGCCCACATTGGATGCAATGGTCTTGGTCAATCACGGCTTTATCGACGTGATTGAGGTTCAATTGCTGCCAGTCGGTGACGCTGGGCACGGCTTTGCCGCGAAAATCGTCAATGCTGCGATAACCTTTGGTGTCGATAAAATGCGACAAACCATCGCACAACTCCTCAATGATTTTGAAACCATAAACCATTGCGGCGGTGCACACCTGAACATTGCCGCAACCCATCGCAATGAACTCGGCCGCATCGCGCCAAGTGGTCACGCCGCCAATGCCCGAGATGGGCAAACGCGCCGTCAACGGGTCACGAGCGATTTCGGCCACCATATTCAAGGCAATCGGTTTGACCGCCTCACCGCAATAGCCGCCGTGGCTGCCTTTGCCGCCTGTGTTGGGCGTCATCAGCATATGGTCTAAATCCACGCCCATAATCGAGTTGATGGTGTTGATTAAACTCACCGCGTCCGCACCGCCTTTGTGCGCCGCGCGAGCGGGCATACGAATGTCAGTGATGTTGGGCGTGAGTTTGACGATAACGGGCAGTTTAGAATAATGCTTGCACCATTCCGTGACCATTTGAATGTATTCAGGCACTTGGCCAACCGCCGCGCCCATGCCGCGCTCTGACATGCCGTGTGGGCAGCCAAAATTCAACTCAATCCCGTCGCAACCCGTGTCTTCGACCATCGGCAAAATATTTTTCCACGACGACTCCACGCACGGCACCATGATGGAGCAAATCACCGCGCGGTCAGACCAGTTGCGTTTGACACGTGCCATTTCTTCTAAATTGGTGCGCAAAGGGCGGTCTGAAATCAACTCAATGTTGTTAAAACCAATCACGCGGCGGTCTTTGGCGTACAACGCCGAATAGCGCGGCCCATGCACATTGACCACATGCGGGTCTTCGCCAACGGTTTTCCACACCACGCCGCCCCAGCCTGCCTCAAAGGCCCGTACGACGTTGACTTCTTTATCGGTTGGCGGCGCAGAAGCGAGCCAAAATGGATTGGGGCTTTTGATGCCCAAAAATGAAGTGGTTAAATCTGCCATGTTGTGCTCCCGTTATGCGTTGGATAAAAATTGATGTATCGAGGCCGCAGCCATTTTGCCGTCTTGCACCGCTTCAACCGTTAAGTCGCGCCCGCCCAAACGACAATCGCCACCCGCCCACACTTTGGTTAGATTGGTGCGTAAATTGGCGTCGGTCGGAATCCGCCCTGATTGCAACTCAATGCCAGAATCCTCCAACACCGTGGCGACAAAACTTTGCCCAATCGCGGTGAGCAGCATGTCCGCGGCAATGTCAAATGTCTCGCCCGTCTCAACCAATTGACCATCATGCACCTCGGTTTTGACACATTGCACGCTGGCCAAACTATGATCGGCGTGTAGCGTCACGCTTTTTGGACTGACCCAATGGATGATTTTGACCCCATTGTGGCACGCCCACTCTTGCTCATCAACCGATGCGCCCATCGCCTCAACGCCGCGCCGATAAACCATAGTGACATTTTGCGCACCGAGCAAACGAGCTTGCACTGACGCATCAACCGCCGTCATGCCACCACCAATCACCACGACATTAGCACCAATCGGCACGTCGCTGGGCGACTTGGCTTGGCGCAACTGGCTAATAAAATCCACCGCAGGGCGAATGCTCAAGTGCTGTGGCACAGCAAAACCCAACTCATTCACGCCCGCCAAACCCACGCCGACAAACACCGCGTCGTAGTCTTGCACCAATTGACTGACCTGAATCTCGCGCCCCAAGGCGTGATCGAGATGCACATCAATCCCGCCAACCGACAACAGCCAGTCGATTTCTTTTTGCGCAAACGCACCCACGGTTTTGTACGTGGCCAAGCCGTACTCGTTCAACCCGCCCAATTTATCTTTCGCGTCAAACAACGCCACCTGATGCCCTTGCACCGCCAACTGATGCGCACAGGCCAAACCCGCAGGCCCCGCACCCACCACGGCCACGCGCTTACCTGTTTCGGCGGCGCGGGTAAACATGGTCAACTCTGGCTGCGCAAAATGTGCGTCCGTTGCGAATCGCTGCAACAGGCCGATTTCGACAGGCTTGCCTTCGTTGGTGTTGCGCACACAAGCCTGCTCGCACAACTCTTCTGTGGGGCAAACCCGTGCGCACATGCCGCCCAACGGGTTGGCGGTCAAAATCTGCTTGGCCGCGCCATGTAAATTACCGTCGCTGATGCGGTGAATGAAACTGGGAATATCAATCGACGTGGGGCACGCCGTGGTGCACGGTGCGTCGTAGCAAAAATAACAGCGGTCAGCCTCAATCAAGGCTTGCTTAAGATTGAGCGGCGGATGCGCATCACAAAAATTTTGTGCGTATTGCTCGCTGGACAAACGATGGGTTTGAATATTAGCACTCATACAATTTCCTTCACAATCAACGTTGTACTGCAGTGGGTTTGAGCGCGTCCAACCGTTTTTGTGCGGCCTCATACGCTGGATTAAATGCAGGCCGCTTGACATAACGTCCAGTGCCTGCTTGCGTGCGCAACTCGCCCGCCACAAAAGCCAGCCGACCTGCGCTGAAGGTGTGGCTGGGCACACCGCACACGGTGCGGCCTTCGAAAATATTGAAATCACCCTTGGAATGCTGCGTGGCCACCGACAGCGTTTTGTGCCCTTGCGGATCCCAAATCACCACATCGGCATCTGCGCCGACGCTAATCGAGCCTTTGCGCGGGTAAATATTGAACAACTTGGCGGCATTGGCCGAAGTGGCGGCGACAAACTCGCTGCGCGTCAAACGGCCAGTATTCACGCCCTCATCCCACACCACCATCAAACGCTCTTCCACACCGCCTGTGCCGTTGGGGATTTTGGCAAAATTGTCACGGCCTGCGGCTTTTTGCGCCGCGCAAAACGTGCAGTGGTCGGTGGCCGTGGTGTGTAAATTGCCCGCTTGTAAATGTCGCCACAAAGCCTCTTGATGATGACTCGCCCGAAACGGCGGGCTCATCACATGCGCTGCGGCACGAGCAAAATCAAGGTCACGATACACGCGCTCGTCAATCGTCAAATGCCCCGCCAAGACTTCGCCATACACGCGTTGCCCCGCCGCGCGAGCGCGGGCAATCGCATCAGCCGACTCGGCGCACGAGACATGCACCACATAAATCGGCACGCCAATCACCTGTGCAATCGCAATCGCCCGTTGCGCCGCCTCAGCCTCAACCATCGGCGGGCGCGACAGCGGATGTCCTTCAGGGCCCGTAATGCCCATGTTGAGCACCTCTTGTTGCAGTAAATAAACCAGCTCGCCATTTTCGGCGTGCACCGTGGGCATGGCACCCAACTCCAGCGAGCGTTTGAAACTGTTCACCAAGGTTTCATCATCGGCCATAATCGCGTTTTTATACGCCATGAAATGCTTGAAACTGTTCACGCCTTCATCGCGCACGAGCCGCCCCATGTCTTGGCGCACGGACTCATCCCACCACGTGATGGCGACATGAAAACTGTAGTCGCTGGCGGATTTTTGCGCCCACTCGCGCCACGTGTGATACGCCTCCATCAAGGGTTGCTGCGGATTGGGGATGACAAAATCAATAATTGTTGTGTTGCCACCCGCCAAACCTGCCGCTGTGCCTGTATAAAAATCATCCATCGTCACTGTGCCCATAAACGGCAATTGCATATGGGTGTGCGGGTCAATCCCACCGGGCATAATGTATTGCCCTGATGCGTCAATCACCTCTGCACCCATGGGGGCTTCAAGGTTGTGTCCAACGGCGGCGATAATGTCGTTCACAATCAAAACATCGGCCAATTGCTCACAGTCGGCGTTGACGACTGTGCCGCCGCGAATTAAAAACGCGCTCATGTCCGCCTCCAATTATTTGTTTTTGGATGCGGTCAACGCGTAATAAAGCCCAGCCACGGCCAAACTGAAGAACCAACCAAAGCTGAAAATATCACCCCAAATCGGTGCAATACTGCCTTTTTCGATAATCCCCGCCACTTCAAAATAACCGGGCATACACGGCGCAACCCCCAAAATCATGGCCACAATCGCGTGGATGTTCCAGCCATTGCTGTAACTGTATTGCCCTTGATGTTTGTATAAATCGTCCACCACCAAACGACCTTTGCGCACGATGTAGTAATCGACCAGCAAAATCCCCGCAATCGCGCCAAGCAAAGTGCCATAACCACCCAACCACGAAAACAAATAACCGCCTGAGGTTGCCAATAATTTCCACGGCATAAACAATAAACCAATCACCGCTGCAATCAAACCGCCCATGCGAAAACTGATTTTATCGGGCGCAACTTGCGAAAAATCATACGATGGCGAGACCAAATTGGCCGCCACATTGGTGGTCAAGTTAGCCAATAAAATCACCAACAAGCCCACGCTGGCGGCAAATGTACCCATTTGCGTCAACAAACCATCGGGGAACAATTGCGCTTTGCCGTACAAAATTTGTGAGGCCGAAAAACCGAGCACACCGACCAACGAAAACAACGCCATTGGAATCGGTAAACCAATGGATTGACCCACCACTTGGTCTTTTTGCGACTTGGCAAAGCGCGTAAAGTCAGGAATATTGAGCGCCAAAGTCGCCCAAAAACCGACCAAACCCGTCAACGCCGCCCAAGTTTTTGGCCCGCCCTCCACCACTTTAACGGGCAAGTCCAAAATTTGGCTCAAAGGGATTTTGACCAGCAAATACACCACCAAAGCCAGCGATGCAGCAATCATCAAAGGTGCAGCAATAACTTCGAGTTTGCGAATGGATTCGGGGCCTTTCCAAATGAAATACAAATGCACCAGCCAAAAGGCCAAAAAGCACATGAACTGTGATGTGCTGATGAACTCGCCTTGCGCAGGCGCGGCCAAACCAAAACCGAGCACATTGAAAAAACCGTGCAAAGCCAGTGCGCCAAAATAGCAGTTGATGCTGAACCAACCGCACGCCACTAAACCGCGCAGCACCGCAGGCAGTGTCGCGCCTTTGACGCCAAACGACGCTCGCGCCACCACAGGAAACGGAATGCCATACGTCGCGCCAATCCGCCCCATCAACACCATGGGCACCAAAACAATCACGTTGGCCACCAACACCAACCACAAGGCCATAGACCACGAAAATCCTTGGTCAAGCATGCTGCTCGCCATGGTGTAGGTCGGCACACACACCACCATGCCGACCCACAGCGCGGCAAAATCTTGCCAGCGCCATGTTCGATGCGATGGATGTGTGGGTAACAGATCTTCGTTGATTAAGTTGCTGTTGCTCTGGCTCATCATAGTCTCCTGTAAAATGATTGGTATTTTTTTTAATAACGAACTTTATACAACCATTGTTTTTTATCCACAATAAATAAAATTGGTGCAATGCAATGGATTTACACCATTTGAAGCACCGCCGCATTAAAAAACCAATAAACACAAGGCATACAACAACAGTGCCAATTCAACAATCCTCTAAAGACCACTTCATCCGCCCTATTGACTAAAAAGCCGTCTAAAAGAACGGCTTTTTAAATACAACAGGCTAATCCCACACATAACCCACACCAACAGTGCCACTAAAATGCTTGCCCACATGAGACAAACTGCTCTTATAAACCCACTTACCATCAGGGGTTTGCCCAGAAACACCCATGGCAAATGCCGCATGCCCTCGATAAACACTGCCTGAAATCGCAAACATTTTTTTACCCACTTGCGCCGCGAGCGGCAATCCAGCCACAGCCAAAGCCATTGCGACCCCTTGATTGGCATAATCATTGGCCTGAGCCAATGCGCTGGCCGTGTAGCCACGCAATTGGCTGACATTCACCGCATCCGTATCCGCCGTGCCCGCAGCTACATGGCTGATTTGACGCTCACGCCCAGCCGAGCCTACTGAAATGGTATTTGCCCTATCGGCCACAGAGTTTGCCCCCAAGGCCACAGCATTGTCAGCTATCGCCCTACTGTTGGCACCCAAAGCCATTGAATTCACACTCAATGCCGTAGCAGCATGGCCTAAAGCCACTGCATTGTCATGAGCAGCCAAAGCACTCGGCCCAATAGCAACAGCCTCATTCCCAGCAGCCACCGCATCCGCCCCCTCTGAATTGGCCTTGAAATACTTCGTCGCACGGTATATCGCGGTTGAACTAGAAGTACTCAACGAAGCAACAGCACTGGCGACATTAGAAAAACTCATAGAAGAAATAGTAGAGCTCAAAGACGCTGTCGCAGTATGTGCGCTGGCAATGCCTGTCGACGTTGAAGCACTTAACGATGAGGTCGCGCTATTGGCTACAACAATCCCCGTTGACGTTGACGTGCTCAATGATGACGTTACACTGTTGGCTGCGATAATCCCAGTCGACACCGATGTACTCAACGATGATGTCGCGCTGTTGGCTACAACAATCCCCGTTGACGCCGATGTGCTCAACGATGACGTTGCACTGTTGGCTGCGATAATCCCAGTTGATGTTGATGTGCTCAACGATGAAGTCGCACTGTTCGCTGCGATAATCCCAGTTGATGTTGATGTGCTCAACGATGAAGTCGCACTGTTCGCTGTAACAATCCCAGTTGACGCCGATGTGCTCAATGATGAGGTCGCGCTATTCGCTACAACAACCGCTGTTGATGTTGATGTACTTAACGATGACGTTGCACTGTTCGCGGCAACAATCCCTGTCGACGCCGATGTACTCAATGATGAGGTCGCGCTATTCGCTACAACAACCGCTGTTGATGTTGATGTACTTAACGATGAAGTCGCACTGTTCGCTGTAACAATCCCAGTTGACGCCGATGTACTCAATGATGACGTTGAACTGCTCGCTGCAATAATCCCTGTCGACGCCGATGTACTCAACGATGAGGTCGCGCTATTCGCTGCAAAAATCCCCGTTGACGTTGACGTGCTCAACGATGAAGTCGCACTGTTCGCTGCGATAATCCCAGTTGATGCTGATGTGCTCAATGATGAAGTCGCACTGTTCGCTGCGATAATCCCAGTTGATGCTGATGTGCTCAACGATGAAGTCGCACTATTCGCTGCAACAATCCCAGTTGACGCCGATGTACTTAATGATGAAGTCGCACTGTTCGCTGCAACAATCCCAGTTGATGCTGATGTGCTCAATGATGAAGCCGCACTACTGACAGAAACAATGCCAGTTGAGGTTGATGTACTCAATGATGACGTTGCACTGTTGGCTGAAACAATGCCCATTGACGTTGATGCACTCAACGATGCAACCGAACTATGTGTTGAAGCAATGGCCGTTGAGGCAGAGGTGCTCAACGATGCAACAGCACTTTCGACATTGGCGACAACAGCACCTCCTGTCGCTGCGACTTGATCCGCGCAGGCTTGTTGCTCTGCTGCAGTGGGGGTATTGCCAGCGCTCACTGGTTCTATTTGTAAATTGGCATTGCCATTACCAACAAAAGTATACACGCAAGAACCGAAAGTAATAGTTGCATCAGCACGAGCATCTTTTTCTGCAATGAGGAAAATACTTAAAATTGGCCAAGCAACCAGCGAAACAGCAGAAGTTAATACATTTTTACATTTGCCTTGACTTGTAGAAATTTCCGAGACCGCCACCCAAGTATTCGTTTTTTGATTGAATACTGTTTTATATTTCGCATTCATCACAACCTCCTAAGAAATTTGACTTTCAATACGTATTAATACTTTTGGCAAATATACTATTTATTTATTTTTTTGCATATCAAAAATCAATTATGGGCGTATTTACAACACTTTTTTTGTGTGAACACTCAAGGTTGATGCAGCGAAAAAAGTGTCCATCTCACGCCCAACCCGCTCATAAAACGTTAAAATAACGCCTTTGTTCGATGTCACACGAAAGATATGTATGGGTACTCCCTCCAATCCGCTCAAAGTCCTGTCCTTATCTGAACGCGCCAGCCAATTATTACGCGAAATGAAATGGGCTTTATTCGCCATTTTGGGCATTGCGCTGTTGTTGATGCTCGTCAGCTACGATGCCAATGACTCATCGTTCAACCATGTCAGTAAACAAAACACTGTCACCAACAACTGGGTTGGCTCGATTGGCGCATGGGTATCGGATGCGATGCTGTATGTCTTTGGTCTATCCGCTTACTGGTGGGTGGCCTTGTGCGCGGTGATTATTGTGGTTGGCTATCGACGATTTTTGCACTTGAGTTTGCTCTCACCGAACGAGCGAGCGCAAGTCGCCAGCAGCACACAAGGCTCACGCGATGCATTTTTGTTTCGCACAGGTTTTGTTGTTTTGCTGCTTTCCAGTACCGCACTTGAGATGCTACACATGAGTCACTGGCAATTGGAGTTGCCTTACAAAGCGGGCGGTATTTTGGGTCAGATGCTCGGCGGCGCATTGGGCATGCTGTTGGGGCAAATTTTCGCCACTTTGCTGCTGGCCTTATCCTTTTGTGCGGGTTTAAGCTGGTTTTTTAATTTTTCTTGGTTGACGCTGTGTGAAAAAATCGGCACGGTCATTGAGCAAGGTTTTTTCACCATTCTTGATTATGTCAGCACCAAAAAAGACGAAAAAGTCGGCGAAGTCGTCGCTGAGGCGCGTGAAAAATCCGTCGAACAAGAAAAACAACGCATCGAGGCCGCGCCACCTGTGCGCATTGAACCACCTGCACCACCCGTGGTGCAATCCGAGCGCGTGCACAAAGAAAAGCAAGTCTCTTTGTTTGCCGAATCCAATAATGGCTCACTGCCCGAACTCTCATTGCTAGACCCCGCCGATGGCGTGCAAGAAACCGTATCACCCGAAACCCTTGAATTCACTTCACGCTTGATTGAGAAAAAACTACGTGATTTTGGCGTCGAGGTCACCGTAGTCGCCGCCTACCCAGGGCCTGTGGTCACCCGCTACGAAATCGAACCTGCCACGGGCGTGAAAGGCAGTCAAATCATGAATTTGGCCAAAGACTTGGCGCGGTCACTGTCGCTGGTCTCGATTCGTGTGGTTGAAACCATTCCTGGTAAAAACTACATGGCCTTGGAGTTACCCAATCCAAAACGACAAATCGTGCGACTGTCTGAAATCATAGGCTCGCAACTGTTCCACAGCGCAGGCTCTTTGCTCAGCATGGCTTTAGGCAAAGACATTGCGGGGCATCCTGTTGTCGCTGATTTAGGCAAAATGCCGCATTTACTCGTCGCGGGGACGACAGGTTCGGGTAAATCGGTGGGGATTAATACCATGATTTTGTCGATTTTGTACAAAGCCGACCCCGCCGAAGTGCGCATGATTTTGATTGACCCCAAAATGCTGGAGATGAGCATTTACGAAGGCATTCCGCACCTTTTATGCCCCGTCGTCACCGACATGACCCAAGCGGGTCACGCGCTCAATTGGGCGATTGGCGAGATGGAAAAACGCTACAAACTCATGAGCAAAATGGGCGTGCGCAACTTAGCAGGCTTTAACAAAAAAATCCTTGATGCGCAGCTGGTTGAAGAAAACATCCCCAACCCCTTTAGCCTCACACCCGATGCGCCAGAGCCGCTCACCACTTTGCCGCACATTGTCATCGTGATTGACGAATTGGCCGACTTGATGATGGTGGTCGGTAAAAAAGTCGAGGTCTTGATTGCCCGCATCGCCCAAAAAGCCCGCGCCGCAGGCATTCACCTGATTTTAGCGACCCAACGCCCCAGCGTGGACGTGATTACAGGCTTGATTAAGGCCAACGTGCCGACGCGGATTTCGTTCCAAGTCTCCAGCAAAATCGACTCGCGCACCATTTTGGACCAACAAGGCGCGGAAACCCTGCTCGGCCAAGGCGATATGTTGTACATGCCACCAGGCTCAGGCGTGCCAATTCGCGTACACGGCGCGTATGCCTCCGATGACGAAGTGCACCGTGTCGCCGAGTTTCTCAAAGCGCAAGGCGAGCCGAATTACCTTGAAGAAGTCTTGATGGGCGACACCGCCGACTCTGAAGGTGGCGACGGCGAGTCAACCGATACCGAAACCGACGCATTGTACGACCAAGCCGTCGCCCACGTGCTGCGCACCAAAAAAGCCTCAATTTCATCGGTGCAACGCGAGTTTCGCATCGGTTACAACCGCGCCGCCCGCCTACTCGAACAAATGGAGCGCAGCGGCGTGGTGAGTGCGATGCAAAGCAACGGCAGCCGAGAAATCATTGCCCCCAACAACCCTTAAAGGCCTTTATGAAATACGCAACCTTACTGCTCACTACCTGCGCCCTGCTGCTTGCGCAACCCGCGCAAGCCCGCAAAGCCAACCCCAACGAAATCGCCAAAGTTCACAAACCCGTACCCAAAAAAGTAGTTAAAAAACGCACAACCAAACCCACCGCCCAAGCAGGCTGCGCCCCCAAACCCGAAGTGGTCACCTGCAGCATGCCTAATCCATAATTTATTTTTCTAACCCAACCTGAAAACCTATGAACATCACACTCAAATCATCTCTAATCGCCCTCGGTTTCGCAACCCTCATCGGCACAGCCCACGCTGACCCAATTGCCCAACTGCAACAGTTCAACACCGAGCTCAAAAGCGCCAGCGGTAGTTTTTCACAAAAACTCATCACCAAAAGCGGCGCGGTCAAAAAATCCAGCTCAGGCTCATTTGTGTTTGCCCGCCCTGGTAAATTCCGCTGGACATACAGCGCACCGTACGAGCAAGTTTTGGTCAGCAACGGCGCAACTTTGACCATGTACGACAAAGACCTCAACCAAGTATCTACCCGTTCACTCGGTGCGGCGATTGGCACATCACCCGCTGCCATTTTGTTTGGCGGCAAAAACTTAGACAAAAACTTCACTTTAAGCGAAGCAGGTGCTAAAGACGGCCGCGAATGGGTCAGCGCAGTGCCCAAAGCCAAAAACGGCAACTTCATCAAAGTCAACATCGGCATGAGCGGCGGTTTGCCCGATGCGATGGAACTGTACGACACCTTGGGTCAAGTCACGGTCATCACCTTTAGCGGCGTCAGACGCAACGCGGGCGTATCAGCCGCCTCGTTCACATTCACGCCACCTGCAGGCGCAAGCATCAGCAAATAATGGCTCAACACCTCGCCCACGTCACCTTGGTGGTTGACGACTACGACCGCGCCATCGCCTATTACACCCAAGTTTTAGGCTTTGAACTCATCGACGACATCGACCAAGGCCACAAACGCTGGGTCACCGTGCGCCCGAAAGGCGCGAGCGAATGCAGCCTGCTCCTCGCCCGCGCCAGTTCCGACGTACAAACTCAATACATCGGAAACCAAACGGGCGGGCGCGTGAGTTTTTTTCTGCACACCAACGATTTTTGGACAGACTACGCCCAACTCAAAACCCGTGGCGTTGATTTCGCCGAAACCCCACGTGAAGAGCCGTACGGCACGGTAGTGGTTTTTATCGATATTTATGGCAATCGCTGGGATTTGTTGCAATACCGTTATACAATTTGATTTTTGCGCACGAGGAACCTCATGATTACGCTATTCAACTACGGTCGCATGTACGGCTTGCCCGACGCCAGCCCGTTTGTCAGCAAAGCAGAATTTTTATTGCGCATGTCAGGGCTGGATTATCAGCTCAACGCCAAAGGATTTGGCAAAGCCCCCAAAGGTAAACTGCCCTACATCAATGACGCAGGCACAATTGTGAGCGACTCGACCTTGATTCGCTTTCACCTCGAAAAACAACATGGCATTAACTTTGACGCCCATCTAACGCCTGAGCGCAAAGCCATTGTGTGGGCCGCTGAACGCATGTGTGAAGAGCACTTGTACTTCGCGCTGCTTTACAACAACTGGGTCATAGAGCGCAACTTTGCCGCAGGCCCGAAGCGTTTTTTCAACGCCGTCCCAGCACTGATTCGCCCCTTTGTGAGCCACATGGTCAGACGCAAAATGATCAAACAACTGCATGCGCAAGGCATGGGTCGCCACAGCATTGACGATATTTACCGTTTGTCTAGCATAGATATAGATACACTGGCCCACTTACTGGGCAACGCCCCTTATTTTGGCGGCGAACAGCCCTGCGGCGCAGACGCCACTTTTGCCGCATTTGTCATGAGCTTGCTGTGTCCTGTATTTGAATCGCCCCTGCGCACAACCGCCGAGACACACGCCAACTTACGTGCGTATGCGCAACGGATGCGTGAGCGGTATTTTCCTGAACTGTCGGCATAATCGTTTGATACTCATGTCACATCAAATTCTGTTGTGGCATGAGTGCCTCCAACGGGTATAACTCGCATAATCGAGCCTCACTCAAGTCAAATGGCAACAGAGTTAAACTCAATTGCTCCGAAAACTCAAACTTTGGCAATGCGTGTTGAAAATCATCGGTTTTGGGGTAAATCAAAAACATCTCGCCCGCGCCACGGTGCAAATACTTGTGTCCATACGCAAACATCTGGTAAAAATCACCTTGGCTGATGCCGTACTTACTCGTTTCACTGTTTTCACCTGCATCAAGCAACTTCCACTTCGCATCCAAAATATATTCTGTTGCCCCATGGGTCAGTACAAAATCGGGTCTGAGCCTAAACATGTTTTCACCATTGTGAACGCACAAATATTTTGATTCTTTTTGCGCCTTCAAGCGCCAGCCTGCTGGCAACTGTTTGCGTAAGCAAACTTCGACATATCTTTCAAACAGCTTTTCCATAGGAATTAAGAAACTCATGCCTTGCGTCAACCCACGCACCGCCCACGGCATACGTTCACCCAAAATCAACTCACACCACGGCTTAATGCTGCTGTAATGCGCCATCAAGCGTGAATTTTGCCACTGTCCAAAATCTTTTGGATGATTGATCGATTGCGGGATGCCCGCAAAACGATGCAACAATTCTTGAGTCAAACGTTGATGTAATCGGGTGTGGCGGGCGATTTTGTGCAACGCCGATTGCAGTAAGCGATTTTCGGGCCGATTGGCCGAATAAATATCGTGCCTGATTTGAAAAAAATGCTGCCGCCCGATGGGCTGGCGCAATTGCTGGGGCAAGTTCAATTGCCCACGCAAAAACCGCTCTTCTGATTCAATGTTTTGATAATCATGGCGCACACCATGCTTAATGAGTTCATCCAGTGCCGCTAAAAACTGCGCCATAATCCACTCGTGCAACGGTATTTTGGCCAATGCAATATGACTGACTGTCGAATCTCGTGACTTGGGCAAATTCAAAACCGCTGTGAGCATTTGATACAACAATTTGCGTGCTTCCTCTTTAGCACCCGTGGTTTTTTTCACATGCTTGGGCAATATTTCCAGCACCGTGCCGCACGGCGTTTCGATAATGCCGACATAACTGTCCAAACGCAGTGAAACGCGGTCTTCTAAATGCAACAACGACGCACCTGATTTTTTGTGCTTTGCCATAAAACCACACAAAAAATCAAATGCCGTATCCGATATTTGAGCACGTTCAAAATTGCTTTGAATATCAGCGGTGGTCAATTGTGCATATTCACAAACGGTAATCGGCATTTTCACTGCGCATCAACCGTTGCATAAATGGTTTGGTAATTTTTAGGGTTCTCAAACGCAGCAGTATTGATCCGCCAAACCGTCGTCTCTTGCCCGTTATCAGGACGCGCATTTTGACCAAACAGGTTTTGTGGATACGTAACTTTAACGATAAAACCCGTTTTGGCGTCGCTATTGAACACCTGCGCAATGCGTTCCCAATCCTCAAAAAAATACTCTTGCAACAATGGCATGATTTTATTTCTAAAAATACTCGCCAATAGTGCCAAACTCGGTTTGTCTTGTAACGGTAAAAAATACGCATGACCAATACAATAATCACGCCCCAGTAAAACCTCTATGCGTTGATTGATGGTCTCAAACATTTTTTGCACATCAATATTCTCAACCTCAATGCCCTCTAAAGTACTGGCATCAGGCGGCATTTCAATAAAATCAAAACGCCGCCGCAACGCCAAATCCAGCGTTGCCAACGAGCGGTCGGCTGAATTCATCGTGCCGATGATGTACAGATTGTCAGGCACACTAAAAGATTCTTTTGAGTAGGGCAATGTTACTGATAATGCCTCATCTGCTCCTTGACGTTTGGATGGTTCAATCAAAGTAATCAATTCACCAAAAATCTTGGAAATATTGCCACGGTTGATTTCGTCAATGATTAAGACTTTGGGACGTGCTTCTGCGGCATCTTGATGGGCGGATAATAACTGAGTAAGCTTTGCACGGTTTACCGCAGGTTTGTGAATAGCACTTTGCGTAAAATCGGTATCCCGTAAGTGCTCACGAGACAATGCGGGCGTGTATTTACGTAGCCATTGGACAGACCGTGCTTGATAATAGCCTTCTATACCATCAGGGAGATATTCATACTCTCCCGTTATTTGGGCGATGGCTTTGAATTTACGGTTGCCTTCGCTGATAACAATTAAATCCCCTACTTTCATTTTATGCATAAACACGTGTACGGCTGGTGCTGCGAAACGATTTTTGTCTAAATTGTATTGATTGTCAGTAAAGCACTGCTCAACATCAGCGGCTGTTTTACACGATGAAAAATCAATGTCATCACCCCAACCCAAAACGACGTAATTCAATTGTTCACAGGCATGATAAATCTCTGGTTGGCTATTCGCACGCCCTAAAGACATTTTCCATATGGGTTTATCTTTCAGGTTTGAAAAATCTTTATCACCCCCTTGCTCGACTGGTTTGGAGGCACTTTCACACATGCGTTTAAACACGCCATCACTGACTTCATAGCGAATGTGTTGCGTTTCCTCATCCACTTGCGCAGTCAAACCTTCAACAAAATCCTCGTAACTGAAACTTTGATGAAAGGTCACAAACTGAATGTCGCCATTGCTCACGAGTTCGTCAAACCGTGCTTTTTTCTCGGCTCTATCAAAGATATGCTCCCCAAAAATTTCAAGGGCTTTGTCAATGGTGTGATAGGTTTTACCCGTACCTGGCGGGCCGTACAAAATTTGGTTGAGTGGGATGTTGTGTTTCATGTTTTCGTTTTGCTCGCTTTCATCGTCCACCTCTTCGTCTTTATGGTAGGCGTTTGGTAAATGTCCGCCATTTTTTCTACCATCCTCTATAGTATTAAGCCACTCGATAAAATTGGCACTCCCTGCATCATGATAGATATTCATACTCCTATCTGTAAAAACAAAAGGTAACTTCAAAAAATCCAAATACCCTAAAACGATATCCGTCGGCTTGTGTTTGTCTTTAATGCCGACGCGAAGCGGACCAGTCCTCCCTTTTATGTCGGTCAAATACCAATCAAAGCCTTTTTGTTGCAATGCACTCACAATACCAACGAAACGCTCTTTTTCCGCTTCGCTCCAAACCGAAAATTTGTTTTGTAAATTTTCAGCAAACTTAAAGTTTTTTTTGCTGACGTTAAAATGGCGTATCACATCCTCAGACCACGTGCGCCAAACCTCACTTCCAAAGGTAAACAGTTCTTTATCGCCACGTTTTGCCATGACGGCTTGTTGCAAATCAGCCATGCTTTTCTTTTTATCTTGTTCACTCAAATAAAAACGCAGTGCATCGGGCGTGAAAACATTGAGTACGCACGGCTGCGCTTGATTTTGATACATGAAAGCGATTTTCCACTTGAAACTGCTGGGCAGGTCTATTTGTTCTATCGCCTGTAAATCAGCACGTTGAACAGCTTCAATCGTATTTTTGACGTGTTGTTTGATAGTTGCAAAGGCTTCTTCAGCGGTAGCACCGTATTGGGTGTGCCATGCATAGTATTCATCATTTTTCGCACTGGATTGCTTGCTTTGATTATCGGTGCGCCAAATCCCAAACTTAATGCTACTGCCGCCGCGAATACTGCCCAAGTCCACCAAGCGATGCTCCAACCAGTGAGTGAACGAGCCTTCTTCGTTTTCGCGGGTCAACGCAGTGTATTTTTCCAACGTCAACTCATCTATATTTTCAGCGGGGAAGCGGTTTAAAAAATCATCCCACAACTGTTGCTTGTCTTGCGCCATGTTTCCTCCTCAATTGAGGCGCAATTATAGCCGTCAACCGTTGGCAGCATATATATTTCAGCGCAAAATCACCGTCCGCTCCCCATTAATAAACACCCGCCGTTCAACGAGGTGGCGCAGGGCGCGTTCTAGGACGGTGCTTTCAATGTGGCGGCCTGTGCGCAGTAGGTCTTCGGGCGAATAGGCGTGATCCACTCGCTCGACGGATTGCTCAATAATCGGCCCTTCGTCAAGGTGTGGCGTGACGTAATGGGCGGTTGCGCCGATGAGTTTCACGCCACGGGCGTGGGCTTGTTCGTAGGGTTTTGCGCCTTGAAAACCCGGTAAAAATGAGTGGTGAATATTGACCGCGCGGCCTGCGAGCTGGGCGCATAAGTTGGGGGTGAGCACCTGCATGTAGCGTGCTAAGACCATGAATTCCGCGCCTGTTTGCGTGAGCAAGTCCAAAATTTGCGCTTCTTGCATGGCGCGGTTGTTGGCGTTGACGGGTAAATAATGGTATGGGATGCCCTCGTGCCGCGCAATCGGTTCTAAATCGGGGTGGTTGGAGGCGATACCGACAATGTCGATGTTGAGGTCGCCGCGCTGATACGCGCTCATTAAGGTGCGCAGGCAATGATCGGTTTTAGAAACCATAATCAGCACAGGGACGCGACGTTGCATGTCCCAAATCTGCCCTTGCGCGTTGTGCTCGCGCAAAAGTTGCTGGTATTCGGCTTGCAATAGGTTGATGTGCCACGCGTCAGACTCTGGGCGAAACACGCTGCGCATGTAAAATCGGTTGCACAGCGCGTCATCAAAGACTGAAAATTCTTCAATGTACGCGGCGTGCTGTTCGAGCAATGAGGTGATGCGGGCGACTTGGCCGCGCGCACTGGCGGCGGCAAAGTTCAAAACATAGCGGTTGGGCATAAAAACTCCTGTTATCAGCCGCTCATGATGACAAAACAAATCGTTTCAATCTGTGCATTTGCGACATTGAATCATGGTTTTACGTGTACTAGCCACGACTTCATCTGACAGACAGTGTTTAAACTGCCGTTAAAACTGTCTCGGTTGTACGAAATGTCCGATTCAGTTGTTTTTCGATAGCGATGTGTTTGCTATCTAAAAAAGTTTGCATGGGTGTTTTAC
>JBOFII010000022.1:0-1375 GCA_051650085.1 Formosimonas sp.
CAAAGTACCAAGAATTTTTAAAGGTCTAGGCTAAAATCCTCTTTGCTGAAAAAATGCAAACCCATTAAATACGTGGCCTGTAGAGCATAAATCATCTCTAGCCATGATTTTTACTGGGTTTGTTTATTTTTTAAGCAAATTTATGGGTGGCGTGGCGTCTAAAATGAGTGAATTTAAATTAACTAATTTTTTTGTTTGGGTTGAGTGTGGGTTACTTGTTACTTGCCACGATTGACAAACCAGCCTACAATAAACCTATCAAAATGATGGGTAATGCAATGCCACACGACCAGCACTTATTAAAAACAATCCGAGCCGCCGCCCAAAGCGGGGCGATTAGTTTCACAGTACACGCGCAACGGCGCATGATACAGCGTGAGATTAGCCGCTCAATGGTGCTGGAGGCATTGGCGCGAGGCAAGACACGGCGCGAGCCTGAGCCAAACCTGCAACACGGCTCAATAGAAGTGGAGTTAAACCACTACAGTGCAGGGGTGAATTACTCGGTTGTGGTGGCATTGGTTGACGGTGAAGTGTTGGTTACTGTCATTACGGTTTATTAAGAGGTGTGCAAATGAAAAATGATTTATTCAAATACGATATGAGCGGCTTAGATAACGTGTGGTTAAGCAATGGCTTTGAGTGGCGTGAAACCGCCTACGGGAAAGCCGTGCAGATTCATCATGGCGATGCGCTGGACAAGACCATAGCCAAAACGCTTGTGTTTGAATCGCCTAATCTAAGTGGCAAAGAAATTCGCTTTTTGCGCCAACTGGCAGGCCTATCACAAGAAAGCCTAGCCCGAATGCTTGAAAAAGACACCCAAACAATAGCACGCTGGGAAAAGAGCGGGCGCACCACCAAAAGCGTGGAGTTATTGGCGCGGTTGATTTTTGCGGGTTTATTTGATGGCAATCAAGAAATCAGTGCGGTGGTCAATGCCCTTAACGCCATAGACCATGCCAAACACGCCCGCATTATCGTACAAGAAGAAAAAGGCGTTTGGCGGGCGGTGCATGGCGCGATGGTTTAATGGTTGACTGCCTGAAATCGGCAAAGGCAAAAAGTAGGCGTTTTAGTCAAAAATGGGGGGTTAGATTTTGAAATGTGAGTAACTTTTCACTTATTGAAAACAAACCTTTATTTTATAAGGCCTACAGAGGACAATTCGAATCCCACCGTTCCAGCAACACCCACGGTTAGCAAAACAAACCCGCTCAAACATTACGTTTAGCGGAGCCTGTAAAAAAATCTGTGTAAATGATACTCTACCCTCCAACCTAAAGAAGGAAAAACATCATGACACAGAAAACTCAACATCCGAAGTTGCCACACATACCTCCAGAGTGGGTTGAACAGCTATCCAGTCAAGTTA
>JBOFII010000023.1:0-76508 GCA_051650085.1 Formosimonas sp.
TTTTGCGTAACTCATTGCTGACGCGGTGTTGTCCATAAGCGGGTTTATCGATGGCAAATGCAACAACCGCCTCTTCAATCGCGGGGTCGACACGGTTCTTGAGTAGTGGTTTGCGGCGGCTAATCTCTTGCAATGCCGCTTCGCCGCCGTTATCATACAATTCTTTAAAACGATAATAACTGTCTCGACTAAAGCCCATGCTCTTGCAAGCCTTGGAGACGCTGCCGAGGGTTTGTGCTAAATTGAGCAATCCTAACTTGTTTTTGATAATCTTGTGATGCGTTTGGGTGTTCATTTCTGACTCCTTGTCTTTCCTGAATGATAAACAAAATGTCAGATTAAGTCTTGGCTATTACATTTTACGCCAACCGCACCCTGCTTACTTGCTGCGCAACTGCTGCAATGCACCCGCCCAGTCTTCGATGTGGTAGGTTTTTTGCAGTTTGCCGTTTTTGACCGTGTGCATGTCCATGGTCATGATTTTAAAGCTGCGCCCCGTGTGCGGCACGCCAAAAAAATCACCTGCAGGCGTGCCTGACAACTCACCACGTACCACAATCGTGTCGCCAGAGACGACCACTTGAGAAATGCTATGGCGCATGTCTGGAATCATTTGCCCAAAGCCGCCAAATACTTTAATCGACAGGTCTTGTCCACGGCAGTCCGTGGCTGAAGCGCATGATTGCCAGTCGCTGGTTGTGCCAGATTTCACGTTGACCGCCACGTCGCCTTGTGGCACGGTGAAATTTTTGTACAGCGGCGCGATGATTTGGCGGGCTTGTGCGTCGCTCAACGGTTTGGCTTGCACAGCAAAAGGCAACACAGCGGCAGTCAGGGCAATGAGTAATTTGTTCATGGTTAATTTCCTTAAAAAGTGATTGGGAGACGCTATTGTGCTACGCTACGCTTTATGAATCAAACGAATAGTTTTCATACAACATGAATAAAATTAATTTAAACCGCGTGGATTTAAACCTGCTCATCACCTTTGATGTTTTGATGCAAGAGCGCAGCGTCAGCCGCGCCGCCGAGCGACTAGGGCGCACGCAGTCGGCGGTGAGCCACGCCTTGGCACGACTGCGGGTGCAATTGGACGACCCGCTGCTGGTCAAAGTCGGCGCGAATATGCAACCCAGCCCGTTTGCGCTCGAACTCATCACGCAGTTGCAACCGATTTTACTCAGCATTGAGCGGGTTTTGCAGCCGTCAAGCGCGTTTGATGTGGCCAGCTCTCGGCGCATTTTTCGAATTGCGTTGCCTGATATTGCGCAAAACCTATTTCCTCGATTGCTGTCAACCATGCGTGCGCAAGCCCCACAGATTGGCCTAGAATGGATTCCCATGACCAGCGAACATTTGCCAATCGCAATTACCGAAGGCCACATTGACTTGTGTTTGGCCTCTGAATACGCCAAAATGCCTGCCGACATGAGTATGCAAGTGATTGGTTCCATGGAGAGAGCTTGCTTTATGCGTCAAGATCACCCCGTCAACCAGCAAGTTTGGTCGACGCAAACATGGCAATCCTACGCACACGTTTTGGTGCGCGTGAGTGACAGCACTCAAAACCCCATTAGCGAAACATCACAACAATTGGGTTTACAACGTACGATTGCCGCGTACGTGCCTCATTTTGGTGCAGTCGCGCCGTTATTGGCACAAACCGATTTAATTGCCACCATGCCCAAAATGGTTCTGCAACCTTTGATGTTGGCGCACCGACTACAAATGCGCCCCTTACCCTTTGCCATGCCCAATATTGGGCAAAGATTGTACTGGGCCAAACGCTTGGACAAAGACCCCGCCCACCAATGGTTGCGTCAACATGTGTTGGCGACGTATGATGATTTATTGCGCCAAGCCCACGCGCCGAATATGTCGGTTTTTTGACAGATGGCGGCGTAATTAACGAATTGCCCGCCCAGCAGTGCGGGCTTAATGGCGAGATATGATTACAGGAGGCCACGTGGCAAACCCCCATCACAACGCGGTTGTTGCCGCATTGCAACTGCATCAAAACGAGCAAGGCGCATTGCTGCCCGTGCTGCACCAAATTCAAAATGCCTTGGGCTTTGTGCCCGAATCCGTCGTGCCACACATTGCCGACGCGCTCAATTTATCCTCCGCGCAAGTCCACGGCGTGCTCTCGTTTTACCATTTTTTCAGAACGCAACCCGTCCAAAAGCCATTGCTGCAAATCTGCGTCGCCGAGGCGTGCCAAGCCCGTGGTGCCAACACTTTGATGAGTGATTGCCAACAATTGAGCCAACTTGAAGTTGAGCCGATTTATTGCCTTGGCCAATGCGCCACAGGGCCTGCGCTATTGCTTGACGGTCAACTCAAAGCGCGAATGAATCTCTCCAAACTCACCGCATGTCTAGAGGCGCAAGCATGATAACCGTTTATATTCCACGCGATTCGGCGGCTTTGAGTTTGGGCGCGGACGAGCTGGCTGCGCAACTCACCCGCTGGGCGAGCGAGCGACACATCGAGATTCAACTGATTCGCAACGGCTCGCGCGGCATGCTGTGGCTTGAGCCATTAGTTGAGGTGCAAACCGCGCAAGGGCGCGTCGGCTATGGCGCGGTTGACGTCGATGACTGGTTGAGCTTACTCAACAACGGCTTGCTAGACGGCGCAAACCTGCCCAATTGCATTGGCGTGGTCGATGAGCATCCGTACCTCAAAAATCAAGAACGCTTAACCTTTGCACGGATTGGTTTAACCGACCCGTTGAGCCTGTCGGACTACGCCGCGCACGGCGGCTGGGCAGGTTGGCACGCCGCGCGAGCCTTGTCGCCGCAAGCGATTGTGCAGGCCGTTACCGAATCGGGTTTGCGTGGCCGTGGCGGCGCGGCGTTTCCTGCGGGCATCAAGTGGAACACCGTTTTGACGCAAAATGCCGCGCAAAAATACATCGTCTGCAACGCCGATGAAGGCGATTCGGGCACATTTTCAGATCGTTTGCTGATGGAATCTGACCCATTCGCGCTGATTGAAGGCATGTTGATTGCGGGCTTGTCGGTCGGCGCGACGGTCGGTTACATTTATGTGCGCTCCGAGTATCCGCACGCAATTGAGGTTTTGAACGAGGCCATCGAGCTGGCCGCCGATGAGCTGCACGGTTTCACCTTGCATGTGCGCAAAGCCGCGGGTTCGTACGTGTGTGGCGAAGAAACCGCGCTACTCGAAAGTTTAGAGGGCAAACGCGGCGTAGTGCGTGCCAAGCCGCCGCTGCCTGCGATTGAGGGCTTGTTTGGTCAGCCGACGGTGATTAACAACGTCATCACATTGGCCAGCGTGCCCATCATTTTGGCGCGCGGCGCGGATTTTTATCGCGATTTTGGCATGGGTCGCTCGCGCGGCACGCTGCCGTTTCAGATTGCGGGCAACATTGCGCACGGCGGATTGGTCGAGAAAGCCTTTGGGGTGACGCTGCGCGAATTGGTGCTGAACTTTGGCGGCGGCACGTTTTCGGGCCAGCCCATCAAAGCGATTCAAGTCGGCGGGCCGTTGGGCACTTATGTGCCTGAGCAGCATTGGGATGTGCCGCTTGACTACGAAGCCTACACGCAGATTGGCGCGGTGGTCGGCCACGGCGGGATTGTCGTCCACGACAACTCAGTCAACATGCGCCAATTGGCGCGCTACGCCATGGAATTTTGCGCGATTGAATCGTGCGGCAAATGCACGCCCTGCCGCATCGGCTCGGTGCGCGGCGTTGAGGTCATCGACAAAATCGCGCTTGAGCCGAACAATCCGCAGCACGAGGTTTTGCTGCGCGATTTGTGCGACACCATGCTCAACGCCTCATTGTGCGCCATGGGCGGCATGACGCCCTACCCTGTTTTATCGGCTCTGAATTATTACCCCAACGACTTTATAGGTGATGCGCCATGAACTTCATCGAAATCGACCGCGGCACGCCCGAACGCGTGAGCGACGTCATGTTGACCTTGACCATCGACGGCCAATCGGTGACGGTGCCACAAGGCACATCGGTCATGCGCGCGGCCTCGTTGGTGAATCGGCCAATTCCCAAACTGTGCGCCACCGACTCGCTCGAACCGTTTGGTTCATGCCGTTTGTGTTTGGTCGAAATCCAAGGCCGACGCGGCTATCCCGCCTCGTGCACCACGCCCGTTGAAGCGGGCATGGTGGTCACCACCCAATCCGACGCGCTGCACAAATTACGCCACAACGTGATGGAGTTGTACATCTCCGACCACCCGCTTGACTGCTTAACCTGCCCTGCCAATGGCCGTTGCGAGTTGCAAGACATGGCGGGCGAAACGGGTTTACGCGCCGTGCGCTATGGCTTTGAGGGCGACAACCATTTGACGGCGGCCAAAGATGAATCCAACCCGTATTTCACCTACGATGCGTCCAAATGCATTGTGTGCAACCGTTGCGTGCGGGCGTGCGAAGAAACCCAAGGCACGTTTGCGCTGACCATCGGCGGGCGCGGCTTTGAGTCCCGCGTGGTGGCGGGGCAAAATCAGTCGTTTTTAGAGTCCGATTGCGTGAGCTGTGGCGCGTGCGTTGACGCCTGCCCGACCGCCACGCTGACCGAAAAAAGCATCATCCAATGGGGGCAGCCGCAGCACAGCGTCATCACCACTTGCGCGTATTGCGGCGTAGGGTGCAATTTTAAAGCCGAAATGCAAGGCAGCAAAGTCGTGCGCATGACCCCGTGGAAAGACGGCAAAGCCAACGAAGGCCACGCCTGTGTCAAAGGCCGCTTTGCGTGGGGCTACGCCACCCATCAAGACCGCGTGACGCGCCCGATGATACGCGCCAGTATTGATGAGCCGTGGCAAGAAGTGTCGTGGGACGAGGCGATTGACTACGCGGCCAGCCAGTTCAAAAAAATCCAAGCCCAGCATGGCAAAAACGCACTGGGCGGCATCACTTCGTCGCGCTGCACCAACGAAGAAACCTATTTGGTGCAAAAACTCATCCGTGGCGCATTGGGCACCAACAATGTCGACACCTGCGCCCGCGTGTGCCACTCACCGACAGGCTACGGCTTGGGGCAAACCTTTGGCACATCCGCAGGCACGCAAACCTTCAAATCGGTCGAACAGGCCGATGTGATTGTGGTCATCGGCGCAAACCCAACCGACGCGCACCCCGTGTTTGCCTCGCGCATGAAAAAACGCTTGCGCCAAGGCGCAAAACTCATCGTCATTGACCCACGCGCCATTGATTTAGTCAAGTCGCCGATGGTCAAAGCCCAGCACCACCTGCAACTGCGCCCTGGTACCAACGTCGCCGTGCTCAACGCTTTGGCGCACAGCATCGTCAGCGAAAACCTGCACAACCACGAATTTTTGACGCACCGCTGCGACGATGCGGCGTTTGCCTTTTGGCTCAATTTCATCAGCCAGCCCGACAACTCACCCGAAGCCTTGGCCGAGGTCACAGGCGTGCCCGCCGCCGAGTTACGCGCCGCCGCGCGGCTGTACGCCACAGGCGGCAATGCGGCGATTTACTACGGCTTGGGCGTGACCGAACATGCGCAAGGCTCAACCGCCGTAATTGCGATTGCCAACTTGGCCATGCTCACGGGCAATATCGGCCGCGAAGGCGTGGGCGTGAATCCATTGCGCGGACAAAACAACGTGCAAGGCGCGTGTGACATGGGTTCATTCCCGCACGAGTTACCGGGTTATCGGCACATTTCCGACGCCATGGTTCGCGCCCAGTTTGAAGCCGATTGGGGCATGTTGCTCGATGCCGAGCCAGGTTTGCGCATCCCCAACATGTTTGATGCCATGAGCAACGGCACGTTTAAGGGGCTGTATTGCCAAGGCGAAGACATTGTGCAGTCCGACCCCAACACCCAGCACGTCACTCATGCGTTGCAACAACTCGACTGCCTCGTGGTGCAAGATATTTTTCTCAACGAAACCGCCAAATACGCGCATGTGTTTTTACCGGGTGCGAGTTTTTTGGAAAAAGACGGCACATTCACCAACGCCGAGCGGCGCATCAACCGCGTGCGCCAAGTCATGCCGCCACTGGCGGGCTTGGCCGATTGGCAAGTGACGCAAAAACTCGCGCAAGCCTTGGGGTTGAACCTCAATTACAGCCACCCCGAACAGATCATGGCCGAAATCGCACGCCTCACGCCCAGTTACGCGGGGGTGTCGTACGCCAAACTCGACCAGTTGGGCAGCCTACAATGGCCGTGCAACGATGACACCGACGAGGCAGGCACGCGCACCATGCACACCGAGTCCTTTGCCCGTGGCAAAGGCCGCTTTTTGGTCACGCAATATGTGCCGACCAGCGAAAAGGTCACCCGCAAATTCCCGCTGTTGCTCACCACGGGGCGGATTTTGTCACAATACAACGTCGGCGCGCAAACGCGCCGCACCGACAACGTGGTGTGGCATGCGCAAGACACCCTCGAAATCCACCCCGATGACGCCACCGAGCGCGGCATTGCCACGGGTGACGCGGTCAACGTCGCCTCACGCGCGGGGCAAACGGTTTTGCACGCGCAGGTTTCCGAACGCATGCAACCGGGTGTGGTGTACACCACATTCCATTTTCCAGAGTCAGGCGCGAACGTGATTACCACCGAGAACTCGGACTGGGCGACCAACTGCCCCGAATACAAAGTCACGGCGGTGCAAATCAGCAAAGCGGCGAGCATTTCGCCGTGGCAAGCCGAATTTGCCAGCCACCACCAAACGCAAATTGACTTTTGGCAACAACGCAACTCATGAGCACGGTTCAGCGCATCAGCCATGGTCAGTTGCAGGCCGCGAGTAATGATATTTTGGCGGTTGAGGCCGCCATTGCGATTGAAATCAACGGCCTATCGCACGCCGTCATGATGGGCACGCCGCACGACTTGGCTGATTTCGCCCTCGGTTTTGTGTACAACGAGGCGATTGTGCGCCGCCGCGCCGATGTGTTTGATGTTGAAATTGACCAAGCCGAGCACGGCTTCATCGTGCGCCTCACGATTGCCAGCGCGTGTTTTGCGCAGCTCAAAGACAAACGGCGCACTTTACTGGGGCGCACGGGCTGCGGGTTGTGCGGCGTGGCGTCGCTGGCGTATTTTCAAACGCTCACCGCTCAATCACACTGCGCCCCATCTCGTTTAGACTTCTCTATTTTAGATGCGGTTTTGCAACAATTTGACACTTTGCAACCACTGCGTGCACAAACAGGTGCGACCCACGCCGCGGCTTGGGTCAACTGGCAAGGCAAAATTGAACTTGTCCGCGAAGATGTCGGCCGCCACAACGCGCTGGATAAACTCATCGGCGCACTGCTCAACGCCAATGCCACGCCCGCCGATGGTTTTGTCTTGGTCAGCAGCCGCGCCAGTTTTGAAATGGTGCAAAAAACCGCGCAATGGGGCGCGGGTTGCTTGGTGGCAGTGTCCGCCGCCACCAGCCGAGCCGTCAAATGGGCCGAGCAGCACCACATACAACTCATCGGTTTTGCCCGCATGGGCAAAGCGGTTTTATACACAGGAATCGACTCATGAATACCAACCAACACCTCGTCACGATGGCCAACCAAATCGGCGATTTTTTTGCCGCCAATGGCGCAACGGGTCTGACCGATGCACGCGAGCACATCCAAAAATTTTGGGCGCCGAGCATGCGCTGCCAAATGCAGCAACTATTGACCCAGCCAACCGCCAACAATCTCAGCCCATTCATGCGCCAAGTGTTTGAAAACATGTCGCTTTAATGCGTTTTGGTGTCGTTTCTAACGAATGGGCAAAAATACAACCTGTAATGATACGTAGACGGCTGCAATCTGCCAGCCATTTAAAATCTATTAAAAATGAGACAACAGGAGTTCAACCATGCAAGCCATTCTTCATCAAATATTAGTTGTCGCGGTGCTGTTCATTTTGTTCATGAGCGCGTACCTATTTATTTTTCAAGGCAGCAAACGGGTGATGGGCAAATACCCCTTGGGCGTTTTCACTTTCACTTCATTATTGTTCACCGCAGGTTTGGATTCGGGCTTGGTGATGTTGCCTTTAACCGAGTTTCCAACTTATCAAACCGAAGCCGATTATGCGTTCACCAATCCTGCCGCCATTGAGTTTGGTTTTTGGGGCTTTTTGGTGTGGACCTTTTACTTTTTGACCGCGTATTATTTCTTACGGATTGAGCCTAAAGTCAAATTATTCAGCATTCCATTTTTCAAATACGTCAACAACTTTGTCACCATTGCCACTTGCGCTTTCACTGCGTTTTTATTCTTAGGCAATTTACCCACTTATATTGAAGGCATTACCGACGTGCAAGCGTGGTTATTGGTGACTTTTGTGGTGTTGACCGCTGTGTTGACCAGTACCGAAATCCGCTTCATCAAAGTATTGTCGATTGGCTCAACGTGGCTGTTCGCCAGTTTGATTTTTGGCATGTGGTTTGATTCAGGCATGGGTGCATCAGGCTTTTTGAAAAATTTAGGTTTAGTCGGCGATTATTTCCCTAATATTTTGAAATTCACCACACCTATCAATGATTACCATGAGTTTTATTTGATGTGGTGGTTCTCATGGAGCATCATGATTGGTCAATTTATGGCAAAATTCGCGGGCAACATGAGCACACGCACTTTGCTGATTTCTATGCTCGTGATTCCTTCGATTCAACTGGCGATTTGGTTTTCGGTGTTGTACGGTTATTTTTCAAGCGCAACCGAAGTGGCGCTCTTTTGGAAAACCTGCATGGTGGTCGTTGGTGTGATTTATGTGGTCAATTCGCTCGATTCACTGACCCGTTTGTACACCGACAACCTAAACTGGACTACCAAACGTTTGGGTACACCCAAATACATTGTGCTCAACTTGGCGTTGATGATGGGTTTGGTGGCTTTATACAAATTCAAACCAGAACTTATGGACATCAAATACGTCGGCATGGTGGTCATTTTTCTTTATGTTGCGGCCATCATTCGCATGTTTGTCAAACGCAAAGAGTTAATGACCCCGCATTCAGCCGATAAAAACGCGCCATTGATTCTGAACCAAGCAGACGCCAGCTGATTTTCTCTTTATTGGGCGCATCATGCGCCCTTTTTTACAGGTTTATTTTTATGATTCACACCCAGCATTACATCAACGGCCAATGGCAAAACTCAATTGACGGCGCAACCCGCAACATTATTTGCCCGACCGATGAGTCCATCATTGCCCAAGCCGCCGAAGGCTCGGCACAAGACGCACAATTGGCAATTGCCGCGGCTCGTGCCGCGTTTGATTCTGGCCCATGGCGCGAAACCACCACGCGATCGCGGGCGATTTTGCTCAATCGAATCGCCGCGCTGATTGACCGTGACGCTGAAATTTTGGCGCAAATGGAAACCCTCAACACGGGTAAAACCCTGACGGAGAGCCGCACCGACATGGGCGACATCGCCGCGACTTTTCGCTATTTTGCAGGCTTGGTCGCCACGGGTGGGGGCAATGTCAACGAAGCTCCCGCGCACGTCATCAGCCGCACCGTACACGAGCCTGTTGGTGTGTGTGGTTTGATTACGCCGTGGAATTATCCGCTTTTGCAAGCCGCATGGAAAATCGCCCCAGCCTTGGGCGCGGGCAACACCGTGGTCATGAAGCCATCTGAACTCACACCGCTGACCACGTGGCATTTCACCAAACTGCTCACCGAGTTGGACTTGCCTGCGGGCGTGTTTAACCTTGTCACCAGCGGTGGCGCGGCGGGCGCAGAATTATCGAGCAGCCACGACGTGGATTTGGTCTCGTTTACAGGCGGCGCACAAACGGGCGAGCGCATCATGCACGCGGCGACGGGCAACTTTAAACGCATCGCTCTTGAGTTGGGCGGCAAAAACCCCAACATCATTTTTGCCGACGCCAATTTAGACGTGGCCTTAGATTACGCGTTAAACGCCGCGTTTTTTCACGCAGGCCAAGTCTGCTCGGCGGGTTCACGTTTGATGGTTGAAGCCTCGATTTACGACGAGTTCACCACTTTATTGGCGCAAAGAATGCAAAAAATCAAAGTGGGACGTGGCGTGGACGATGCCACCCAAATGGGTCCAGTTCAATCGGCCATGCAGCACGAGAAAATCCTCAACATGATTCAAATGGGGGTGAACGAGGGCGCAACCTTGGCTTGCGGCGGTCAACGCCCTGCTGGCGCGGCGTATGAGCGCGGTTACTGGATTGAGCCGACTTTATTGACCCATGTCACCGCCGACATGCGCATTGCGCAAGAAGAAATTTTCGGCCCTGTGATTACTGCTGAAAAATTCACAACCGAGGCCGAAGCACTGCGCTTGGCCAATGCCACGCCGTATGGCTTGGCAGGTGCGGTGTGGACGAACGACTTGGACAAAGCCAACCGCATGAGCCGCGGCATGCGCTTTGGCACGGTGTGGATTAACGACTATCACCCGTATTTCCCCGAAGCACCATGGGGCGGCTTTAAAGCCAGCGGGATTGGCCGCGAGCTCTCGCGCATTGGGCTGGACGAATACACCGAACTCAAACACAGTTACATCAACTTAAAACCACAAGCCATGGGTTGGTTTGGCGGCTAAAAACGAGGCAGACATGAGCGACTCATTTGATTACATCATTGTTGGCGCAGGCTCGGCAGGCTGCGTTTTGGCGGCGCGTTTGACCGAAGATGCTGATGTTTCGGTGCTTTTATTGGAAGCAGGCGGTCCTGATTGGCGACTGGATTGGCGCACGCAAATGCCCGCCGCGCTGGCTTATCCGCTGCAAAGCACCACCTACAATTGGGCGTATGAAACCGAACCTGAGCCGCACATGAACAACCGCATCATGACCCAAGGCCGCGGCAAAGGCTTGGGTGGCTCGTCGCTCATCAACGGCATGTGCTACATTCGCGGCAACGCCATGGATTACGACGGCTGGGCCGAACGAGCCTCGCTCGACAATTGGAGTTATGCGCACTGTTTGCCCTACTTTCGCAAAGCCGAGAACTACAGCGGCGGCGCAAACGATTACCACGGCAGCGGCGGCCCGCTGCAGGTCACCGCGTCCAAGTGCAACAATCCGCTGTTTCACGCCTTCATCCAAGCGGGCCAGCAAGCAGGTTACCCGCACACGCCCGACCTCAACGGTTATCAACAAGAAGGTTTTGGCCCGATGGACCGAACCACCACGCCCCAAGGCCGCCGTTGCAGCACCTCGCTAGGCTACTTAGACACCGCCAAAACCCGCAGCAACCTCACCGTTAAAACCCGCGCTTTGGCCGACACAATCATGTTTGACGGCAGCAAAGCCGTTGGCATCCACTACCTGCAAGGCGGCACACGCCACAGCGCACGCGCCACGCGCGAAGTCATTGTGTGCTTAGGCGCAATTGCCTCACCGCAATTGCTACTGCGTTCAGGCGTGGGCAATGCCGATGAATTGGCCGCGTTTGGCATTGAATCGGTTATTGACCTTAAAGGGGTTGGCGAAAATCTGCAAGACCACTTAGAAATGTATTTGCAGTACGAATGCACGCAACCCGTGTCGCTCTACCCTGCGCTGCAATGGTGGAACAAGCCCGCGATTGGGCTTGAGTGGTACATCAAAGGCACAGGCATCGCCGCGTCCAACCACTTTGAAGCGGGCGGTTTTATTCGCAGTTCAGATGATTTTGCTTGGCCGAATATTCAGTACCACTTCATCCCACTGGCCATGAACTACGACGGCAGCAACCCTGTCAAAAAGCATGGCTTTCAATGCCACGTCGGCTCGATGCGCTCGGCCAGCACAGGGTTTGTCAAACTGGCCAGCCGCGACCCCAACGTCAAACCACGGATTTTGTTCAACTACATGGCGCAGGACGACGACTGGCGCGAGTTTCGCGCAGGCGTGCGCATCACCCGTGAAATCATTGCGCAAAAAGCCTTTGACGCCTATCGCGGTAAAGAAATCAAACCTGGGGACATGGTGCAAACCGACGCCGAGATTGACGAATTTGTCAAAAACCACGCCGAAACCGCCCTGCACCCGTCCTGCACCTGCGCCATGGGCGCGGCCAGCGACCCGATGGCGGTTGTTGACAATCAAGGCCGCGTGCATGGCGCAAGTGGCCTGCGTGTCGTCGATGCCTCCATCATGCCGCGCATCGTCACAGGCAACCTCAACGCCCCCGTCATCATGATGGCCGAAAAAATCGCCGACACCATCCGCGGGCGCAGCCTACCGCCCTCAACCGCACCTTATTTCAAAGCCAATGGTGCGCCAACACGTTTACCCCAAGGAGCTTAGCATGTTGCACAAAACCATTGTCAGTTTGAGCATTGCCCTTTTGACCGCTTTGCCCAGCCACGCCGAAACCATGCTCAACCACTGGCCAGCCGAGGCCGCCGAGCAGTTAAACGCCATGATTAAGGCCAATGCCCATAAAGGGGCGTATGCGGTATTTGACGCGGACAACACTTCGTATCGCTATGATTTAGAAGAATCTTTACTGCCTTACTTGGAAGCCAAGGGCATTTTGACCCGCAAAAACATGAATCCCGCGCTCAAAATCATTCCCTTTAAAGATGTCAACGGTCACAAAGAAAGTTTAAACAGCTATTACTATCGCCTGTGCGAAATTGACGACCAAGTCTGCTACCCATGGGTGGCGCAGATTTTCTCAGGCTTTACCTTGCGCCAACTCAATGGTTGGACCAACGAGATGATTGCCGCAGGCCAACCAATTCCCGCCACTTATTACGAAGGGGATGAGGTCAAAACCATTGAAATCAAGCCGCCCAAATTTTACACAGGTATGCAAGAGTTGTACAACAAGCTACACGAAAACGGCATTGCGGTTTATGCCGTGAGCGCAGCCAGTGAAGAACTCATCCGCGGCGTTTTGGCTCACCCGAAAAACGGCTACAACATCAAACCCGAAAACGTGATTGGCGTCGGTTTGCAACTGAAAAACCGTCAAACCAGTGAAATCACCAATTCACGCAAGCTGATTGCCGACAAAAAATACAATCCAAACGATTTACTCGACTACGAACTCACCCCCGCCCTGTGGGCACCGATGACGTGGTTTGAAGGCAAACAAGCCGCGATTTACACCTACATCGACGAGTGGAAAAAACCCATTTTGGTCGCAGGTGACACCCCAGTGAGCGACGGCCCCATGCTCTTTCGCGGCGCGGATGTCGAACACGGTGGCTTACGGGTTTGGGTCAACCGCAAAGACAAATATTTGACACAAATTCAAAACATGCAAAG
This sequence comes from Formosimonas sp., assembly GCA_051650085.1. Taxonomy (GTDB): domain Bacteria; phylum Pseudomonadota; class Gammaproteobacteria; order Burkholderiales; family Burkholderiaceae; genus Hydromonas. Next base: position 13,211 of record JBOFII010000023.1, read on the forward strand.
CAAACATGCCAAAGCCCAAGCGGCAGCGGGCTTGCCTGTCACGGCGGATAAAAACTGGATTGTGGTCAAGCCTGAGCAGATTCAATAATGCTCAATCAAATTCAACGCGGCCTTTTGTTCCAAGAGCTTCATAACAGAAGCTCTATATTTTTAATGCCCAATGCGTGGGATGCAGGGAGCGCAATGATGCTTGCCGCCCACGGTTTTCCTGCTGTCGCAACAACCAGTGCTGGGATTGCATTCTCGTTGGGGTTTCCCGACCAAGAAGCAGCTGTCAGCAAAACAGACATGCTCAAGCGCGTTGAATCCATCGCAACCACCACTCAGCTCCCCGTTAATGCGGACCTTCAATCGGGTTATGGGGCAAATCCAGAGGACGTTGCTCAAACCATCACAAACGCAATTGCCACTGGGATTGTCGGGGCCAATATTGAAGACTTTTGCGAACATTCTGCGCAGTCTTTATACCCTATCAAAGAAGCGACCCAGCGCATTCATGCTGCAAAAATGGCCGCGCGCTCCACTGGTGTTCCGTTTGTCTTAACCGCAAGAACAGATGCTTTTTTAGTCGGCTCAGACCAGCCTTTTGCAGAAGCGGTCAAACGATGTAACGCATATCGCGAGGCGGGTGCGGATTGTCTTTTTGTGCCAGGCGCCGCCGAACCCGCCATCATCGAAAATTTGGTCAAAGAACTTGATGGCCCACTCACCGTGGTCATGGGCTTAACGGGTTCGTCCATGAACATCAAACAGCTCGAATCTATGGGGGTTCGGCGAGTCACCATCGGCGGTAGTCTAGCCCGTGCGACTTTTGGTTTGATTCAACAAGCAGCCATTGAAATGGCCACTTCAGGAACATTTTCATATGCCAACCAGCAGATTCCAGATGCAAAGCTGTCTGAATTTTTTGCCCATCAACGCCAAACACAACTGTAGGCCAAGCACAGGTAGGCGACCTACGTTATAATCAGTGCTTTTTTTCAAAAGCCTATTTATGTTGTACACCCTCATCGGTTTAGCAGGCGTGGTGATGTATGTGCTCGGTTATTGGGCGGTGCAGGTTTGGCAGTGGAATGCGTCGGGGTTTCGTTACCTGATGTGCAATACGCTAGGTGCGCTGTTCACGCTGATTTCTCTCGTGCACAATTTCAACCTTGCCGCGTTCATCACCCAAGTCATTTGGTTGCTGATTTCTTTTTATGGCATGGGGCGGATTTGGTTGAGCCAAAAAGCCACGCCACGCGCGGATTAAACCTCAATGCCACTGTCGACAGTGGCATTTTTTATAACGTATAAACGTCATCGTCCTGTCGTTTTTTGAACATTCAACGTCCAAGATACGCCAAGCCCATTTGCTGGCGCGAGAATAATAAGCCATAAATTCAAATACAGGGCAGACAATGAATTCCGCGCACAGCAAAAACAACCACTACTCGTGGTGGAGTCTTCTTAAAAACAGTTTTACCCATCATCAGGGCTGGAATGCCGCTTGGCGACGCGCCGAATTGCAGCCGCAGTACGATGTCATCATCATCGGCGGGGGCGGTCACGGTTTGGCGACGGCTTATTATTTGGCCAAAGAGCACAACGTCGGACGGATTGCGGTGCTCGAAAAGGGTTATTTGGGTGGCGGCAACACCGCGCGCAACACCACGATTGTGCGCTCCAATTATTTGTGGGACGAGTCGGCCTTTTTGTATGAGCACGCACTCAAACTGTGGGAAGGTTTGACCACGGATTTGAACTTCAACGTCATGTTCAGCCAGCGCGGCGTGTTCAACTTGGGGCACACGCTGCAAGACATGCGCGACATTGAGCGGCGCGTGAACGCCAACGCGCTGCAAGGCATCGACGCTTTTGTGCTCAACGCCCGCGAAGTCGCCGAAAAAATCCCACAACTCGATTGCTCCAGCCGTGCGCGTTACCCCGTTTTGGGCGCGAGCTGGCAGCCGCGCGGCGGCGTGGCGCACCACGACGCGGTGGCACGTGGCTTTGCGCGGGGCGCGAGCAACTTAGGGGTTGACCTCATCGAAAACTGCGAAGTCACGGGCTTGGACATCGAAAACGGCTGCATCAAAGGCGTGCAAACCTCGCAAGGCTACGTCAAATCATCGCGTGTCGGCTGCGTGGCGGCGGGGCATTCCTCGGTTTTGGCGCAAATGGCGGGGCTGCGCTTGCCGCTAGAAAGCCATCCGCTACAAGCGTTTGTGTCGGAGTCCATGCAGCGCGTGATTGACACGGTGATTATGTCCAACGCGGTGCATGGTTATTTGAGCCAGTCGGATAAAGGCGAATTGGTAATTGGCGCGGGGATTGACAGTTACCTCGGCTACGGCCAACGCGGCAGCCCGCACGTGATTGAACACACCGCTGCGGCGATTATCGAAATGTTCCCGCAGTTCGCCCGCGTACGCATGAACCGCCAATGGGGCGGGATTGTCGATGTTTCGCCCGATGCCTGCCCGATTATCTCCAAAACGCCCGTGCAAGGTCTGTATTTCAACTGCGGCTGGGGCACGGGCGGCTTTAAAGCCACTCCTGGTTCGGGGCATGTGTTTGCGCACACGATTGCGCACGACGAGCCGCATCCGCTGAACCGCGCTTTTGCGCTCGAACGATTCAGCACAGGCCATTTGATTGACGAGCATGGCGCGGCTGGCGTTGCGCACTAAAAACGCCGTCATTCCCGCGCAGGCGGGAATCCAGTGGGGCGCACCGCGCACCGTTGAACTTTGAATGACCAAGAATGACGAATTAATTGAAAGAGAAATATGCTCCATCTTTTTTGCCCCCACTGCGCCCAACACCGCGACGAAGAAGAATTCGCCTACGCGGGCGAAGCCTACATTCCACGCCCCACTGAACCCGAAGCCATTGACGACGCGGCATGGGCCGATTATTTATTCATGCGCCGCAACAGCAAAGGCTGGTTTTGGGAGCAGTGGCAACACACAGCAGGCTGTCGCAAAGTGCTGGCGGTCAAACGCCACACCCTCACCTACGAAATTGCGGGTTGCTACACATTAACCGAAGGCAAAGCCTTATTTTTAGCCGACCAAGGAGCATCTGCATGACGGCCAAACGCATTTCTCACCCTTCGATTCGCGTCGATTTAAAGCAACCAATTGCTTTTGAATTTGACGGTAAATCGTATCAAGGCTTTCAAGGCGACACGCTCGCCTCGGCACTACTGGTCAATGGGATTAAACACTTAGCCCGCAGTTTCAAATATGGCCGCGCCCGTGGCATTATGGCCGCAGGCGCAGAAGAGCCTAACGCGCTGGTGCAACTGGAACAAGGCGCACACGCCACGCCCAACGTCAAGGCCACGCAAGCCGAGTTGTACAACGGTTTAACCGCCACGCGCACCTCGGGCTGGCCGAGTTTGGATTTTGATGTCAAATCGATTTTGGGCACAGCCAGCCGCATGATGCCCGCGGGTTTTTACAGCAAAACCTTCAAATGGCCACAAAAATTCTGGCCGATGTACGAAAACGTCATCCGCAAATTCGCAGGCTTTGGCAGCGCACCGACCGTACCCGAAACCGAGTGGTACGATCATTTGCACCATCACGTGGATGTTTTGGTGGTCGGCGGCGGTGTGAGCGGCTTGCTCGCCGCGCTGCACGCAGGGCAAGCGGGGCGCAAAACGCTGCTCGTGGATGAGCAACCCGAACTCGGCGGCTGGATGTTGTCCGACCCACACAGTCAAATCGACGGTTTGCACGGCGTGCATTATGTGGACTATCTACAGCAACAACTCAGTCTTTTACCGCATGTTCAGGTCAAGAGCCGCACCACAGCGTTTGGCTTATACGACCACAACACCACCTATGCGGTGGAATTGTGCCAAGACCACTTACCAATTCACGCCCGCAACCCGCAGCAACCGCGCCACCGTTTGCACAAAATCAAAGCGGCGCAAATCATTCTGGCCACAGGCGCGATTGAGCGGCCTTTGGTGTTTGGCAACAACGACTTGCCTGGTGTGATGACCGTCTCGGCAGTGCAAACCTACCTCAATCGCTACGGCGTTTTGGTGGGCGAGCGTGTGGTTTTGTGCGGCAACAACGATGAAATTTACCGCGCCGCCCGCGATTTAGCGCAGCACGGTGCACAGGTCACGGTGCTTGACACCCGCGCAGCCGTTACCGTGCCCGATGACGTGCCGCGCACCGTGCATGTGTACATGGGGTACAGCATCGTCAAGGTGCAAGGCCGCAAACACGTCACTGGCGTGACCATCATGCCCATGGCAGGCGGTGCAACGCAAGATTTATCCGCCGACATTGTCGCCAGCTCAGGCGGCCAATCACCGACCGTGCATTTGTATTGCCACGACAATGGCCGCCCGACTTGGGACGAATCGGCCATTGCCTTTGTCGTCCCCGCCACTTTTGCGCAGTGTAAACAAGGCGTGGCCTGCGTGGGCGCGGTGACGGGCGCGTTTGAATGGGCGCAAGTGGTGCAACAAACCACGCAAGTCATGCAAGATTTCTTGGGCATGCCTTTGACTGCGCCCACCTGCAACAACACGGCGGTCAATCCGCCCGAACTCATCGTGCGCCTGCCAGATGGGCAGATTGAAGGCGCAGGAGCCAAAGCCTTTGTCGATTACCAAAACGACGTGACGGCGGCGGATATTGAGCTGTCGGTACGCGAAAATTACCAACACATTGAGTCGGTCAAACGCTACACCGCGTTTGGTTTTGGCACCGACCAAGGCAAATTGACCAGCGTTAATAGTTTCATACTCACCGCGCGTGCGCTCAAAGTCAGCCCCGCGCAGGTCTCGACCACCACCTATCGCCCAGCCTACACGCCCGTGAGTTTTGGCGCACTGGCGGGCAGTATGCGCGGCGACACCTTTGACCCGACCCGCACCACGGCGATTCACGCCGCGCACGTCTCGCGCGGTGCGTTGATGGAGCCTGTCGGCCAATGGCTGCGCCCGTGGTATTTCCCCAAAGGCGGTGAGGACATCCACGCCGCCGTCAACCGCGAATGTTTGGCGACGCGCAACTCGGTCGGCGTGATGGATGCCTCCACCCTTGGCAAAATCCAAATCGACGGCCCGCATGCTCGCGAGTTCCTCAACCGCATTTACAGCAACGCGTGGATGCAACTGGGCGTGGGCAAATGCCGCTACGGCTTGATGCTCGATGAAAACGGCATGGTGATGGACGACGGCGTGACCGCGTGCATCAACGAGCAGCAGTTTTACATGACCACCACCACAGGCGGCGCGGCGCGGATTTTGAACTGGTTGGAGCGTTGGCACCAAACCGAGTGGCCTGACTTGCAAGTTTGGTTCACCTCCGTCACCGACCACTGGAGCACGATTGCTTTGGTCGGCCCCAACTCCCGCGCGGTGTTGGCCAAACTCACCGATGACATTGATTTGTCGCCTGAGACGTTCAAATTCATGGACTGGCGCGCAGGCACAGTCGCGGGTCTGCCCTCGCGCGTGTTTCGCGTGAGTTTTTCGGGCGAAATGGCTTATGAAATCAACGTCGAATCGGGCTACGCACACTATGTGTGGGAGCAAGTCATGGCAGCAGGTGCGGAATTTGACATCACGCCGTACGGCACAGAAACCATGCACGTGTTACGCGCCGAAAAAGGCTTCATCATCGTCGGCCAAGACACCGATGGTTCAATGAGCCCGATTGACTTGGGTATGTCGTGGGCGGTTGGGCTGAAAAAACCGTTTTCGTTTTTGGGCAAACGCTCGTTGTCGCGCTCTGACACCGCGCGTGCAGGACGCAAACAACTGGTTGGCTTACTCCCCGTTGACCCACAAGCGGTGTTGGTTGAAGGAGCGCAAATTGTCGCTTCAAACGAAGTCAAAGTCCCACTTGCGGGCTCACACGATGCGCCCGTTGAAATGCTCGGCCACGTCACATCAAGTTACTACAGCGCGTTTTTAGGCCGCTCTATCGCAATGGCGGTGGTGTTTGATGGCGCAAATAAAGTCGGGCAAACGCTGTACGCATACGCCAAAGGCCAGTTCACCCCTGTAGTGGTTGCCGAAGGTTCGGTATTTGTCGATGTTAAAGGAGAACGTCAACATGCTTAATTTCACCCCTTATTGGCAATCGCCTTTGCACGAAGCATTGGCGCAGTTCAAACCAAGTGCGAGCCCTACAGTTTATGTAACCGAGCGCACAGAATTGGGCTACATCACGCTGCGCGGTTTAAGCAGCGACACGGCGTTTTTAGCCAAAATCGCACAGGTTTTGGGCGGTGCTTTACCGACCACGCCAATGGCAGTGGCCATCCGCGAGAAGGCCACCGCGCTGTGGCTCTCGCCCGATGAGTGGCTTTTGGTCTGCGACAAAAGCCGCACCGCCGCTCTGCTGACCGATTTATTAAACGCCGTTGAAGGCTTATTCGCCCAAGTGGTGGACAACAGCGGCGGCTACACCAGTCTTGATTTGAGCGGCGCAGAACACCTGATGGTTTTGCGCCACCTCACGCCGTTTGATGTTGAAAACTTACAAGTCGGGCAATGCGCGGCCACGGTCATGTCCAAAGCGGGCGTTATTTTATTGCGCACCGACGAGGAGCACATCAGCCTCATTTGTCGGCGCAGTTTTGCGGACTATATTTGGCGGTTGTTGCAAAAAGCGGCGACACCTTATGGTTTAGCGGTCGGTTTTGTGGGTTAACAGGAGAAGAAAATGAGCGATTTACACAGCAACGCCACCGTGATTGACGGTTTGATTATTGCCAAATGGGAACGCGCGACCTTTGAAGACATGCGTCGTGGCGGGATTACCGCCGCCAACTGCACCGTGTCGGTGTGGGAAGATTTCGACAAAACCGTGCAAAACATTGGCGACATGAAAAAACTCATTCGCGAAAATGACGATCTGCTCACTTTGGTGCGCAACGTCGATGACATTGCCCGCGCTAAGTCGGAAAACAAAACAGGGATTATTTTGGGTTTTCAAAACGCCTATGCGTTTGAAGACCAGTTGAGTTACATCGAAGCCTTTGCCGACATGGGCGTGCGCGTGGTGCAGCTGTGCTACAACACGCAAAATTTGGTCGGCACAGGCTGCTACGAGCGCGACGGCGGTTTGTCGGGCTATGGCCACGAGGTCATCGCCGAGATGAACCGCTGCGGCATCATGGTTGACTTATCACACGTCGGCGGCAAAACCTCAGAGGAAGCGATTTTGTCCTCCAAAAAACCCGTCACCTACAGCCACTGCTTGCCTTCGGGGCTCAAAGAACATCCGCGCAACAAAAGCGACGAAGAATTGCGTTTCATCGCTGACCACGGCGGATTTATTGGCGTGACCATGTTCCCACCGTTTCTCAAACGCGGGATTGACGCGACGGTGGACGACTATGTGGAGGCGATTGATTACGTGGTCAACATTGTCGGCGAGGATTGCGTGGGCATCGGCACCGACCACACCCAAGGCCACGGCCACGAGTTTTTTGAGTGGCTCACCCACGACAAAGGCCAACACCGCCGTTTGACCAAGTTTGGCACGATTATCAATCCGTTGGGTATCCGCACCATTGGTGAATTGCCCAACCTCACCGCGGCCCTCGAAAAACACGGCTGGCCCGCCTCGCGCATCGAAAAAATCATTGGTGCGAATTGGGTGCGGTTTTATGATGCAGTTTGGAATTAACCCTCTCCCCAACCCCTCTCCCGCGAGCGGGCGAGGGGCTAACCTCAAAGGATGACCATGCAACCCCAACTCCCCATCAGCGTCGACGAGCAAACAGGCGTTTGGACGACCGACGGCTTACCGATGATTTACGTGCCACGGCATTTTTTTGTCAACAACCACATTGAGGCCGAGCAAGCGATTGGCCGCGAGGTTTATGCGCACAGTTTGTACACAGCAGGCCATCGTTCGGCGTATTTTTGGTGCACGCAAGAAGCGGCCACCCACGGTTTAAAAGGCATGGCGGTGTATGAGCATTACCTCAAACGCCTGTCGCAACGCGGCTGGGGTTTGTTCTCGTTTATCGAGGCAGATGCGCAAACGGGCCACGCCCGCATCAAACTGGAGCACTCGGTGTTTGTCTTGGCGCAAGGGATTGCGGGCGTGCCCGTGCAGCAAGAGTTGTCGTGCTATTTGTTTGCAGGCTGGTTTTCGGGCGCAATGGATTGGGTCGCGCAGGATGCGGGCTTGAGTTACACCACGTTCAGCCAAGAATGCCAATGCGGTGCGCAAGGCCACGCGCATTGCGAATTTGTCGTCACGCCGTTGTAAATCCCACCTTACGAGACCACCATGCGCTACCCGAATCTGTTCGCCCCCATCACGCTCAACAACCTGACCATCCGCAATCGCATCGTGAGCACCGCGCACGCCGAGGTCTATGCCGACAACGGCGCACCAGGCGAGCGCTACATCAAGTATTACGAAGAAAAAGCCCGTGGCGGCGTGGGTTTGGCGATTTGCGGCGGCTCGTCACCCGTCTCGCGCGACAGCCCCGCCAATTGGTGGAGCTCGATTAATTTAAGCGTTGACTCGGTGATTGATCCGCTCAACCAGTTGGCAGAGGCCATGCACAAGCACGGTGCGAAAATCATGATTCAAGCCACCCACATGGGGCGGCGCAACGCGTGGCACGGCTTTGACTGGCCGCATTTGGTCACGCCGTCGGGCATTCGCGAGCCTGTGCATCGTGGCAATGCCAAAACGATTGAGAAAGAAGAAATTCACCGCATCATCCGCGACTTTGCCCAAGCGGCGCGACGCGTCAAAGCGGCGGGTTTGGACGGCATCGAAGTCTCGGCGGCGCACCAACAACTCATCGACCAATTTTGGAGTCCGCGCGTCAACCACCGCACCGACGAATACGGCGGTTCGCTCGAAAATCGCCTACGCTTTGGCAAAGAAATTTTGCAAACGATTCGCGATGAAGTCGGCGCGGATTTTTGTGTGGGTCTGCGCATGTGCGGCGACGAGTTTCACGAAGACGGCATCAGCCACGACGTGGCGCGTGACATTGCGCAAGCCATGAGCGAGACGGGTTTAATTGACTTTTTAAGCGTAGTCGGCTCAGGCGCGGACACCCACAACACGCTGGCCAACTGCATGCCGCCGATGGCCTTGCCGCCTGAGCCGTTTGTGCACTTGGCCGCGGGCATCAAAGCGGTGTCTAAAGTGCCTGTCATGCACGCGCAAAGCATTCGCGACCCCCAGCAAGCCGAGCGGATTTTGTCGAGCAACATGGTTGACATGGTCGGCATGACCCGTGCGCAAATCGCCGACCCGCACATGGTGATTAAAATCCGCGATTCGCGCGAAGATGAAATCAAGCAATGCGTCGGCGCGAACTACTGCATCGACCGCCAATACAACGGGCTGGACGTGCTGTGTATCCAAAACGCCGCCACCAGCCGCGAGTCGCACATGCCGCACGTGATTGCCAAAACCACGGGCGCCAAGCGCAAAGTCGTGGTGGTTGGCGCAGGGCCTGCGGGCTTAGAAGCCGCCCGCGTGGCGGCCGAGCGCGGCCACAACGTGGTGTTGTTCGACGCCAACGAGGCAGTTGGCGGGCAGGTGAACTTGGCCGCCAAAGCCCCGCAGCGCGAGCAAATGGCGGGCATCATCCGCTGGTTTGACTTGGAAACCCGCCGTTTGCCAATTGAGCGTCGCCTCAACACCTTCGCCTCCAAAGAAATGATTTTGGCCGAGCAGCCCGATGTGGTGATTTTGGCCACGGGCGGGCGCTCGTTCACCGACCAAGTACGGGACTGGGGCGTGGCCGAGGGTTTGGCGGTCAGCTCGTGGGATGTATTAGCGGGCAAGGTGGAATTGCAACCCAACGTTTTGGTCTACGACGGCATCAGCACCCACGCGGGTGCAGGCGTGGCCGATTACATCGCCAGCCGTGGCAAAACCGTCGAGGTGGTCACGCCTGATGTCAAAATCGCCGATGACACGGGCGGCACAACGTTTCCGATTTTTTACCGCCGCCTCTACGCGCAAGGCGTGCTGCTCACGCCCAACACGTGGCTGGACAAGGTTTACGCTGAGGGTGACAAAAAAATTGCCGTGCTGCGCAACGAATACACCGAGGCGATTGAAGAGCGCGTGGTCGACCAAGTGGTGATTGAAAACGGCATCACGCCGAACGATGAGCTGTATTGGGCCTTAAAAGAAGCCTCGCTCAACAAGGGGCAAACCGACATTGACGCGCTGTACGACTTCAAGCCGCAGCCATCGTTTGCCAGCACCTTGGCCGCTGACGAATTTTTGCTGTTCCGCGTTGGCGATTGCATTTCGATGCACAACATCCACGCCGCAATTTATGACGCGCTGCGGTTGTGCAAAGATTTGTAGGAGAAACCCATGCTCGCCTACTCTGTCACCTTGGTTTTTTGGCTGTCGATTGTGCTGCTGGGCGTCGGTTTGGCGCGCCGCGCCGCGCTGTGGCGACAAGGCCGCGCGGTGGCTGTGCCGCTCACCGACCTGTTCAAAGCCCCCAAACGCTATTTTGTCGACTTGCACCACATTGTGGCGCGTGAGCCGTTCATCGCCCGCGCCCACACGCTGATGGGCGGCGGCACAGTGCTCGCTTTGTTGGTGGTCGCGCTCAATTACGGCCTGATGTTGCGCATTTGGTTGCTCGATGTGGTTTTGCTGCTCGCCGCCCTGATGGCGCTGGTCGGCGCGTTGATGATGACCTACCGTCGCCACGTGGCGACGCGCCCCAGCCGTTTGTCCACGGGCGCGTGGAATCGTTTGCCCTTAACTTTGCTCGCTTTTGCCGTGGCGATTACAGCGATTGCTGCCGCAGCTGTGGCGGGCTGGGCGGTTGCGCCTCTACTGGCCATGCTTTTGGTGCTGTTGCTGCTCGCAGGCTGCGCGGAACTCGCGCTGGGTGTTGGTTGGGCAGGACCGATGAAACACGCGGTGGCGGGCTTGCTGCACTTGGGTTTTCACCCACGTCCTGAGCGGTTTGACGGCTCGGCCTCGCCAACGGCTTTGCGTTTGGCGCAAGATTTTGGGGTTGAAAAACCCGCTGACTTTGCTTGGAATCGCCTGCTCTCGTTCGATGCCTGTGTGCAATGCGGCAAATGTGAAGCGGTTTGCCCTGCGTTTGCCGCTGGCCAGCCGTTGAACCCGAAAAAACTGATTCAAGACTTGGTGGTCGGCATGGCGGGCGGCACGGATGCGAACTACACAGGCAGCCCCTATCCACACCAAGCACTCGGCCAGCACAGCGGCTGCGCCTCGCAAAACATCGTGCCGCAACTGATTGACGCCGATACGCTGTGGTCTTGCACCACCTGCCGCGCCTGCGTACAAGCCTGCCCGATGATGATTGAGCACGTTGATGCGGTGATAGATATTCGGCGCGGCTTGACCATGAAAACAGGCGTTGTCCCCAACAAAGGCATGGAGGTGCTGCAAAACCTACGCCAAACCGACACGCAAGGCGGGTTTGACTTGGCGGCGCGGTATTTTTGGGCGACTGATTTGGATTTACCCGTTTTGGCGGCGGGCGAATCGACCGATTATCTGCTGGTGGTCGGCGAAGGCGGCTTTGACATGCGTTACCAGCGCACCTTGCGCGCGTTGGTCAAAACGCTGCACAAAGCCAATCTCAAACTGGCGATTTTGGGCGCGGCCGAGACCGATTGCGGCGACTTGGCGCGGCGTTTGGGCGACGAGGTCGAGTTCAAACGCTTGGCGCAAGAATTGATTGGCACGCTCAAACAGCGCCAATTCACAACCCTTGTCACCGCCGACCCGCACGTGTTTCATTGCCTGAAAAACGAATATCCCGCACTGGGCGCGACGTTTACCGTGCTGCACCACAGCCAACTGCTCAGCCAATTGCTCGATTCGGGTGCGCTAACACCCGTGGCAGGCGCAGTTGCTGAACCCGTGGCCTACCATGACCCGTGCTACTTGGGGCGTTACAACCAAGAAACCGCCGCGCCACGCAACGCGCTCAAAGGCATCGGCATCAAGGTCATTGAAATGGAACGCGGTGGCTTAAATTCACGCTGCTGCGGCGGCGGTGGGGGTGCGCCGTTCACCGACATTGCGGGCGACACGCGGATTCCCGACATGCGCATGAACGACATCAAAGCCACAGGCGCGTCGCGCGTGGTGGTCGCCTGCCCGCAATGCACCGCCATGCTCGAAGGCGTGGTCGGCGAACGCCCACAGGTGCTCGATTTGGCCGAATTGGTCGCGCAATCGGTGGGGGTTCAATCATGAATCAGGTGATTTCACGCGTCAATCCACGCCGCCCAATTCACTTGAGCGCAGCGGGCGTGCCACGGATTGTTTTGGGCGAAATAGCACCGATGGAGGGTGCGCTTGAACCAGTCCGTGCAGCCCTTGAGACCACAACCAAGCCCGTGCGCAGCAACGGCCCATTCACACAAGCCATCGTGGTCGCCACGGTCAGTCAACGCGGCCAAATCAGCGACCATGCCCGCGAGGTGCTGGCCGCAGCCGCATTGTTGGCCGATGCGCAGACTCAGGTGATTTTGGCGGTTTGGGGCGAGATGAGCGACGATGCCGCGGTTTTGGGCGCAGATGGCGTGCTAAATGCCCTGCCAATCCATCCGCACCAATGGTCGGTCACCGTCATGACCCTGTGGCTGGCCGCAGTCGTCACGCAAACGAGCGCACAGCGCGTGTTGCTGGCCGACAACGAAATAGACGGCGATTGGGCGCGGCGTTACGCGGCACACACGGCCACACCGTGCACCGCACGAGTGGTCGCGCTGAACGCCAGTCAAGCCCGCGTGCGTGCCGATGCACAGCACGACGTATGGTTGCCCGCCACACCGCTCTTGGTGCTGGAGCGTCAAGTCGCATCAACAGATTTGCCTTTTGTCGGCCTTGGCCTACAGATGAGCGCACCCGCCGTGCCGCACAAACTTGACAACGGCATCATTGACCACGGCATTGAATGGGGCGATGCGCAAACCGTCGCGCTGGAAGAAGCCGATTTCATCATTTCGGCAGGCAAAGGCATGCAAGACTTGGCGTTGTTCAACCAATTGGCGCAGGCTTTGGGCGCGGCGACGGGCGCGTCGCGCGTGGCGGTCGATGACGGCATGTTCCCGCGTTCGCGCCAAATTGGTGCGACGGGCAAAACCGTGCAAGCCTCAACCTACATTGCGCTGGGCATTTCGGGCGCGGTGCAGCATTTGCAAGGCATCAAAGACTGCCGCCACGTGATTGCAGTGAATTTAGACCCTGCCGCGCCGATTGCTCGTCGCGCCGATTTGATGGTGGTGGCCGATGTGCAAGCGTGGATGCAGGCGCTATTGACCGAGGTTCACAATCGCCAAGGAGCGACGCATGAGTAAAGTTGCGGTTCTACTGAGCCACGAAACCCACCCCATCAGCGGCAAAGCGATTGCCGCCCGCGCCGATACCGTCGCGCTGGCTTTGGCCTTGAGCGTTTGGCCGAGCGAGCAAGTGCGAGCGGTGAGCGTCAACGCCCTGCCCGAATCAGCCGCCCGCGAGTTCCTCGCCCAAGGCGTGGCGCAAGTGGAGCGACTGGCGCAAACAGGTTCAGTCGCCCAAACTTTGGCCGATGCCTGCCACGATGTACCGTGGCTGGTCTGCGGCGCGCACACCGCGCAAGGCACGGGTGTGTTGCCCTATGTATTGGCCGAAGCCTTGAGCCGACCGATGATTGACCGCGTGGTCGCCATCACGCCCGATGGCGACACACTGCACGTGGTGCAGGCTTTGGCCAAGGGCGCACGACGGCGTTTGAGCGTGAGCGTGCCTTGCGTGTTGAGCATTCATCCGCAAGCCCCTGTCACGCCGCGCTTTGCCGCGTATGCGGCAATCCATGGCGCTATCGTTGATGTGGGTGCGCCGCAAGACATACGCCCTGACACCAGCGTATGGCTGGCCGTCAAACAACACGCCCGCGCGCCGCTCAAAGCGCAAGTCAAACAATCAGGCCACTCACGGATGTTGGCGGCGGTGGGCGACTCGACTTCGGCCAGCAGCAGCCCCGTGATTGACACGCCCGACCTGCAAGCCAGCGCACGCGCGGTTTTGGATTATTTACAGCACCACCACTTACTCTCTGACAAAGGATAACGACATGAGCATCCACACCGTCAATCTAAACCAACTCCTCAAAAACCGCCAAGAGGGGTACAGCCTTGAAGCACCGTTTTACAACCACGACACGGTGTTTCAAGCCGACATTGAGCATATTTTCAACAAACACTGGATTTTTGTCGCGGTTGAACCACAAATCCCTGAAGAAGGCGACTTCATCACGGTCGACGTCGGCAAACGCTCGGTGATTATCGCCCGCGACGACGACATGGGCATCAAAGCCTTTCACAATGTGTGCCGTCACCGCGGCTCACGTTTGTGCAAAGAACATCAAGGCAGCGTCGGCAACTTGGTCTGCCCATACCATCAATGGACGTACAACTTGAACGGCGAATTGATTTCGGCCGAGCATATGGGCGAAGGTTTTGATGCGAAAGCGCATGGTCTGAAAGCCGTGCATGTGCGCTCGCTTGAAGGCTTGATTTTCATCTGTTTGGCCGATAACCCGCCGAGCGACTTTGAAGACATGGTGCGTGAAATGTCGCCGTACATTGCGCCGCATCGATTGAGTGACTGTAAAGTCGCCGCGCAAGTGGATATTGTCGAGGCGGGCAACTGGAAACTCACAATGGAAAACAATCGCGAGTGCTACCACTGCGTGGCCAACCATCCTGAATTGACCGTTTCGCTGTATGAATATGGTTTCGGCTACCAACCCACGCCGAAAAACGCGCAAGGCATGGCCGCATTTAACCAAATTATGGAAGAATCGCACGCCAAATGGCAGGCAATGGGTTTGCCATCGCAAGCGATTGACCTGTTGACCGAGCGCGACGCGGGCTACCGCACCGTGCGCTTGCCGATTGACGGCACAGGCCAATCACAAACCCTTGATACCAAGGTCGCCTCACAAAAACCGCTCACCCATTTAGCGGATGCGTCATTGGGCGGCCTGTCTTTTTGGACACAACCCAACTCGTGGCATCATTTTATGAGCGACCATATTGTGAGTTTTTCGGTTCTGCCTATTTCTGCCGAACAAACTTTGGTGCGCACCACATGGTGCGTCCACAAAGATGCGGTAGAAGGTGTAGACTACGACCTAGCCAACCTCACCGCCGTGTGGAACGCGACCAACGACCAAGACCGCCGTTTAATCGAAGAATGTCAAGTCGGGGTGAACAACCCAGAATACCAACCCGGCCCGTATTCGCCATACACCGAAGAGTTGGTGGATAAGTTCTGCACATGGTACAACCAACGCTTGTCGCAAGGAATTCAAGATGCTTCATAACACCAGCACCCTATGGTCTGCTGAAAACGACGACCAACTGCACTGTATTCAAGTTCGCAACGAGACGGCGGATGTCAAAACCTTTGTGTTCAAAGGCGTGGGTACAGATGGCGCGGCGCGGCATTTTGCTTATTTGGCGGGTCAGTTTGGCACGTTTGAATTCATCATCAACGGTCAATCGGTCAACCGCTGCTACACATGGTCGTCCAGCCCCAGCCGCCCCGACACGATTTCGATTACCGTCAAACGCGTGCCCAACGGCGTGGTGTCCAACTGGCTGCACGAGCACCTCAAAGTCGGCGATGTGCTCAATGCGCTGGGGCCGTCGGGTGAATTTTCGTGTTTTGTGCGCCCCATCGTACCGAAATACCTGTTCATTTCAGGTGGCAGCGGCATCACCCCGCTCATGTCAATGGCGCGAATGCTGCACGACTCGGCCAGCACCGCTGATGTGTTGTTTGTCCACTGCGCTCGCACACCCGCTGATGTGATTTTTGCGCAAGAATTGGCGCTATTGGCACACAACATGCCCAACTTTCGCCCAGTTTTTTTGGTTGATGAAATTGCTGGGCAAAACTGGAACGGCTTGGTGGGACGCATGAGCGCGAATGCACTACTCGCGATTGCGCCCGATTTTGCGCAACGCGCCACCTACACCTGTGGGCCGGGGCCTTTTATGGGCGCGGTCAAACAGATGCTGCACGATGCGGGCTACAACATGGCGCAGTATTTTGAAGAAAGTTTCTCTTTTGAAAACCTGCCGCAAAATGATGTGGTTGAAGCAAGCAATCCAGATGCCACAGGTTTCAGCATCCAATTGGCCAAACAAAACAAAGCCTTAGCAGGCTCGGCGCAACACACCATTTTGAGCACCGCTCTTGATGCAGGCGTGCGCTGGCCGCATTCATGCGCCAATGGCGTGTGTGGCACGTGCAAAACCAAAAAAATCAGCGGTGAAGTGCAAATGAACCACAACGGCGGCATTCGCCCCCGTGAAATCCGCGAGGGCTGGATTTTGCCGTGCTGCAGCACCCCTTTATCCGATTTAGTACTGGACGCCTAATGCTCACCAAAGTCGATACCACCACGCCCGCGCCCGTCACGACACTGGGTTTTTTGTTGCTCAAAGATTTTTCCATGATTGCCTTTGCCAACGCAGTTGAAACATTCCGCATGGCCAACTACATCAGCCAGCGCGAGTTATACCGTTGGCAAGTGGTGAGTTTGGACAACAACACTTGCGCCAGCAATGGTGTAGCTGTCCATCAAAGTCAACAACTGAATTTAGAAGAATGCGACATTGTGTTTGTTTGTGGTGGCGTCAACATCCATCAGGCGATTGCCCCTGCCACGCTCAAGCTGATTCGCCAACTGGCCAACAAAAAAATCACACTGGGCAGTTTGTGTACAGGCGCAATTGCACTGGCCAGTGCAGGCGTTTTGGACGGTTATCGCTGCGCAATCCATTGGGAATATATTGCCGCGGCCAATGAAAGCTATCCAAAAGTCAAATTCACCGACTCGATTTATGTGCTTGACCGCGACCGCTACACCTCATCGGGCGGCATTGCCTCACTGGACATGGTGCTGCAACTGATTCACCACCAACATGGCCGCCAGCTGGCCGCCTCGATTTCGGAGCAATTTATTTTAGACCGCATTCGCGGCGTAGAGTCCACCCAACACTTACCGCGTCCAGAAGGCATTGGCCCTGGTTACGAGCACGTGGCTGAGGCGATTGAACTGATGCAAGCGAATATCGAAGAAGTCTTGCCGCTGCACGAAATCGCTCAATTGGTGAATATTTCCCTGCGCCAAATCGAGCGTCTGTTCAACCATTATTTTGACATGTCCCCCGCGCAATACTATCTGCGCCTGCGCCTGCGCCGCGCCCGCGAGTTGCTCTCGCAAACTTCCATGCCCATCATGCAAGTGACGGTGGCCTGCGGTTTTACCACCTCATCGCATTTTTGTAAAACGTTTCGCAATTTTTTTGGTTATTCGCCACGCGATCAACGCAAACAACAATTTCATCACCCAACGGAAATGATTTTGCCTCTTAAACACTAAATTTGTGCGTGCGTGCGCAAGAAGTCTTGCGCAAATCGCTGCAAAACCCCACCCGCCTCGTAGATTTCAAGCTCTTCTTGCGTGTCTAAACGGCACAACATCGGCACGCTCAACTGCTCGCCGCTGTGCCGTGTAATCGACAAAATCACTTCACTTCGCGGTTGGCACTCGCCCAACACCGTATAGGTTTCACTGCCATCCAGCCCTAAAGTCAAACGGTTGCACCCTGCTTTAAACTCTAACGGCAAAACCCCCATGCCAATTAAGTTAGTGCGGTGAATCCGCTCAAAACCCTCGGCGGCAATCACCTCAACCCCCGCCAAGCGCACGCCTTTGGCCGCCCAGTCACGGCTTGAGCCTTGGCCATAATCCGCGCCCGCCACGATAATCAGCGGCTGACCGCGCTGCATGTAGCATTCAATCGCCTCCCACATGCGCATGACTTCACCCGCAGGCTCAACCCGCGCCCACGAGCCTTGGCGCACCGTGCCATCGGCATGGCGCACCATTTCATTGCACAATTTTGGATTGGCAAAGGTGGCGCGTTGCGCGGTGAGATGGTCGCCACGATGGGTGGCGTAACTGTTAAAGTCTTCTTCAGGCACGCCCATACGGGCTAGATATTCGCCCGCCGCGCTGTCGGGCAAAATCGCGTTGGACGGACTTAAATGGTCGGTGGTGATGTTGTCAGGCAAAACCGCCAACGCCCGCAAGTCGCGCAAACTGCGTTGCCCTGCCAACGCGCCTTCCCAATACGGTGGCCGACGAATGTAGGTGCTGTGTTCACGCCATGCATACAGCGGACTAGCGGCTTTTTCAATCAAGCCCAAGTCAAACATCGGCGTGTAAATTTGCCGAAACTGCTCAGGCTTGACGCTGGTGGCCAGCAGCGCGTCAATTTCAGCATCACTCGGCCACAAATCTTTGAGCGTCACGGGCGCACCTGCTGCATCAAAACCCAAAACGTCTTGTTCAATATCAAAGCGAATCGTTCCCGCCAGCGCATACGCCACCACCAAAGGCGGCGAAGCCAAAAAAGCCTGCTGCGCATACGGGTGAATCCGCCCATCAAAGTTGCGATTGCCCGATAAAACCGCCGTGGTGTATAAATTTCGCGCAATGATTTCGTTTTGTATCGTTGCATCCAGCGCACCGCTCATGCCGTTGCAGGTTGTGCAGGCAAACGCAACAATCCCAAAGCCCAACTGTTCCAATTCTGTCAACAACCCCGCCTCACGCAAATACAACTCGGCCACTTTTGAGCCTGGGGCAAACGAGGTTTTGACCCATGGCTTGCGCTGCAAACCCAGTTGATTGGCGCGTTGTGCCAACAAACCTGCGGCGATTAAATTGCGTGGATTGGAGGTGTTGGTGCACGACGTAATGGCGGCAATAATCACCGCGCCATCGGGCATTTGTCCCTCAACTTGCGCAAACGGCTGGGCGATTTTGCGCTGTGCCAACTCACTGGTCGGCACTTTGGCATGCGGATTGGATGGGCCAGCAATGTTGCGGGTCACGCGGCTTAAGTCAAAATGCAGCACCCGTTCATACCGCGCCTCGTGCATGGCATCGGTCCACAAACCCGTGCGCTTGGCGTAATCTTCCACCAGCCGAATTTGCGCGGGCTCGCGCCCCGTCAAACGCAAATAATCAATGGTTTGCTCATCAATATAAAACAAGGCCGCCGTCGCGCCGTATTCGGGGGTCATGTTCGACAACGTCGCACGATCGCCAATGCTCATGCTGCGTGCCCCGTCGCCAAAAAACTCCAAATAAGCCGACACCACCCGCTGCTGGCGCAAAAACTCGGTTAGGGCCAACACAATATCGGTCGCCGTCACGCCCGCCTGCCGCTGGCCGTGCAATTCCACCCCAACAATATCGGGTAAACGCATCATCGACGCACGGCCAAGCATGACCGTTTCGGCTTCCAGTCCGCCCACCCCAATCGCCAAAACCCCCAACGCATCCACATGCGGCGTGTGGCTGTCCGTGCCGATGCAGGTGTCGGGAAACGCCACGCCGTCGCGACTTTGGATGACAGGCGACATTTTTTCGAGGTTGATTTGCTGCATAATGCCGTTGCCCGCTGGAATCACTTGCACGTTATCAAACGCGGTTTTGCACCACTCAATGAAGTGAAAACGGTCTTCGTTGCGCCGCTCCTCAATCGCGCGATTTTGCGCAAACGCATCAGGCTCAAAGCCTGCGTGCTCCACGGCCAGTGAATGGTCAACGATGAGTTGCGTCGGCACCACAGGATTCACCTGCGCAGGATTACCGCCTTGCGCGGCAATAGCGTCACGCAACCCCGCCAAATCCACCAACGCGGTTTGCCCCAAAATATCGTGGCACACCACCCGCGCGGGATACCACGGAAAATCCATGTCCTGCTTGCGCTCAATCAATTGACCCAGCGCGGCAGGCAAAAGCTCGGGCGAACAACGGCGCACCAACTGCTCGGCAAGGATTTTGGACGTGTACGGCAGTTGCGCGTACGCGCCTGCGCGGATGTCGTCCACCGCCGCTTGTGCGTCGTAAAAATCGAGTGAATGTGCAGTTAAGGCTTTGCGATACGCGAGATTGCTCATCTCAGCGCTCACTCATCGGCACAAACGCCAAATCTTCAGGTCCCGTATAATTCGCGCTGGGGCGGATGATTTTGTTGTCGGCGCGTTGCTCCAACACGTGTGCGCTCCAGCCCGCGGTACGCGCTATGACAAACAAAGGGGTGAACATGGCGGTTGGCACGCCCATTTGCGCGTACGAAACTGCCGAAAACCAATCCAAATTGGGAAACATTTTTTTCGCGTCCCACATCACCGCTTCTAGACGCTGTGCAATCCGATACATCGTGTCGTCGCCCGATTGGGCCGCCAAGTCATGGGCGACTTGCTTAATCACCGCATTGCGCGGGTCAGAAACCGTGTACACAGGGTGTCCGAAACCGATGACCACTTCTTTGGCCTCAACTCGGCGGCGAATGTCGGCCTCGGCTTCGTCGGGGGTGGCGTAGCGTTGTTGGACTTCAAAAGCCACTTCATTCGCGCCGCCATGCTTGGGGCCGCGCAGTGCGCCGATGCCGCCTGTGATGGCTGAATACATATCCGAACCCGTCCCCGCAATCACGCGCGAGGTAAATGTGGAGGCATTGAATTCGTGCTCAGCGTATAAAATCAACGAGACATGCATGGCTTTCACCCATGCGGTAGGCGCGGGTTTGCCGTGCAGCAAGTGCAAAAAATGCCCGCCAATCGAATCATCATCGGTGCGCACGTCAATCCGCTGGCCGTTGTGCGCAAAATGATACCAATACAACAACATTGAGCCAAACGAGGCGAGCAATTTATCGGCAATATCACGCGCGCCCGCTGTGTTGTGGTCGTCTTTTTCGGGGGCTAAATTGCCCAACACCGACGCGCCCGTGCGCAAAACATCCATCGGGTGCGCACTCGGCGGCAGTTGCTCCAGCACGGTTTGCAACGCCGCAGGCAAGCCACGCAATGATTTGAGACGGGTTTTGTACGCACGCAACTGCGCTGCATTGGGCAAAACGCCATGCACCAGTAAGTGCGCCACTTCTTCAAACTCGCAATGCGTGGCCAAGTCCAAAATATCGTAGCCTCGATAATGCAAGTCATTGCCCGTGCGCCCGACCGAGCACAGCGCGGTATTACCCGCCACCACGCCCGACAAAGCGACTGATTTTTTGACTTTAGGGGAATTGCTGGTCTCGCTCATGCTGCCTCCGTTATTTGCGTAAAAATAAATCCAGTTTATCTTCAAAGGCTTGGTAGCCTATCGACTCATACAACGCCATGCGGGTTTGCATGTGCGGGACAACCGATGCTTGCGTGCCTTCGCGGCGCAGCGTGCTGTACAGATTCACCGCCGCCTGATTGGCCGCGCGAAACGCCGACAGCGGATAAAGCGCCATCGCCACCCCAACCGAGGCCAATTCATCGGTGGTGAACAACGGCGTTTGCCCAAACTCGGTCAAGTTCGCCAAAATCGGCGTGTTGGGCAAAGCGCGTACAAAAGCGGCGTACATTTCTAAGGTAATCGCCGCTTCGGGAAAAATCGCATCCGCGCCCGCCTCAACATACGCCACCGCTCGCGCAATGGCGGCCTCTAAGCCTTCGGCGGCAATCGCATCGGTGCGCGCCATAATCACAAACTGCTCGTCCGTTCGCGCATCGACTGCGGCCAAAACGCGGTCAATCATTTCATCGGTCGGCACAATCGCTTTATTGGGACGATGGCCGCAGCGTTTTGCACCCACTTGGTCTTCGATGTGCATGCCCGCCGCGCCTGCTTTTATCAAGCTTTTGGTGGTACGCGCCACATTAAAGGCCGACGGACCAAAACCTGTATCGGCATCCACCAGCAACGGCACATCGCACACATCGGTGATGCGCCGCACATCAATCAACACATCTTCTAGCCCCGAAATCCCTAAATCGGGCAAACCGAGCGAACCTGCCGCCACCCCACCGCCCGACAAATAAATCGCGCGATAACCCGCTTGCTGCGCCAAAAGCGCGTGATTGGCATTAATCGCACCAACAATCTGCAACGGCCGTTCAGCCTGCCAAGCGGCACGTAAGCGTTGTCCTGCACTGAGAGTGGGCATAGTTAACCTTGAATAAATATAAAAAGATGCAGTGTAAAAGCGTTATTTTATGAGACACGAGCTTACATCAGGTTGACGCAAAACTAAAGAGTGTCAAAAATTCAAATCTATCGCGATTTTACCCACAAAAACGAAGACTGAACATGCGATACAGCGTCAAAAATACAATCGCACCATTGCTCACCACGTACAACGTCATCATACCTAGACTACTCGTATCCGTCCCTGCCAACAAACCATGTACCGTCACCAACATATACGCCAAGAACGCCCCCACATGCAACCAACGCCATGCCGTCATTCCAATGCGTGAGCGCAGATGAAAACTCAGCACAATCAAACCCAATAAATACCAAGCCAACTGCCCAAACGAAATAAAATGCACTTGTGGTAAATCGTTTGTCCACGGAATCAGCACTTGCCACACACTCAAATGGATGTATTCATCGCCCAGTAAAATAAAGGCATGAACCGTGGCAAATCCCCAACCCAACAAGCTGGCAAATTCATGCAAAGCCAATAAAGTGGGCGGCTTGATGTATTGGCGCAATAATTTATTGCTCATCAAAAGCCCCAACATCATCGCCAACCAAAACAATACATACGCGGCCACACCGCTGGCGCGAGAAATAAACCAATAGCCTTTGGCTTGCTCACTGGTCAGCGACTGCGCCAACAGCGGCGCGATTGTGGGCAACACCCACGCTGCGGCTGCGCCACCCAGTGCCATGATGAGGGCCAACCCCCATACATCTCGCCTGCTCAACGCAGGGGTGGAAACGGTTGTCTTCAAATTCAAAGCCATTTGAAATTCCTTTTAAAAATCACGCCTTTTCAGGCAACACATATTTAGAAAAACGCTTATCCAGCCAAACACGCCTATCCTGCAAAACCATACAACCCGTGCAATCGGCCTGCTGACGCAAATATTCTTGTCCACGCTGACTGCCCAAAATCACCAACATTTTGGCCACCGCTTCCGCGCGTTGCGCGTTGGGGGCAATCACAGTGGCGGTCAGCACATCGGTGTGCGCGGACTGCCCGCTGTGCGCATCAATCAAATGGTGGCGCATATGCTCACCTTGCCGCCACTGCCGATAATCTCGCCCTGAAGTCGCAATGCCACCACCTTTGAGCCATATTGTCATTAAATCCGCCGCCATACGGTTCGAATCCCGCGGTGCAGCAATGTCAATTGCCCACGCAGAACCATCTTGCAGCGCACCACTGATGGCAATATCGCCCCCTGCATCCATTAATGCGGGGCCATATGATGATAATCGCCGCACCACTTCATCCGCACACCAGCCTTTGACAAAACCACCTAAGTCCAAACTTGCCCCATGTGGCAAGCGCACCTTTTGCCCAGCTGCATCACATTCAATCTCGCGCCAATCAGGGACTTTAAGATGTGTCACGCTTGCCGCACAATCCACGTTTTCCACGTTCGTATGACGCAACACATCAAACGACTGCCGATAACCCATATTCAGCAAAGCATCGTGTACCAGCGGCGTGAGCACACCAGAGCTGTGCTGTGCAGCATGCAGCGCCAGTTGCAACACCACCCAAAAGTCCGCACTCACGGCAAGCCATTGACCTGTCGATTGGGCATTGAGTTGCATCAGCTCACTGTCCGCACGAAAACGGCTGAATGTGTTCGCCCAGCCTGCAAACCACTGCGGCACCTGTGCCAATGCTGCATCAACTGTTTGAGACTGTTCAACATCCACATACACCGACATATGCGTGCCCATGGCGTAAAAGCTTAAGGTTTGCATTATGATGAACGAGTTCTAATGCGCGGACGCTGACGAGCCGCTGAGGCATTAGCCGCCTGCTTGGCAGGCTTGGCTTTTACTGTCGGTTTGAGTTTCACTGCCGTCGCACGCTTTGAAACTGGCTGAGTCACGACAACTTGCAATTGATTTTTGTCTTTTTGAAATTGAACTTTTTGCGTCTTAAAAGGCTGTATGCCACCCGCCATTGAAGTAGGAGTATCCAATGGTGATTCTGGTACAACTTCATCCGCAGAATCTAAGGCTACATCGTTCATTTGCGATTGCAAGGTGTCGCTTTGCGCCACTAAATTAGATAATGCAGTGTCTACCAAGGCTTGTGCTTTCTCAATATCCTTTTGATTTTGTGCATAAGCCAAATACCCCCAGCCAGACAACGTACCGATAATTGACAAGCTCATCACCATCAGTTTCAACCGAATAGAGGGTTGTTTAGGTTGGACGAATTTGGGTTTTGCTGCGTTGGTTACAAGTGTTTTAGTATCACTCATGATTGCGCTCCTTTTGTAAGTAGATAAATTCGTTTTGACATCATGCTGGGCATTTTATCGATGGGGTGTTAAGTCAACCTTAAGCCTTTGTTTTGCGTAGAAATATATTTTCATACAGCGTTAATGCTTCCTTAATGTGCTTGTGTTACTCTTTTGCGCGATAATTCATCTATTCAGAAAAGGACATTCATGCGTTTATTGCTCATTGAAGACAACGAGTCACTGGCCGAGGCCATTTGTTTAGGGTTAACCCACTTGGGACACACGATTGATGCGGTGCACAGCGCAGAGCATGGCTGGCTGTCGCTTGAAAACGAAGCATTTGACGCGGTTTTGCTCGACATCAATTTGCCCAAAATGTCGGGCTTGGATTTGCTGAAAAAAATCCGTGCGCGGGCGCAATCGACCCATCAACATACCGTTGTCATCATGCTGACCGCGCGCGATACCACCGCAGATAAAATCGCAGGCTTGGATTTGGGCGCGGATGATTATGTGATTAAGCCATTTGACTTAGATGAGTTGGATGCGCGATTACGCGCGGTCATGCGTCGTTTGGCAGGCACGGAGGTCAATTTACTCACGCGGGGCCATATTCAAATGGACATTGCGGGGCGCATTGTCAAATGCGCAGATGAGCTGATTCCCCTGTCGCGCAAAGAGTTTAATTTGTTGCAAATTTTGTTAGAAGCCAATGGGCGCGTGGTCACTTCCAGCACGTTGGAGTCCAAAATGTATGCATGGGGCGAGGAAATCGCCAGCAACAGCATTCAGGTGCACATCTCTAATTTGCGCAAAAAACTGGGCAAAACCACCATTAAAACCTTAGTTGGGATTGGATACTGCATTGAATAAAAAATACCCTTCCATTCAGCGCACTTTGTTGGGCTGGAGTTTTGCCATTTTATTGCTCGTCGGGTCTGGCTCGGTTTATTGGCTGTCCAACCATTTGCGCGAGGAAATGAACGAATTCATTGATGCCAATTTGATTCAATACACCAACAGTTTGTACATGCTTGAGCAACAGATTCAAGGCTACAACCACGTCTCTTCGCCTTTGGACTTTGATAAAGATTCAGATGATGAACACGAACATGAGCGCACAGCCAGCCCGATGCCTGTCAAAAAACCGACTTTCAACAATACCGCGTTGTCACAATACGCCAATCAATACAGCCACCAGTTTCAAATTTGGGACTTGAACCAGCAACAACTCATCATCCGCTCCAACAACGCACCCGAAACACCCATTGCAGACTTCAACCATGTGGGATTCAGCAACCAAGCAGATTCGCGCGTCTATGCGTATCTGGATGCGGATAAGCAGCGCATGATTTTTGTCGCCCAAGAGCGCAATCTTGCCAAACACTTGATTGATGAAATGTTGTGGCAGTTGCTCACCCCGATTTTATTGAGTTTTGTCTTGTTGTTGGTTTTGTTTTATTGCATCATTCAACGCGGACTGCGCCCATTGTCGTTGCTCAATCAGGCGATTGCCCAACGCTCGCCGCTGAACCTCAACCCAATTGCCATCGCCAAACCACCAATTGAAATCACACCTGTTGTTGATTCGGTCAATCAGCTCATGGGGCAACTTGAAGACTCGCTCAACAAAGAACGCCACTTCACGGGCAATGCTGCGCATGAATTGCGCACACCACTGGCGGTGATTGACACGTTGACCCAAGCCGCGCTCAAAAGCCAAGACTTGAGCATTTTGCCCAAAATCAAAGCCGCCACAGGCCACGCCCAGCGGCAAATTGAACAATTACTGACCTTGGCACGCTTGGACGCGCACGCAAGTTTAGAGGGCGTGACGTCGGTCAATGTGTACCAGACTTGCCAAGCTGTCTGTGCGGATTTGTTGCATAGCAACGTGACATTGAGCAACAAAAATGTGGATGTGCAACTGCATGGCGAGCCGAACACGTTTGTGCACAGCACGCCTGAGTTGCTGTATATTTTGCTCAAAAACCTGATTGACAACGCCCTCACCCACACGCCCGATGCGGGCTGCGTGCGCATTGAGATTCACAACACGCCCCATCCCAGCATTCAGATTTGCGACACAGGCGCAGGCATTGCCGACGAACAATTACAACGCATCACCGAGCGTTTTTACCGCGCCGAGCAAAAACACCAAGGCTTTGGGATTGGTCTGTCAATTGTCCAACGGATTTGCCAGTTGCATTTAGCGCAGCTGTCGATTCTCAATCGCAGCGATGGGCAAACAGGATTATGTGTTGCGGTGGTGTTTAAATGAACGGGCTGACTTAAATATCCGCATGCGCCAAATTTCCTTTGGCTTCCAGCCATGCTTTGCGTGCAGCGGCTTCGCCTTTGCCCATCAGCATGGTCATCATGCTTTTGCTTTGCGCGTCGTCGAACACTTGCGACAAGCGGCGGGTGTCTGGGTTCATGGTGGTTTCCCACAGTTGTTCCGAGTTCATTTCACCCAAGCCTTTAAAACGCGACACTTGCCACGCGCCTTCTTTAACGCCGTCTTTTAATAATTTGTCTTGAATGCTGTTCAATTCGTCAACATCCAAACAATAGACTTTTTGCGCCAATTTTTTACCCCGCGCAGGCACATCTACACGAAACAACGGCGGGCGGGCGATGTAAATGTGACCGTGCTCAATCAGTTTAGGAAAATGCTTGTAAAACAAGGTGAGTAACAGAACTTGAATGTGCGAACCATCGACGTCGGCATCGGACAAAATGCAAATTTTGCCGTAGCGCAAGCCGCTCAAGTCAGGCGCGTCCGCCGCGCTATGCGGGTCAACCCCAATCGCAACCGCAATGTCGTGTACTTCGTTGTTGGCAAACAGGCGGTCTTTGTCGACTTCTAAGGTGTTGAGCACTTTGCCACGCAAAGGCAAAATCGCTTGAAACTCTTTATCACGCCCCATTTTGGCCGAGCCGCCTGCAGAATCGCCCTCGACCAAAAACAATTCGTTGTGCGTCACGTCGGTGGACTCACAATCGGTGAGTTTACCTGGCAAAACCGCAACGCCTGAACTTTTGCGTTTTTCGACTTTTTGCGCGGCTTTGTTGCGGGCTTGGGCTTGCGCAATCACCAATTCGGCGAGCAATTTGCCAACGTCAACATGCTGGTTGAGCCACAATTCAAGCGCGGGGCGTGTAGCTTGCGCCACCAATTTGACCGCGTCGCGGTTGTTGAGTCGCTCCTTGGTTTGCCCTTGAAACTGCGGGTCAAGCACTTTGGCCGACAGCACAAACGAAGTGCGGGCAAACACGTCATCGGAGATTAATTTAACGCCTTTGGGCAGCAAAGCGTGCAATTCAATGAAACTTTTCACCGCGCCAAACACACCCTCGCGCACACCCGCCTCGTGCGTGCCGCCCGCTGGCGTGCCAATCAAATTCACATAACTCTCGCGCAGCAAGCCGCCTTCAGTCGTCCACGCCAGCACCCACGCCGCGCCCTCGCCCGCCGCAAAAGTCTCGTCCCCTGCGGGTGCATGCCACTGGCCTGCAAAAAACGGAATCAAAGGCTCGGCCTCAAGGTTTTCACGCAAATAGCCTTGCAAGCCATCTTCATAGCACCATGTTTGCGTTTGCCCTGTTTTTTCATTGTTTAAAATGACTTTAACGCCTGACAAAAGCACCGCTTTGGCACGCAGCACGCGTTCTAATTCGGGCAAGGCAATATTCGGTGAGTCAAAATATTTGGGGTCAGGTTTAACAGTGACGCGCGTACCGTTTTTTTTGTCGCCACGCCCTGCGTTGGCCACAGTCAACGGCTCAACCACCTCGCCGCCCGAAAAAACCAGTTGAGCCACCTGTTTGTCACGCCACACGGTAACGGCCAAATGAGTGGACAGCGCATTGGTCACCGACACACCCACGCCGTGCAAACCGCCCGAAAAGGCATACGCGCCGCCGTCTTTTTTGTTGAATTTACCGCCTGCATGCAAACGCGTGAACACGATTTCAATCACGGGCACACCTTCTTCAGGGTGAATGCCAATCGGAATGCCACGCCCGTCGTCCTCGACGCTAATCATGCCGTCGGCGTGCAAGGTGACGGCAATCGTATTGCCAAAGCCACCCAGCGCTTCGTCGGCGGCATTGTCAATGACTTCTTGAATGATGTGTAACGGGTTTTCGGTACGCGTGTACATCCCAGGACGTTCTTTAACGGGCTCTAAGCCTTTAAGTACGCGGATGCTGTCTTCTGAATAAGTGTGATTGGGGGTGTTCATAAAATTGCTCAAAGTCGTTTCATCTAAAAATGCCATCTGTAATGGTCACGATTGAACACTACCGAGCATTAAGCTGTCAACTATGACATAAACTATTCAAAAATGCACGCAAACGCGCTGGACTTACAGGCTTATGCAAAACATGCAAGCCCTGTTGCTCCGCCGTTTCGATGAGGTCACCCGTCGTATCGCCCGTCAACAAAACGTAATTCGCCTGCTGAGCGTGTTGCGCTGTTTGTGCGGCCATCAAGACATCAAGACCCGTTTCATCAGGCAAGCCCAAATGAAAATCTGAAATAATTAAGTCAAAATAGCCTTCGTCTTCAATCGTCTCTAGCAACATCTCTGTAGACAACACCAATGTCACGTCCACATGCCAACTGATGAGCAGCTCTTCGATGTGTTCTGCAATAATGCTGTCATCTTCCAGTAAGGCCACTCGCTTGCCGACCAAAACATCGGCAAACGCTTCGTTTTTTTGCTCCAAACCTCTGTCGCTGTCATCTTTTTCGGCAACGGGTAAAATCAAACCAAAGGCACTGCCTTGCCCCAATTGCGAACGAACCGTCAGCTCCGTATTTAGCAATTTAGCCATGCGCTCAGAGATGGCCAAACCCAATCCGACCCCACCTTTGACTCGTTGTTCAGCGTATTCAAGGCGATAATATTCTTGAAAAATATGGGTTGTTTTTTCTGCAGGAATGCCCACACCCGTGTCATAAACCATTAATTTGACTCGCCCTTTTGGCATGTGACGCACCCCCACCAAAAGCCCGCCCTCATTGGTATAACGCAATGCATTACTGACAAAATTACTCAAAATACTGTAAACCATGCTCTCGTCGCTGTGCAACCAGACTCGACTGGGCACAATTTGCAATGACAAGCCTTTTTGTTGAGCGGCCGCCTCATATTCCACGATGATTCGATCCAAACTATTTTGGATGGCAAATGTTCGAAAGTCTGGCTTATAAACACCAGAATCCAAACGCGATAAGTTGAGCATCGCATTGAAAGAATCACTCAATGAATCAATCGCTTGCTCTATACGTTTCAAAGAAGGATCAATAGTTTTGTCTTTATTCTTGCGCTGCACCTCATGGGTAATCAAAGCCAATGCATGCAAAGGTTGACGCAAATCATGGCTGGCCGCAGACAAATAGCGCGATTGTGAAACATTGGCTTGCGCCAATTGAGTGTTTTGTTGTTTGAGCCGTTGAATCAATAAATTATTTTCATCTTTGAGCTGAAAAATCCTATGCAATCTCGCACAAATAATGCGCAAAACCAATAAAGTGAACAGGCCTAAAATAGCCACAAACATCACATAATTAAGACGTTCACTCGCGCTATTGGGTGCCAAATACCAAATGCTCAACATTTCAATCGTATGAGCCACCACCACAATTGTTGCAGATATTCTGATTACCGCGGCCATCAAATGAACGCAACTTACCGCAACCAAACCCGAAATCAAAATCACCGACAAGATATACGACGCTTGAGCCCACAAGGCCGCCAGAATATATGCAATCCACCAAACATAGCCACACAAAGTGTATGCCAAACACAAAAATGCCATAAACCCATGTTGCTCATAAGATTCTAGTACTTTATGCTTGCGCAAATAAACATTGTGCCAACATGTAAAGACTGAAATAAACAACAAAACCACACCAAAGCCAACATGCGTTTGCCAAGGGAGCTCACTGTACAGCAAATACGTGCATATCAAAAAAACGCACTCATGCAAAAAAACGAACGGTATGACCCCTGCAAGCACGTACTCTTGAATATGAAAATACAGCTCTTTGTCTCGCTTGGAGAAAAAAATCTCCCACTTCATCATTCTCTCCTTCATGCTCGAAGTATCACCTCCAAAGCCACATCAAACTCATTGGGTTCAAAATCGCATTTGGTACGCTCATAGGCCACACCAAGCGTGGTGCACTCATGCTGCCAACTGGCCAAAGTGCGGTCGTAAAAACCACCGCCATAACCCAGTCGATAATTCTGTTCAGAAAAGCCAAGGCATGGAATAACCACAATATCAGGCAATATATTATGCGATATATCCATAGGTTCAGCAATCCCATATTGCCCCAAACGCATGGGGTCACCCAATTGGTAAGGCACAAACCGAAGCGGCGATTGCCGCTCAACAACCACGGGCAAGGCAATCTGAATGCCGCTTTGCGCCAATTTAGCATACAGCACACTCAAGTCAGGCTCGCCACGAATGGGCTGATATAAGCCCACTGTTAGATTTTTAGTATAAATACTGAAAATGTAATCGTATATTCCCAATGCTAATTGTAAATCTAAAATTTTCTTTTCGTCTACTGAAATCGCACTGCGCAGCTTTAATAAATCTGCACGCAACTCGCTTCTTGTGTTTTTTCCCATTACAATGTCCGTTTATTGATTGACCTGAAGGAAGATAAATGTCGCAATTCACAAAAATTCGCACCCACAGTTTGGCTATCGCCATTTCAGGGATTTTAAGCAGCACCACCGTATTGGCTAAAGACAGCATCTACAGCGCCACCCCCATACAAACCAGCGTAGCCGAACACCCACAAGATGCACTCTTTGTGCAATTGCGTGACGCCGCAGCGACCAACAACGTCAGCCGTGCCGCGCAACTGGCGGAACAATTGACAGATTACCCCTTGCAATCTTACGTCGCCTATTACCGATTAAAGCCACAATTATACAACAGCGACAAAACCCCCAATATCAACGCACCTGATGCGCTCATCAAAGAGTTCATCAACACATATGGCAATGAAGCTTTAGGCGATCGCATGCGCAACGATTACGCGTTGGTACTCGGTGCACGCCAAGATTGGCGTGGTTTTCGCGAACAATACAGCCAATTTGTCCTTAAAGATGATATGCAGCTCAAATGCTATGAGCTCATGGCCAACGCCGCCGACGGGCACAACGTGCTCAAGGCCACTCAAGCGCTGTTGACCGAAAGCAAACACGCCACAACCAAGGCCTGCCAACAGTTGCTGAGTCAGCTGCAACGCAATGGGCAACTCAACGAAGAAGCCCGCAACTATTTCAACGCACTGAGCAATGCAAGCGACAGCACCGCCGCATCAAGCGATGCGACGGGGCAAAAAGCAGCTTTAGCCAGTGCCTATGCAGGTTATAACGCAGCCAAAAATGCCAACGCCACTGCCGCCCAACTGTACCGCACCGCTTATCAGCAGTACCCCAACCTGCAATTGCCCGAAGACTTATTGGGCTGGCAAGCCCGTGCAGGCATGCGCGTCAACGACTGGGCACTGGTGGCTTCAGCGATTGACAAAATGAGCACTGCCGAAAAAAACACATCAATATGGCAATATTGGCGCGGTCGCGCTTATGCCGAAATGAATGACAAAGCTCGCGCCAACGAGCAATACGCTCAAGCAGCCAAAGCCTATGATTTTTATGGCATTTTAGCGCGTGAAGCACTGGGTCAATCGGTCACCTTACCACCTGAAGCCATTGCCCCAACCGATGCCGAACTCAAAGCAGCTCGCAGCATTGCAGGGTTTGAACGCGCCAAAAAGTTCAAAGCCCTCAACATGACACTGGAATACAATCGGGAATGGAACTTTCCCTTGCGTGGCATGAGCGATCGCCAGCTGCTTGCTGCCGCCGAATACGCTCGCCGTTTAGGTTTTTTAGATCGCATGATCAACACATCCGAGCGCACCAAAACCGAATTCAACTTTCGTCAACGCTACCCAACACCTTATTTGTCGATTGTCGAAGACAAATCCGCCCAAGCAGGCATCACCGCTGCATGGGCGTATGGCATCACGCGGCAAGAGTCGCGCTTTGTGCAGCATGCTAAATCAGGCGCAAACGCCAATGGCTTGATGCAAATCATCCCCGAAACGGCTAAAGTCGTGGCGCGTAAAATCGGTATGACAGGTTTCACACTTGACCAGCTCAACAACATTGATGTCAACATCCGCCTTGGCACGGCGTATTTGGGACAAACCCGCGACTTATTCGGCGGTTCTTTGCCACTGGCCTCAGCGGGCTACAACGCCGGCCCTGGCCGCCCCGCCCAATGGCGGCGCACCCTCACAGGCGTCGTTGATGGCGCGGTATTTGCCGAAACCATCCCATTTAGTGAAACCCGCGATTATGTCAAAAAGACCATGGCCAATATGATTTTTTATCACTTGATTTTAGAAGGCAAAGCCCCGTCCCTGACGCAAATCATGGGACGGGTCTCGCCATAATTGTTGGACTTAATGGCCGCCCCATGCTGACTTAGTGGCGGCTTTTTTCATGAGTTCGCGGTTGGCATCGGTCGACGGTGGTTCTGAATTACCAAAAATCGCCGCCAACCAATGCCCATCGGTTGGATTAGGAAAAATCACGTATTTTTCACCATACAAAGCACGGTCATTTTCCATCATTTTAAGCCGCGCATCGACATCGTTTTTAATGTAATACTTGCGGCGAAAATCATTCAAGTTATCCCCTAGAAAAACCGCCACTTGATGCGTTTGCATGATTTCATCTTGGCGTTTTTCTTTATTGGATGTGTCACGCAAAACCGTCAGATGTTTGCTGTCCGCATAAGGAAAGCCCAGCACATTCAAATGCCCCAAAGCATAGTCAAAGGTTTTTTCACCCTGATCACGACTGGTGACATAAAACACCTCAACATTGTTGTCTGCACAGTACTTCAAAAATTCAGCCGCACCTGGCGAAGCAACAACCTTGTTTTCGGGAATCCATTTATCCCAAATCGCATCGTCAAAATAGTCTTTTTTCTGATTAATGAGGTGTCCCCAATAATTCAGTGGCAACAAAATGGTGTCATCCACATCGGTCACTACAGCTAAAGGTTTATCCCCTGCTTTGCGCTTGGCCAACGCATCTTCGACATGGCGACGCGCCACATTAAACCCCTGATAATACAACGCACGATACTCTGCTGCCGTTTGTTTCCATGCTGCCGCGTACAACAAAGCATTATTGACCCCACTGCCCGAAGGCCCCATGGTGTTTGCTGGCGCAGCACTGCTACTATTTGGTGTGCTCGTACAGCCTGTGGCCAATAAAACCGCACTTGCACACGCAGCAAGCGCCCAACGATGAATCGTTTTTTTCATACCATTGTCTCCTATAAATGAATGCAATCTTCTGTGAGTTGCACGCGTAAGACTAACGACAACTGGGCAGATATGCAATCAAAATTCATGTTTGAAAAAAGCACGCTCGTTCTTTTGAATCAAAGCTATAAATATCCTGTGCTAAAATGCCCTTTTACAATCCACCTATATAGGAGCACTTATGCAATCTGCTATCGAACGCGACGTGATGGAATACGATGTTCTCATTGTTGGCGGCGGGCCTGCGGGGCTGGCCAGTGCGATTCACCTCAAACAGCTCAATGCTGATTTGGCGGTCTGTCTGATTGAAAAAGGCTCTGAAGTTGGGGCGCATATTTTATCGGGCGCAGTGATGGATCCGATTGCATTAAACGAATTACTGCCCAATTGGCAAGAACTGGGTGCGCCACTCAAAGTTGCGGTTAAAGACGATTTATTTTTGTTTTTGAGCGAAACAGGCGCCAAAACCACGCCAAACTGGCTGCTGCCCGACTGTTTTAAAAACCACGGCAACTACATTGTCAGTCTGGCCAATGTCACGCGCTGGCTGGCCGAGCAAGCCGAGGCATTGGGGGTGGAAATTTATGCGGGGTTTGCGGGCGCATCGGTTGTGTTTGACGAAGCGGGCGCGGTCAAAGGCGTGTGCACGGGCGACATGGGCGTGGGCAAAGATGGCGAGCCAACCGCGCAATACCAAGCGGGCATGGAGTTGCACGCCAAATACACGGTGTTTGCCGAAGGCGCACGCGGCCATTTGGGCAAACAACTGATGAGCCACTTCAACCTCAACCAAGGGCGCGACCCGCAGTCGTATGGCTTGGGCATCAAAGAAATCTGGCAAGTACCGCCTGAGCAGCATCAAGAAGGTTTGGTCGTCCACACCGCAGGCTGGCCACTCGATTCTGACACGTACGGCGGCTCGTTTTTATACCACTTGGACAACCACCAAATCGCGCTGGGCTTGGTGGTTGGACTGGACTATCAAAACCCATACTTATCGCCGTTTGAAGAATTCCAACGCTACAAAACCCACCCCGCGATTGCCCAATACCTCAAAGGCGGCAAGCGTTTGAGTTACGGCGCACGGGCGATTACCGCTGGCGGGATTTTGTCGTTGCCGCAACTCTACTTTAAAGGTGGGGTTTTGGTTGGCTGCGAGGCGGGCACGCTCAACGCCTCGCGCATCAAAGGTTCGCACGGCGCGATTAAAACAGGCATGTTGGCCGCAGCGGCGATTGCCAAGGCAATTGGCGAGCAGCGCGAGCGCGACGAGTTGCCCGACTACGAAGCCGCTTTCAACGCCTCGTGGCTCAAAGATGAGTTGTGGCGGGCGCGTAATTTCAAACAATGGTTCAAAAAAGGCCGCACCGTGGGCACGTTGATGACAGGGATTGAACAAAAACTCTTGGGCGGCAAGTTTCCATGGACGATTCACCGCGACACAGCCGACCATGAGTGTCTGCGCCCTGCCGCGCAATTTATGCCCATCAACTACCCCAAGCCCGACAACGTGTTGACCTTTGACCGCTTAAGTTCGGTGTTCATCTCCAACACCAACCACGAAGAGAACCAGCCCGCACACTTGACGCTCAAAGACGCCAGCGTGCCCGTCAACCTCAATTTAGCCACCTACGCCGCGCCCGAAACGCGTTATTGCCCAGCGGGCGTGTATGAATTCATCGAGGCCGACGGCAAGCCGCAGTTGCAAATCAATGCGCAAAACTGCGTGCATTGCAAAACCTGCGACATCAAAGACCCCTCACAAAATATCGTGTGGGTCACGCCCGAAGGCTCAGGCGGGCCGAACTACACCAATATGTAACGCGGCATGAACACGCGCGTTTTAATTTTGCCAGGTTACCAAAACTCCAGCCCGCAGCATTGGCAAAGCCTGTGGGCCGCACGCGGCGCACATGTGCAGCGGGTCATGCAACACGACTGGGATAACCCCATGTGCGGCGACTGGTACGCGCAACTCAAAGCGCACATCATGCAGGCCGATGGCCCCGTGGTTTTGGCCGCGCACAGTTTGGGCTGCCTGCTCACCGCGCACTTGGTGCGCCAAGCAGATGAATCCATCATGCGCCGCATCACAGGCGCATTGCTCGTCGCCCCGCCCGACCCAGCGGGTGCGCAATTTCCACGCACCGCACAGGGTTTTGCGCCGCTCACCACGCACGCCATGCCCTTTGCCAGCCACGTGGTGGCCAGCACGGATGATGCGTACGGCTCGTTTGATTTTGCACAAAACTGCGCTCACATGTGGGGGAGCAACTTGCACAATTTGGGCACACGCGGCCACATTAACGCGGACAGTGGTTTGGGCGATTGGCCGTGGGGTTGGGGCTTACTTGAGCCGTGGTTAAACGATTGAATTGCATTGCATCGCCAGACTGGGTATGATTCACGTCAAACCTCATGAACGACATCGATAAGTGATGCATTGAGGCTACTTTTTCAGACGGGTTTATCATTATGCTAACCAAAATTAAAATCAATGACTTTAAAAGTTATAAACAACAAGAATTGCCCATCTCACCATTAACACTATTGATTGGTGCCAACGCATCAGGGAAAACCAATGCCCTTGAAGCATTTCGTTTTTTAAGTTGGTTATCGCAAGGGCAAAAGTTATCGGTATTAAAACACCAGTTAAGTGAGTCAGAACAGGTTTTACGCGGAAAATTAAGTGACTTGGGTCATTTAAATGCCCCAATATTTACGTTGGGCTGCGAAACAGATGATGACGAATGGTCTGAATATTTGGTCAGCATTGAAAATCGCAACCATGAGTTACATATTGTACAAGAGCAGATAATTGGTAAAACGAAATCACTCCCTTTGTATTCAATAAAGCAACCCGCCCAAGGGTATAGTAATGACGTACAAGTTGAATACAACAATTTTAAGCAAGGCGGGAAAAAACCAATGATTACAGGCACTGATCAATTTGTGCTTTTGTCACAACTACAAACCCCAGCAATTTTTGCGACCAACGAAAAATCTAAAACTACAATCCCAAAAATGGCTAAAAAATTTGGGAATCTGTTGGAAAACACGCTATTTTTAGACCCCATCCCATCAAAAATGCGAGGTGATAGTTATCCAGATAAAAGCGCACTAAAAGGAGACTGTTCTAATTTAGCCGCAGTTTTATATGAATTCGAGCATGAAAAACCTATATTATTAGAGTTTATTAGAAGTTTGCCTGAACAAGACATTAGCGATTTAGTATTTCACAAAGACAATCGCGGCAAAGTGAGTTTTGAGTTGAATGAGACCTTTGGTGAAGAGCGAAGAAACTGGCCTTCAGAATCTCTATCTGATGGTACTTTACGCGTTTTAGCGATTGCCGCAGCCCTACTCTCAGCACCTGAAGGCGCAACCGTTGTTATTGAAGAAGTGGATAATGGCATTCATCCCTCACGCGCCAAGCAACTACTAAAAACCATGCGTGAGCAAGCCAATAGGCGCAATATTCGTCTTGTATTATCAACACATAATCCAGCCTTAATGGATGCAATACCAGATGAGTCTTTAAAAGATGTCGTATTTTGCTATAGAGATAAAAAAGACGGTGATAGTCGTTTGATTCGGCTATCTGATCTGAGTGACTACCCCAGTTTACTTGCACAAGGGAGTTTGGGTGATTTAGTTACTCAAGGCATTATTGACCGTTTTGTTAAGTCACCCACTTCACCAGAGCAAAAGAAGCAACTCGCCTTAGACTGGCTTAACAAAATGCAGGGGAATTGATGAGCAGTATCGCAATTATTGACACCAGTGTTTTCGTCAATTTACTCAACGTACCCAACCGCAACCAAGAAGTTACAACTGTAGCCACTGAATACAAAAACTATGTCGAACTAGGGGTGACATTCATTTTGCCCATGACCTCCATTATAGAAACGGGTAATCACATTGCTCAAAATGGTGAGGGCGGTACTCGACGAGACACCGCTTGTCGTTTCTGTAACTTGGTTAGGGCTGCTTTAGAAGGAGAAGCCCCTTTTAAAGTCAGTGATTTTTCTCAACGTCAAGATATTTTACAATGGCTAAATCAATTTCCAGACATGGCTGGACAAAATAAATTTGCTAAAAAAGCAGAAGGCACAAGTTTCGGCGACTTTCTCATTATTCAAGAGTTTGAAAAAACGAGAACACGTCATCCAATGTCAGAGGTTTTCATATGGTCAAAAGATACTGATTTGTCAAACTATCGCCATTTACCCAACAACCCAAAATAAACGCTATTTTGTTGCGTTATCGCCATTCATAAAATACGACTGAACTTATATTGGATTGTTATGCCTCAATTGGTTATTTATTTCTTTGCGCTGTTGCTCGGCGCACTTCACGCCTTCTCGTTTGCGCCCACGCCATTGGGCAGCGTACAAATCGCCGCGCTCATGGGCTTGTTGGCCTTGCTGCGCACCACCGCCCACCCTGTCAAAACCACGCTCGCCTTTTGTGTGACGTGGTTTGGCGCGGGTTTGTATTGGTTGCATTTCAGTATGCACGACATTGGTGGTTTGCCCACCGCGCTGTCAATATTGGCTATATTGATTTTGGCGCTGTGTTTGTCGACGTTTTATGCCTTGGCGATTCGGTTTTGGGCGCGTTGGCGCGTGGGCACGACCAGCGAGACGATTGCGCTGTGCGTGGCTTTTCCACTGGTTTGGTTGGCGGCTGAGTTGGCGCGTGGTTATGTGTTTTTTGGCGGTTTTCCATGGCTGGCTACGGGCTATGCGCAGGTGGATAATCCGCTGCTCAAAGGCTGGTTTGCGATTTTCGGCGTGTATGGCGTGGGTTTGTTGAGCGCGTTTATGGCGGGTGCGCTGTTGTCGCTGCTGCTGTGTGGGCTGAAAATCATCCAGAGTCGCCAAACCCTCGCCGCATTAGCGGGCGCAACGGGTCTGCTGGCGGTTGCGGGCTTAATCGTCCAAGGCGTGAGCTGGGGCAGTGACGCAGGCGCACCGTTGCAAGTGCGCATGGTGCAAACCAATGTGGCGCAAAACCTCAAGTTTGACACCGCTGAAATGGCCAAAAACACCGAGCTGTTCATGCAACAAGCCGCCAACAGCCCCGCGCCGCTGACGGTTTTCCCCGAAACCGCCTTGCCATTCCCGTGGGACAATCTGCCCGATTCAATGCTGCAACCCTTGCAAAACAGCCTTGGCTCGCGAGCGGTGCTCATGGGCGCAGTCGGCACAGATGAGCGTGGTTTTTACAACAGCGCGATGTGGCTTGACGCGCAAAGCGACTTGCGCAACCCTGCCCGCTATGACAAAACCCATTTATTGCCATTTGGCGAAACGATTCCCACAGGCTTTAAATGGTTTATTGACCTGATGAATATTCCACTGGGCGGCTACCAAAAAGGCCACGGCTTTACACCGTTTACGCTGCAACACAACGGCGCAAACGTGCGCGTGGCGGCCAATATTTGCTTTGAAAACACCTTTGGCGAAGAACTCATCAGCGCATGGCGCAACAGTGACGCCGCCGCGCCGCAAATTTGGGTCAACATGACCAATCTGGGCTGGTTCGGCACGCACCAGAACAGCACCAACCAAGCACAGCATTTGCAAATGTCCCGCGCCCGCGCCATGGAAATGGCCCGCCCGATGCTGGTCGTGACCAACACGGGCAGCACCGCCCAGATTGACGCCATGGGCGCAGTGCTCAACGCGCCGCCCACCGAGCAAACCTTGACCCAAGACGTCAGCGTGCAGCCGCGCAATGGCATGACGCCGTACGTTGCGCTGGGCAACGCGCCCATGCTCGCATTGTTGAGTTTGGCGTTTGGTTTCATGGTGCTGCGTCGGCATCGTAAGGTGAATATTTAAGCCCGCCCGTCATGTGTGGCGGCGAGTATCGCAGGTTGTCATTATTTTGCCGTCGCGCTGTTTGAGCCGCACAGCGGCGAGTTGCGCGACAATCTGACTCAACCGAGAAACGCAAGCGGGTTGCGCCACACTTGACTTGATTTTTTGCTTACTTTTGCATCAAGGCAAAAGTAAGTCGCCCGTCGGGGCGAGACCCGACGTGTGCGCTATTTAATTTGCTCAAACATCCAATGGAATCCATGTCATGAAAAACGCCATCCGCCACTGGGCACTGGGTTTATTGCTGCTCAACTTAGCGATTTTTATCGCCGTGCTGCTCGCCCAACGCCACGGCGTGAGCCACCCTGCGCTCGGCTACATCAAGGCTTTTGCCGAAGCCGCCTGCATTGGTGCACTGGCCGATTGGTTTGCCGTGGTCGCGCTGTTTCGCCATCCGTTGGGCAT
This sequence comes from Formosimonas sp., assembly GCA_051650085.1. Lineage (GTDB taxonomy): Bacteria > Pseudomonadota > Gammaproteobacteria > Burkholderiales > Burkholderiaceae > Hydromonas. Next base: position 53,191 of record JBOFII010000023.1, read on the forward strand.
TCCGCTGCCGCACACCGCGATTTTGCCTGCCAAACAAGCCCAATTGGCGCAAGGCGTGGCTAAGTTCATAGGTACGAATTTTCTTGAGCCACAAATCATTGCCGACCAATTGGCGCGGCTGCGCGTCGGCGAACGGGTCAACGCTTACGCGCAAGCCCAACTGACCACACAAGCGATTGCCCAACGATTGCCCAGCCTGCTGCACAACCTCATGCAGCGCGTACCCGCGCACGCGCCCGACGCGCTCATCAACTGGAGTACGCAAGCCCTTGTCAACTACGCGCAAGGCGACCGACTGGGGCGCGGCGGCGCACGGCTGATTGACGCGGCGCAAGCGCAAAGTCTCGACAAAACCCTCGTCAACGCGCTGGCCGCCTCGGTGCACGAGTTTGTCACGCAAGACAACATCAAAGAACGCGTGCGCCCGTGGCTGACCGAGCTCATCAGCGCGGCACAAAAAGCCGATGCGTCATGGTGGGACAAAGTCAAAACCCAATTCACTGGTCAAGCGATTGAATGGGCGGATGATTGGATTTTGGACAAAGCGATTGCATGGCTGACGGATTTTTCCAGCAAAATCCAACACGAACCTGAACACCCAGTGCACCAATGGGTCGCCGCGCACATCAACGGTTGGCGCAACCAATTGCACGACAACCCCAATTGGCACGACTGGCTCGCCCCACGCGTCCATGCGTGGCTACAAAGCGACAACGCCCACAACATGGTGCACAGCGTGTGGCACAAAAGCCGCGCATGGCTGGATGCAGCCACACAGCCCGATTCGCCCAGCATAGAACCGCTCGCTGGCAAAATCCGCGACCTCGTGCTCGGCTACATGGCCAGCCCAGAGCAACAAGCCAAACTGACCGACAAAGCCGCGCACGTGGCCGCCCACCTGCTCACCGAGCACCAAAACGACATCCGCGACTGGCTCACCTCCCAAATGAACGCGTGGAGCAAAGAGCGGCTCACTGGCGCACTTGAAAACGCGATTGGCCGCGATTTGCAATACATCCGCATCAACGGCACGCTAATTGGGGGATTGATTGGCTTGATGTTGTATGTCGTCAGCCAAATTTTACTGAGCTAACCACAATAAAATCAAAGCCAACATTGCAGGTAACGCTTGCACTACAAAAATGCGCTTACTAACGGTCAAACCACCAAAAATACCCGCCACAATCACACACAACAGAAAAAACACTTGAATAGAAAGTCCCGCATTACCTTGCCACAAACCCCAAATAAGGCCAGCAGCTAAAAAACCATTATAAAGCCCTTGGTTCGCTGCAAGTGTTTTGGAGGCTTCGGCCAACTCTGGGGTTAAACCAAATGTTTTGTGCCCTTTCGGCGTATTCCACATAAACATTTCCAAACACATGACATAAATATGAAAAAATGCCACAAAACCTGTAACCAACATTGCTATTGACTGCATTTTTACTATCCTTTCTATTTAAATTAAAAATCTATCTGCGCATCAACCACGCATCCAGCATTTTGGCAAAATTTTGCGCATCGCGCTGACCAAACGGCGCAGGCCCACCCGTTTGCACCCCGCTGTCGCGCAAAGTCGCCATGAAATCGCGCAGCGTGAGCAGCCCTGCAATGTTGTCTTTTGAGTACAACTCGCCGCGTGGATTCAAGGCCAGTGCGCCCTTTTCAACCACTTGCGCGGCCAGCGGAATATCAGCGGTAATCACCAAGTCACCCGCACTGGCGCGTTGCACAATTTCATTATCGACCACATCAAAACCCGACGATACTTGCACGGCGCGAATGAATTTGGATGGCGGCGTGTGCAACATTTGATTGGCGACCAAGGTCGTCATAGTGTGCGTGCGGTTGGCCGCGCGGTACAAAATCTCTTTAATCACTTTCGGACACGCATCCGCATCGACCCAAATTGGCATGGTTTTCCTAAAATTTTTTAAAGCGTCATCATAGAGCGCACACGTCGGGTCTCGCCCCGACAGGCGACTCACTTTTGCCTTGATGCAAAAGTGAGCAAAAAATCAAGTCAAGTGTGGCGCAACCCGCATGCGCTTCTCGGTTGAGTTAGATTGTCGCGCAACTCGCCGCTTTGCGGCTCAAACAGCGCGACGGCAAAATGATGACAACCTGCGATGCTCTGCCGCCACACATGACCTGTTGCCACAACCAGCATTCGGTTTACCTTAAAAAACACACCCCCATCCCCCTCCTGCCACGGCGTGTATTTGCCCATAATACTGTCAAACAACGCCGACTCAACACACGCCGCCAACCACCGATGCAGCGCGGCATACGGCAAAGCCGCGAACCACGGCGCATCGACGGCGGCAAATTGGCGAACAAACGGCGCAATCGCCCAATCCACGCCGCCCATCACCGCGCCTGCCAAAAAGGGCTGCCGCTGCAAAACGCCATTCAACTGGCGCACAAAGGCCTCGCCGTCGGCGCGGTGTTGCAACGGCTCATCGTGGCTGTATTTATAACCATCCAACGCCCGTTTAAACGCGCCATCATTGTGCGCAATCAATGGCGAGTCCAACGGCTCACCCAAAGCCCAGCGCATCACATCTAAACTCTGCTCAATCACGCGCCCATCGGGCAACAGCAACACAGGCACCGTGCCTTTGGGTGAAATATAGAGCATGGCTTGCGGTTTGGCTTTGAGCGAAACTTCACGCAAAATCACCTGCGTGCCACTGGCGCGAATCGCCAGCCGCGCTCGCATGGCGTAGGGGCAACGGCGAAAACTGTACAAAATCGGCAACATATCAATCCAACGGCAAATGACGCAACACGCCTGCTGGGGCGGGTGAAAACAACGCGGTGCGAATCTGCGCCGCGCTCAAGCCGTCGCGCGTCCATTCGTTGCAAGTGCTGAACAGCGAATAACGCCCATGGGCTTCATAAAATGCATCGTGCTCGTTGTAGTTGGCCGTGGTGTTGATTTTTTGTACGTGCTGAGCCACATCGTAGGCAAAACTTGCGTCAATGTGCGCGACCAGCGCGGCCAATTGCGCATCCGACACCCGCACATGGCGCACCATTTCACCGACCACAGGCTGCGCCACCGCTTCAACGTGCATGGCAGTTGAACCCAAGCCAAATGCGGCGACCAGCGCGGTGGAAACTTTCAAATCCGCCCATGTCGGCGTGTCTAGGTAAAAGCCTTTATCGCCCCAGCCAAACGACACATACGGCAAGTCGCCCGCCTCATTGTGCAAGTCGCTCGGCGCAATTGTGCCGCGCCAATCGCGCACGCTGCTCACCGCAGGCAAAAGAATATCGGTGTGCACGCCGTTGGAGCGCACGTAAATGTCGTGCCCAGCCACATCGGCGGGCAGTGAGCGAAACTTAGCGTTGACGGGAATCATCGCCCCCAGCAACACACACACGGCGTAAATCGCGCACAAGCCCAGCACCAGCAACGCTGATTTCCAAACCCAAGACCAGATGGTTGGCATGTTTATCCTTTAATTTGGCACTTCTAAAAAACCCCCAGCCGTCATTCCCGCGTGCTTTTAGCGGGAATCCAGCGGGGCGCAACGCGCACCTTAACCCTTTGATTCGCAAAGGTCAAACAAACGCTTTGCGTTTGTCTGGATTCCCGCTAAAACCGTGCGGGAATGACAAATGAGTTTTTTCAAAGCAATGCCACTTGTCGAATTTGTTGTTACACTGTGCGCGACATTTGTCATCATCCACACAGGAATTTTTATGAGTATTTCTATGTACAGCGCGTCCGTTCCCGTATTCAAGCAAATTTTAGGCAGCATGAGCGCGTTTTTGCACAAAGCCGAATTGCACGCCAGTGACAAAAACATCGACCCGCAAGTATTTTTACAAGCCCGCTTATTTCCCGACATGTTTCCTTTGCTGCGCCAAGTGCAAGTTGCGGCGGATTTTGCCAAAGGCGTGTGCGCCCGTTTGGCGCAAGTGGACGTGCCCAGTTATCCTGACAGCGAGCAAACTTTCGCCGAGTTGCAAACCCGCATTCAAACCACATTGGCGTTTATCGACAGTTTGAGCGCGGCGCAAATCGACGGTTCAGAGAGTCGTGACATCGTCACAGGCGCAGGCACGGCGCGTGAAAAAACCTTTAAAGGCCAAGCGTATTTATTGAACTACGGCTTGCCGCATTTTTTCTTCCACACCACCACGGCTTACAATATTTTGCGCCACAACGGCGTTGACGTGGGCAAAAAAGACTTCATCGGCTCGTTTTAAGCCAATCCAAAACCCCACGCGCCGCAAACTGACCGCTGGCCAAGCAGGCAGTCAGCAAGTAGCCGCCTGTCGGCGCGTCCCAATCGAGCATTTCGCCGCAGCAAAACACGCTGGGCAACGCGTGCAGCATCAAACGCGCATCCACCGCCTCGCGCCTCACACCGCCAGCGGTGCTAATCGCCTCAACCATCGGCGACATGCCGTTCAACACCAACGCATAGCGTTTCAAACACGCCGCCACTCGTACTGCATCAGCCCAATCGGTTTTGGGCAACGCCTCACGCAACAACGCCACGCGCACACCATCCAACCCCGCTTTGCGCCACAGATTGCTGGTGGACAATTTACCAAAAGGCTGCAAACGGCGCACCAGTTCAGATTCCGCCACATCGGGGTACAAATCCACGTTCAGCACCGCCGCGCCCTCTTGCAACAATTGTTCACGCAGCGGGCGCGACAGCGCGTAAACCAAGCCGCCCTCCACGCCATCGGCGGTCACAACCATTTCGGCCGAACTGCGCACCGCCCCACACCAGCCGACAATATTTTTCAGCGGCAGCCCCGCACACTCGCGCATAAACGGTGACCAATCGACTGTAAAGCCACAATTAGAGGGCAACAGCGGCGCAAGCGGCACGCCGTGCGCCGCCAAAATCGGTACCCACGCACCATCCGCGCCCAAACTCGGCCAACTGCCGCCGCCCAAAGCCAAAACCGTCGCGTCGGCCTGCACCGTTTGCGCGTCAAACCGCAAACCGCCCGCCTCGTCAAACCCGCGCCAATATTGGCGACAATGCACGCGCACGCCACGTTTTTTCAAGTCTGCCAGCCAATGGCGCAACAATGGCGCAGCCTTCATTTCGGTCGGAAACACGCGCCCTGACGTGCCGACAAACGACTCAACACCAAGGCCCGTCATCCACGCCCGCACGTCGTTCGCGTCAAACTCGCGCAACATCGGCGCCAGCCAATCCACCGCGTCATACCGACTGATAAAATCGTCGAACGGCTCGCTGTGCGTGATGTTCAACCCGCCCTTACCCGCCATGAGGAACTTGCGCCCCACCGATGGCTTGGCCTCATACACATCCACCGCAACACCCGCCTGCGACAACACATCAGCCGCCATCAAGCCCGCCGGCCCCGCGCCAATAACCGCTACGTTCATCATTTGCCTTTCTTATCCCTCACCCAATGCAAAAAACCCGCCAAACGCAAGTTTTAACGGGTCGAATCATGTAGCATAGAGAATATGTGTGGTGCGAGGGAGGGGACTCGAACCCCTACGCTGTTTAAGGCGTCAGGACCTAAACCTGGTGCGTCTACCAATTTCGCCACCCTCGCAACAAGCGAGCATTATACTGTATTTTGCAAGGACAAAACCATGAGTGAAGATAAAATTACATTAAAAGCCCGCTTGGGCGAGCTGGCCTACAAAGTCACCCAAGAAAAAGGCACAGAACGTCCATTTACCAGCGCTTTTGCCGAATCTTGGCACAATGGGCAGTACCACTGCGTGGTGTGTCAAGCGACCTTGTTTGAATCTGACCATCAATTCAACGCAGGCTGTGGCTGGCCCAGTTTTGACACGGCGCAGGCCAACGCCGTGGCCGAGCAACGCGATGTGTCGTTTGGCATGGTGCGCACAGAAGTGGTGTGCCAACAATGCGGTGCGCATTTGGGGCACGTGTTTCCTGACGGCCCGCCTGAGACCACGGGTTTGCGCTATTGCATCAACGGTGCGGCTTTGACGTTTAACGAAAAAGCAGACTGACCAACACAAATCGCGCTAAAATGCGCGTTTGCTTTTGACAATGGTTTTCAAATGAAATTCCTGATTGATTTATTGCCCGTCGTGGCGTTGTTTGCGGTGTTTAAACTCAGCAACGACATGTTGCTGGCCACCAAGGCCGCAGTGGCCGCCTCGGTGCTACAGATGGTTTTTTTAAAAATCAAAAAACTGCCCATCAAAGCCATCCATTGGTTTGGCTTTGCCTCTATCATTGTTTTAGGCTCATTGACGGTTTATTTACACGACCCGTTTTACCTCAAACTCAAATTCACCATTGTCGAGTGGGTCATGGCCGCTGCAATTTTAATCGGCCAATATGGTTTCAAAAAAAACATGCTGCACGCTTTGATGGGCAGCGAGCTCAATCTGCCCCTTGAGGCTTGGAACAAACTCGCTTTGCGCATGGCTCTATTTTTTATTTTCATCGGCGCATTGAATTTGGCCGTCATGTACTTATATCAAGACAATGACAACGTGTGGATGAACTTCAAAATGTTTGGTACAACTGCCCTCATGTTTGTCTTTTTTGCGTGGCAAGCCAAATGGCTCGCACCGTACTTAACTGAAAACGACCCAGCCTAACATGAGCGAACTCGAACAACAATTGCACCAACGCCTGATGCAAGCCTTGTCGCCCACCAGCCTTGAGATTGTCAACGAATCTCATCTACACGCAGGGCACGCAGGCGCGGCGGGCGGTGCACAACATTTTTTTGTGCGCATCATTTCGCCACAATTGAGCGGTATCAATCGAGTCGCCCAGCATCGCTTGATTTACGCGGCGGTGCACGACCTGATGCCACACCCGATCCACGCTTTGCGCATTGACGCGCACGGCACACTTTAACCAACCCCACACATAAGGACAGGGACAATGAAAAAAAGCAGTGTATTGCTCAGCGTATTATTAGCCAGCGCTTTAGGTTTGACCGCTTGCGGCAAAGATAAAGCCAACTTCACCACCGCGCAAATGGTCGATGCGGTCATTGCGCAAATCAAGACCGAACGCCCAGACCAGCCCGTGCCCGATGAAGCGCGCAAACAAATTGAAGAAAGCTTAACGCTCAATTTGGCCGCAGCAGAAGCCGCACGCAAAGACAAACTTGACGCCGATCCAACAACACAAGCGTTGATTCAAGCGCAAACGGTACAAATTTTGGCCAGCCAATATTTCAGCAAAAAAATGGCCGAGTACAAACCGAGCGATGATGACTTGAAAAAAATGTACGATAGCGAAGTCAAAAAAGCCACCGAAGAACTTCACTTGCGCCATATTTTGCTTGAAACCGAAGCACAAGCCAATGAAGTTTTGAGCAAACTCAAAGCGGGCGACAAGTTTGAAGAGCTGGCCAAACAATCCAAAGACACACCTTCAGCCGCCAAAGGTGGCGACTTAGGTTGGAATCCTTTGGCACGCTGGGTGCCTGAGTTTGCTGAAGCTGCGGGTAAGTTAAAATCAGGCGAGCTCTCTGCCCCTGTTAAATCGCAATTTGGTTACCATGTGATTCAATTGGTTGAAGAACCACGCGCCGCGGCACAAAAACCACAAATCCCTCCATTTGAACAAGTCAAACCACAGATTTTAGAAGCCGCCAAAGCCAAGCATTTAAAAGAATTGCAAGACGAATTCAAGAAAACCGCAGCAACTGCGGCCAAACCTGAAGTTAAGAAATAAACAACCCAACGCCCTGTATCAACAGGGCGTTGTTACATTTCATCGTCGTCCAAACCTTTAATAATTTGCCGCACAATCTCAAAGCCAAAACCGCGTGCCGCCATGAAGCGCACTTGTTTGGCCTTCTCCTTCATGTCAGCAGGGGCTGCGCCAAATTTTTTGCGCCAAATTTCACGCGCGCGCTCAAATTCACTGGCTTTGAGTTGCGCCAATTCTTCTTGCACCAATTCCTCAGCCAAACCTTTGTGTTTGAACTCATGTTTGAGCCGCGCCACGCCGAATTTCTCACCTTTGACTTTGCTCAATTGCGCGGCATAACGCGCATCGGACTGCCAATTGCCCCGCGCCAAATCATCCAAAATCCCATCGAGCATTTCGCTTGCCTGCGCATAATCAACAAAAGCCAACTCCAGTTTGCGTCTAAGCTCAACGCGACTGTATTCGCGGCGCGACAAATACGTCACAGCACGGGTGTTGATGGCGCGACGTAAATCGGCATCGCTCAAAACTTTGGGTTCAACAACTTTCTGCTCGCGCGGCTGACGCGTGCGCACCGCATCGGGGGCGACTTCATCGAACTGCTCAAACGAATCATCATTGCTAGAAAAAGGTTTTGCCATGGCTGCACACCAAAAAACAACCCCGCAAAGCGGGGCTGAACATGAGATTAAACCGCATCATCAATCGCGGGGCTTTCTTCTTTGCGTTTGCTCGCGGGTTTGTCTTCCAGCACAGCTGGCGCAGTGCGCAAAATCGCCCGTGCTTTGATGCCCAATTTATCGCGCACCAAGTTTTCGATTTCAACCGACACACTGGGATTTTGCCGCAAATACTCACGCGCATTGTCGCGCCCTTGGCCGATACGGTCTTTGCCATAGCTGTACCACGCGCCCGCTTTTTCGATGATGCCTGCATCCACCGCCATATCCACCACTTCACCTTCACGCGAAATGCCTTCGCCGTACAAAATATCGAACACGGTTTCTTTGAACGGCGGCGCGACTTTGTTTTTGACGATTTTAACCCGCGTTTCATTACCCAAAATCTCTTCGCCTTTTTTGATGCCGCCAATGCGACGAATATCAAGGCGAACCGAGGCGTAAAATTTAAGCGCGTTACCACCCGTGGTGGTTTCGGGCGAACCGAACATCACGCCGATTTTCATGCGAATTTGATTGATGAAAATCACCGTGCAGTTGCTGCGGCTAATCGACGAGGTGAGTTTGCGCAGGGCTTGGCTCATCAAACGGGCTTGCAACCCCGGTAACGACGCGCCCATGTCGCCTTCAATTTCAGCCTTGGGCACAAGTGCGGCGACCGAGTCAACCACCACCAAATCCACCGAGCCTGAGCGCACCAGCGCGTCAACAATTTCAAGGGCTTGCTCGCCCGTGTCGGGTTGAGAAATCAAAATTTCAGACAAATTCACGCCGAGTTTTTGCGCATAAGTCACGTCCAGCGCGTGCTCCGCGTCAATGAACGCGCACGTACCACCGATTTTTTGCATTTCAGAGACCACATGCAATGTCAGCGTGGTTTTGCCCGACGACTCAGGGCCATAAATTTCAATCACGCGCCCACGCGGCAAACCACCCACGCCCAAAGCCACGTCCAAGCCCAAAGAGCCGGTTGAAATCACTTGAATATCAGGCTGCTCGTTGTTGTCGCCCAAGCGCATAATCGAGCCTTTACCAAACTGCTTTTCAATTTGCGCCAATGCGGCGGCTAATGCTTTGGCTTTGTCATCCGCATTGCCTGCTTGCGAGACCGCGCTTTTGTTTGATTCTGCTTTTGCCATGATTCGTCCTTTGTTAAATAGTGCGCTATTTTAACCCAATTGCGCATATTCTTGATGGTATTGCGTCACTCTTTGTACCTCTTCGGCAGAGCCCAAAAACACCGCGACGCGCTCGTGCAAACTGGTCGGCTGTACATCGAGCAAATCAATCAAACCATTGGTCGCCGCGCCACCTGCCTGCGTGATAATCATCGCCATTGGATTGGCCTCGTACAACAAGCGTAGCCGCCCTTTTTGGTACGACGGGCGAATGTCGGTTGGGTACAAAAACACCCCGCCACGGGTCAAAATACGATGCACTTCAGCGACCATCGCCGCCACCCAGCGCATGCTAAAATCGCGCTCGCGCACACCATCCGCGCCCGCCACCAGCTCGCGCACATATCTCTGTATCGGCGGATGCCAAAAGCGCTGATACGATGAGTTAATCGAATACTCAGAAGTGGATGTGGGAATCTGTACGTTGCTCTGCGTCAAAACCCACGAGCCGAGTTCATGGTCAAGCGTGAAAATTTGCACGCCATAACCCGTGGTCAAGACCAATTGTGTTTGTGGCCCATAAATCGCGTAACCTGCGGCGACTTGCTCTCGGCCTTTTTGCAAAAAATCTTGCTCGGTAATCGGTGAGACTTCGCCTTCAACCGCCTCGTGTTTTTTGAGCACCGAAAAAATCGTGCCAATTGAGACGTTAATATCAATGTTGGATGAGCCGTCCAGCGGGTCGTAAATCAACAAATACTCGCCTTTGGGAAACCGATTGGGAATTTCGTAGAAATGATCCATTTCCTCAGAGGCCAAGCCCGCCAAGTGGCCGCCCCATTCGTTGGCCTCAATCAAAATATCGTTCGATAAAATATCGAGCTTTTTTTGCACCTCGCCTTGCACGTTTTCAGTGCCTGCGCTGCCAATGACTTCGCCCAACGCGCCTTTGGACACCGCGTGACTGATGTGTTTACACGCTCGCGCGGCGACCTCGATTAACAAACGCAAATCAGCGGGCAAATTGTTGTGTTCGCGCTGCTGTTCAATCAAATAGCGCGATAAAGTTTTGCGTTGCATAAAAGCACCTTATTAAGAAATCACAGTACTTTCATTGTACGTCAAAGAAGGCAAAAATTCATTGCTGTTGCACAACGTAGTTTTACGCAACTTACATCTTGTCGTATCAACACATTTGCGTCATAATCGAGAAAGTTGTAACTTTCTTTCAACACTCAATCAGGAGTTTTTATGAAGTACGCTCGTTTATCGGTTTTGGCTGCCAGCATTTGCGCTATGGGCATCAGCACCCCAGTTTTAGCCAAAACAGACAAAGCCCACCACCTCACCATCATCCACACCAACGACCACCATGGTCGTTTTTGGAAAAACAGCGATGGCGAATATGGTTTATCCGCACAAAAAACCGCCATTGACGCGATTCGCGCCGATGTCAAAGCCCACGGCGGCGAAGTTTTGGTGTTAAGCGGCGGCGACATCAACACGGGCGTACCTGAGTCAGACATGCAAGACGCCGAGCCAGATTTCAAAGGCATGAGCAAAATTGGCTTTGATGCGATGGCGTTGGGCAACCACGAGTTCGACAACCCACTGCCTGTTTTGGCCAAACAACAAAAATGGGCGAATTTCCCATTGCTCTCCGCCAACGTGTATCGCGGTGGCAAACCGATGTTTGAAAGCCACAAAATTTTCAACAAAGGCGGCTTGAAAATCGCAGTTTTGGGTTTGACAACAGACGACACCAAAAAAATGGTCAGCCCCGAAAACTTAGCCTACTCAGCAGCGTGGAAAAGCGGCAGTGTCGTCAATCCAGCCAGCAAAGCAGGCTTAGAGTTCAAAAGCCCAATTGAAGTGGCAGGCAAGTTAGTCCCCGAATTGCGCAAAAAAGCCGACATTGTGATTGCCGCCACCCACATGGGGCATTACACCGACGGCAAACATGGCTCAAATGCCGCAGGCGACGTTGAAATGGCGCGTGCGGTCAAAGGCATTGACCTCATCGTCGGTGGCCACAGCCAAAACCCCGTGTGCATGAAAGCCGAAAACGTGCGCAACGACGGCTATGTGCCCGGTGGTGAATGCAAACCCGACCGCCAAAACGGCGCGTGGATTGTGCAAGCGCACGAATGGGGTAAATACGTGGGCCGTGCTGACTTCACGTACAAAAACGGCGTTTTGACTCTGGATAAATACGCATTGATTCCCATTAACTTGAAAAAATCAGTCAAGAGCCCAGATGGCAAGACCACCAGTAAAGTACTCTACACCGACGAAATCGCTGAAAATACCGAAATGCTCGCCCTGTTGCAACCCTTCCAAGACAAAGGTCAAAAAACCTTGAGCGTTGAAATCGGCAGCACCGTTGGCGTGCTTGACGGCGATCGCAGCCGCGTGCGTGCGCAGCCCACCAACTTGGGTGTGATGATTGCCTCGGCCATGATGGAAAAAGTCAAAGCTGACTTTTCAGTCATGAACTCAGGCGGCGTGCGTGATTCAATTGCTGAAGGCAAAATCACCTACAAAGACGTGCTCAAAGTACAACCGTTTGGCAACTTAATTGGCTACGCGGACTTGAGCGGCAAAGAAGTACAAAGCTACCTCAACGCAATGGCGGGCATGACCGCAGGTTCGGGCGCATTCCCGCAATTTGCAGGCGTTCGCGCGACTTTTGAAAACGGTGTCGCTCGTGACATTCAAATCGGCAACGCACCGTTGGACATGAACAAAACCTACCGCATCGCGCTCAACGACTTTGCCGCAGCAGGTGGCGACGGCTATCCTAAGCTCAAAGGTGTGAATCCAACCTACGTCAACTCAGGCTTTGTCGATGCTGAAGTCCTCAAATCTTTCATCATCAAAAACAGCCCGATTAACGCAGCCAAATATGCACCCAATGGCGAAATCACTCGAATTGGCGCACCTCCAGCAGCTGCCAAATAAGTGAAGCAACAATAAAAAATGAGCGCAAGCTCATTTTTTATTGGGCAAATGCCGCAAAATGCCGCTTTCTGCAACGAACTACGGGGTAAAATGACGGGTATTCAACGCATCCTGCGTCTGAAAAGAAATTTGTGAGTATCCCATGTCCCAAGACACCTCCCCCACCACCACGTTTGCCGATTTAGAGTTGAGCGAACCACTGGTTCGTCTGCTGGCCGAAATCGGCTACGAGTCGCCTTCGCCGATTCAAGCCGCGACCATTCCCGCCCTCTTGACCCACCGCGACGTTTTGGGGCAAGCCCAAACAGGCACGGGCAAAACCGCCGCCTTTGCGCTGCCGATTTTGTCACGCATTGATTTAAGCCAAACCACGCCGCAAGCCTTGGTGCTCGCGCCGACCCGCGAGTTGGCCATTCAAGTCGCCGAAGCCTTCCAAACCTACGCCCGCCACATCCCTAATTTTCACGTTTTACCGATTTACGGCGGCCAAAGTTACGGCCCACAACTCTCCGCGCTGCGCCGTGGCGTTCACGTGGTGGTCGGCACACCAGGCCGCGTGATTGACCACTTGGACAAAGGCTCGCTCGACTTGTCGCAACTCAAAACCTTGGTACTGGACGAAGCCGACGAAATGCTGCGCATGGGCTTTGTCGATGACGTAGAACGCATTTTGCAAGAAACGCCCGCCTCACGCCAAACCACCTTATTTTCAGCCACCATGCCCAGCGCGATTCGCCGCATTGCGCAAACTTACCTCAAAAACCCCGCCGAAATCACCGTCGCGGCCAAAACAGGCACGGCCGACAACATCCGCCAACGCTACTGGATGGTCAGCGGTATGCACAAACTCGACGCATTGACGCGCATTTTGGAAGCCGAGCCATTTGACGGCATGATTATTTTTGCCCGCACCAAATTGGGTACAGAAGAGCTGGCCGCCAAACTCGCCGCACGCGGCTTCTCGGTCAGCGCGATTAACGGCGACGTGCAGCAGCAACAGCGCGAACGCACCATCCAACAATTGAAAGACGGCAAAATCGACATTTTGGTCGCCACCGACGTCGCCGCACGCGGGCTTGACGTTGAGCGCATCAGCCACGTGGTCAACTACGACGTGCCACACGACCCAGAAAGTTACACCCACCGCATTGGCCGCACAGGTCGCGCAGGTCGTTCGGGCGAAGCGATTTTATTCATCACGCCACGCGAAAAACATTTGCTCAAAGTAATTGAACGCGCCACCCGCCAACCCGTGTCAGAATTGGCCTTACCCAGCATTCAAGACGTGAACAACGTACGCGTCGCGCGGTTCAAAGAAGAAATCAGCACCGTTTTGGCGCAAGGCGAATTGAACGAATTCACCGCTTTAATCGAAGATTTTGAGCGCGAACACAACATCCCCGCCATCGAAATCGCCGCCGCACTGGCCAAAATGGCGCGTGGCAACACGCCATTGCTGCTCGACAAAAACAAAAAATCCACTGCTAACGAGGAATGGGAACGCCCCGACCGCAGTGCTCGCGAACGCGCACCGCGCAGCGACGTGCGTTTTGAGCGCGAACGTGAACGCGCCCCGCAACGCGAATACGCGCCACGCACCGCACAAGTTGGTATGCAAACCTACCGCATCGCAGTCGGACATGAGCACGGGGTCAAACCCGGCAACATCGTCGGCGCAATTGCCAACGAAGCCAACATCGAATCGCGCTACATTGGCCGCATCGACATTCGCGACGAATACACGCTGCTTGACCTGCCCAACGACTTGGCCGCCGAGACATTGAGCCACCTCAAAGGCGTGCGCGTCGCAGGGCAAATGCTCAACATCGTCGCCGACGGCGAAACCATGCCGCCCGCCCCGCGCAGCCCACGTGTCGAGCGCAGCGAACGCGTTGAGCGCGCCGCGCCGCCAGCCAGCGAAGCCCCAGCGCGGGTCAAAAAAGAACGCGCTCCAGCATCGGTGGGCAAATTTGCCATGTACACCTACCGCATCGAAGTCGGCAAAGCCAACGACATCACACCGAGCAACATCGTCGGCGCCATCGCTAACGAAGCGGGCTTAGATGCCAAACTGATTGGCCGCATTGAATTATTTGACCACCACGCCAATGTTGATTTGCCCGAAGGCATGCCCAATGACGTGCTCAACCACCTCAAAGGCGTGGCCATCGGTGGTCAAACACTCAACATCAGTTTAGTGGGTGCCAGTAACGCAGGCGAAAACCGCCCAAAAAAGCCCGTCGAATTCGGCGAGCGCAATGCAGGTGCCAACCGCCGCATCAGCGAAAAAGGCAAAAAACCTGCCAAACCACGCCGTGAGCGCTAAACTTTAAACCACGCAAAAAGCCGACTGAATCAGTCGGCTTTTTGTAGGCAATCCGTTAAAATAACAACTATGACCGCTCTTCACTCTCCTTGGCAAACTGCCGTTCCACGCATTCACCCTCGTCACCGCCATTGGCTGACGGGACAAGGTTCATTGACCGCCAAACTCAAAGCACACAGCCAGCATTTTGCAGTCGTTCGCATCATGCAGGCGCACAGCGCGTTGCAACAGTCCGAAACTCACCCGCTGCATTTGCCGCACCAACACCGCGTGGTGCAACGCCAAGTGCTGTTGTTGTGCGACGAGCAACCCGTGGTGTTTGCGCACACCGTCACCGATGCGCACCGCGTGAGCCGCGATTGGCCATTTTTCAACGCGTTGGGCAATCGCGCTTTGGGCGTGATGCTGTTTGCTGACCCGCTGATTCATCGGGTTCGCTTTGAATACACCCGCCTTGCGGCGCGGGACGAGTTGTATCAAGCCGCCACTCGTGCGCTGCGTCAAGCGGGGTTTGCGGGCGATTTGCCCGCTCATTTGTGGGCGCGGCGTTGTGTGTTCAGCCACCGCCGCCGCCCGATGAGCCGCATGATGGTGACCGAAGTCATGCTGCCTGCGGTCTACGCCCTAAAACCGCGCAATCGGCCTGTTTTTTAAAGTACAATAGCCGCCCATGAGCACCGATTCCACTCCTTCTTTGGCCAACAATCCCGTCGAATTCGTTCGCTGGCTGCGCGACGTTGCGCCGTATGTGCACACGTTTCGCGACAAAACCTTTGTGATTGCCTTTGACGGCGAACTGGTCGAACAAGGCCACTTAGAAGACTTGGTGTACGACGTGAGTTTGCTGCGTGCGATGGGGATGCGGATTGTATTGGTGCACGGTGCGCGACCACAAATCGAGCGACAATTGGCCTTGCGCGGCAAAAAAAGCGAGTTTCTCAACGGCGTGCGCATCACCACGCCCGACGCGCTCAACTCGGTCAAAGAAGCCAGCGGCGCACTGCGCCTCTCCATCGAAGCCGCCTTCAGCCAAGGCTTGCCCAACACGCCAATGGCAGGCTCAGACATCAACGTGGTGTCGGGCAACTTTGTCACCGCCAAGCCGATTGGCGTGCTCAACGGGGTTGACTTTGCCCACACAGGCGAAGTGCGCAAAGTCGCCGACGACGACATCAGCAAACAACTGGCCTTGGGCAACGTGGTTTTGCTCTCGCCGCTGGGCTTTTCGCCCACGGGTGAAGCGTTTAATTTGACCAACACCGAAGTGGCCGCAACCGTCGCCGCCGCGATTGCCGCCGACAAATTGATTATGCTGTCAGACCAAAGCCTCACCGACGAATCGGGCGAATGGATTGCCGAGTTGGACGCAGCGCAAGCCCGCCAATACGCCGAAAGTTTAGCCTTAGACCACCCGCTGCGCCCATGGCTAATGGCGGGTTGCTTTGCGGTCGAGCACGGCGTGCCACGTGCGCACATTATTCCGAGTGATTTAGATGGCTCGTTGCTGCTCGAATTATTCCGCCACGACGGCGTGGGCACGATGATTACCAAAAATCTGCTCGAAACCATCCGCCCCGCGCGTATCGACGACTTGGGCGGCATTTTGCAGCTCATCGCCCCACTGGAGCAAAACGGCACGCTCGTACCACGCGGGCGCGAAAAACTCGAAGCCGAACTGCCACTGTTCAGCGTGGTTGAGCACGACAACTATATTATGGGTTGCGCGGCACTTTACCCTTTTAGCACTGAAAAAATGGCCGAAATGGCTTGTTTTTCGATTGACCCCGAAATGAAAGGCGCGGGCTTGGGCACGCGCATTCTCAAATACATTGAACAACGCGCCAAAGCCGAAGGCTTAACGCGCTTATTCGTTTTAACCACCCGCGCGGCGCACTGGTTTCTCAAGCATGGTTTTGTCGCAGGCACCGTCGATGACTTGCCCGCCGACAAAAAACAAATCTACAACTGGCAACGCCGCTCACAAATTTTTATTAAGGAAATCAAATGACCCGTACTGTTTATTGCGTCCGCCTCAAAACCCAAGCCGAAGGCTTAGACTTCGCCCCACTACCAGGTGCATTGGGTCAGCGCGTGTTTGAAAACGTCTCCAAAGAAGGTTGGGCGCAGTGGCTCAAACACCAGACCATGCTCATCAACGAAAATCGTTTGTCCATGCTTGATGCCCGCGCACGGCAATATTTGCTCAAACAATGCGACGCGTTTTTCTTTGGCGACGGCGCAGATGCCGCCGCAGGCTATGTGCCACCTGCCGAATAATCCAAAAAAATCAATGGGTTGACAAAAACCAGTCCAGCACTTACAATGCCCATTGATTTTAAGTAGCGATATCTTTCGCTGCACACCAAAGGATGCCATGATTTTAAGCAACTTACTCAAACGCAGCACCCGCGCCTTGTTCGTCGTCTTGACAGGCTCGTCTTTGCTGCTCAGCACCACCGCCGCAATGGCTGACGACTCGTTCAGTCAAAAATTGCTCGGTCGCGCCATGGACTTAGTCGGCGTTAAATACCGCTTTGGCGGCACCTCACCTACAACGGGTTTGGACTGCAGCGGCTATGTGCAATACGTGTTCAAAAATGCCGTCGGCATTTCGCTGCCGCGCGTTGCCTCAGCACAAAGCCAAGTCGGTGAACGCGTTGCCAATGGCGACTTGCGCATGGGCGACATGGTGTTTTTCAACACCCGTGGCTTTGCTGCCTCACACGTGGGCATTTACGCAGGCAACGGTATGTTCATCCATTCACCGCGCTCAGGCTCATCGGTGCGACTTGACTCAATGGACAACAGCTATTGGAAAGCCCGTTACAACGGCGCACGACGCGTCTCAGGCTCAGGTAGCAATGCCAACAGCGTCAGCGGCAACGCTCCACGCGGCATGTAATTCAAACCAGCCTAGCGGCTGGTTTTTTTATCTCTAGATTTTATGAACACCATTCAAGCCCAATCCTTTGGCGGTCAAATCATTAGTGCGCAACTTCTTGGCCGCGAGATTTTTTACCGCCCCGCTCAACTGCAACCCGCGCCCACGCCCGCTCGCGCAGGCGTGCCGATTGCCTTCCCGCAGTTCGCCGCCAACGGCCCGCTCATCAAGCACGGCATGGCACGCATCCGCGAGTGGCAAGTGTTTGCCATGCTCGAAGGTTGCGTCTCCACTAATCTGCTGCTCACCGAGCAACCCGACTGGCCGCACCGTGCGCAACTCAATATGGATGCGTCGATTGAAGATGACCATCTTGAAATTCATCTCGAAATTCGCAACGTCGGTGATTCAGCGTTTGCGTGGACAGGCGGCTTGCACCCGTATTTTTTAGTCGATGATGTCACGCAAGTGCAAATTGATGGTTGGGCGCAATCACTTTTGCTGCAAGAGCAACACTTAAACGAGCAGGCATACGACACCACACACCCTATAACCGATGCGCTGCAACTGCACGCAGGCGCACATCACTTGCGCCTTGAACAAAGTGGTTTTGACCACTGGCAAGTGTGGAATGCAGGTGGTGCGCACAGTTTAAGTGACATTCCACACGCCGACTGGCAACGCTTCATTTGCGTTGAGCCCGTTTGTCTTACGCCACATCTCTTGCAACCAAACGACACATGGCAAGGCTGGCTCAAAATCACACTCACGAACTGACCCCATGAACTGCCCTTGCGATTCTGCTTTGCCCTATGTTCAATGCTGCCAACCTTTGCATCAAGGCATGGCCGCCCAACACGCCCAAGCCTTGATGCGTTCACGCTATTCGGCGTATGTGCTCAATCTCAACGACTACCTCATGGCGACTTGGCACCCATCGACTCGACCCAGCAGCCTACAGACTGAACAAGGCCTCAAATGGTTGGGCTTGCGCATCAACCGCGCGTGGCAAAATACGCCCAATGAAGCGTTTGTGGACTTTACCGCCCGCTACAAAGTCGGTGGTCAACGCGCGGAACGCTTGCATGAAGTGAGTCGCTTTGTGTTTGAGGACAATCACTGGTTTTATGTGGATGGGGTATTAGATGATGAATCTTGAACCCAGTTGGCGTGCGGCTTTGAGTGACGAATGGGCGCAGCCTTATTTTGTTGACTTACAACACGAACTCGCACGACAACGTGCCAATGGCGTGACCATTTATCCACCTGAGCCGTTGATTTTTCAGGCATTTCAGGCCACACCGCTGGCACACGTGAAGGTGGTGATTTTGGGGCAAGACCCATACCATCAGCCCAATCAAGCGATGGGCTTATCGTTCAGCGTGCCAATGGGTTGTGCTGTGCCGCCGTCGCTGCGCACGGTTTATAGAGAACTGGCGCAAAGTTATCCTGATTTTGCCGTGCCACTGCATGGCGACTTGACGCGCTGGGCGCAACAAGGGGTTTTGCTGCTCAACGCCGCACTCACCGTGGCGCACGGTCAAGCAGGCAGCCATGCCAAAATCGGCTGGCAAACCTTTACCGATGCGGTGATTCGCTGCATTTCACGCGAATGCGACGGGGTGATTTTTTTGCTGTGGGGCAATTTTGCCAAGCAAAAAACCAGTTTGATTGATGCCTCGCGCCACCCTATTTTGACCGCTGCGCATCCTTCGCCACTGGCGCGTGGCGCGTTTATGGGGTGCGGGCATTTCACACAAACCAACGCATTATTGCGTCAACACGGTAAAGCCCCGATTGATTGGCAAATATAAACCCCGCCATCGGCGGGGTTGTGCAGTGCGTCGCGCAATTGGCGGGCAGCCTGTTGTCGCTCGGTTTTGCGACTGGTGTGATGACTGCCCGCACCACGGCGCAGCTTGGCGGCGGCCACCAATGGGTTGCGCGGCACGAGCGTCGGCACGATTAAGTTTTTTTGCTTTTTCATATATACCCCAATTAGTGATTAGTATTTACGGCAAAACCCGTCATTGCGGCCTTGAGCCGCAATCCCCTAGATTTAGGAGATGCCGCGTCACGCGCGGCATGACGGAGATTTTTAAAAATCAACTGAAACATGGCCCTAACCTTTGATGCAAATCACTTGCTTTAAAGTGTGCACCACTTCAACCAAGTCGGCCTGATTGGCCATGACCACATCAATGTCTTTGTACGCGGCGGGAATCTCATCGACCACGCCTTCGTCTTTACGGCATTCAACCCCTGCGGTTTGCGCCATCAAATCGTCTACCGTAAACTTGCCTTTGGCCGCTGAACGTGAAAACTGCCGCCCTGCGCCATGTGAGCATGAGCAAAACGACTGCTCGTTGCCCAAACCACGCACGATGTACGATTTTGCGCCCATTGAACCTGGAATAATCCCCATCTGCCCTGCTTGCGCCGAAATCGCGCCTTTGCGGGTGATGAACAGGTCTTGCCCAAAATGGGTTTCTTCCGACACATAATTGTGGTGACAATTAATCGCTTCACTGGTGATGGTAAACGGCGGCACATGCGGTTGAATCGCTGCAATCACGTGCTCCATCATCACCGCACGGTTGACCAGTGCGTAATCTTGCGCCCAGTACATGGCTGCAACGTAATCGTCAAACAGCTCTGAGCCTTCAGAAAAATAGCACAAATCGCGGTCGGTCGGCAAATTCAGCTGATGCCGCTGCATGTCGCGCTGTGCCGCGTTGATGAAATAACGGCCAATCATATTGCCTGTACCACGCGAACCTGAGTGCAACATAATCCAGACCTGTTCGGCTTCATCAATACAAATTTCGATGAAATGATTGCCGCCACCCAAAGTACCAACCTGACACAACCAATGACGTTGCCAGTCTTTAGTCATTTTGGTCAAGCCTGTGTGCTTTTGCATGATTGCCTCCAAACGCGGCGACAATTTACGTGCGGCTTTTTCAATCGACGCGCCTTTGACTTTACTGTATTGGTGCTGGTTGAAACCCACGGGCACAGAGCGCTCAATCGAGTGGCGCATGGCTTTGAGGTTGTCAGGCAAGTCACGCGCATTGAGTGATAAACGCACCGCATTCATACCGCAACCAATATCCACACCGACAGCAGCGGGAATAATGGCTTGTTGAGTCGGAATCACCGAGCCAACCGTCGCGCCAATCCCCACGTGAACATCAGGCATCGCCGCGACGTGCGGGCCAACAATCGGCAAATTAGCGG
The DNA here is from genome assembly GCA_051650085.1 of Formosimonas sp. Lineage (GTDB taxonomy): Bacteria > Pseudomonadota > Gammaproteobacteria > Burkholderiales > Burkholderiaceae > Hydromonas. The sequence continues at coordinate 74,064 of JBOFII010000023.1, forward strand.
TATTGAGCAACTGATCGAGGGCTTTTAAGTCCACGTCAGTGGTCCAAATTTTGACAGGCACGCGTGCCTTGGTCAATTCAATTTGAATGGTCATGATAATCCTTTGCGCACGAATGACTTCGCGCAATTTTTTATTGTATGGCGTTTATCAAAGATGAAATGCTGCTGTGCAACCAGATGATTTACGGATGATAATGCCGCTTGTTTTTATTGTCTTTGGAGCGGTAAAGAACGGGCGAATTATTCCCTATGCCCACCTTGAAATCAAGTCATTTATTTAGAATGTTGCAATTTGGCAACAAAAAACCGCTTAGTGATGACTCATAAGCGGTTTTTGTGTGTGCTAAAGCCGTTTATTTGCTGATAACGCGCTCTTCACCACTGATTTGCACGGTCACGCGACGATTGGGGGCTAAGCAAGCCACCATAGCGTTGCGCGGCAAATTCGCGGCACAGCTGACAACAGGAGATGACTCACCCATGCCACTGGTGCTGATGATTGCGGCAGGAATGCCCAAGTTCACCAACAGTTGTTTCACTGTGTTGGCACGTGCTTGCGACAAAGCCAAATTGTACGCATCAGAACCCAAAGCGTCGGTGTGACCTACGATTTGCAATGCATCGACACGGCTGTATGTTTGCGTGATTTTACGACCCAATTCACGGATTTTTTCCATACCTTCTGGCAAAACATCTTGTACTTTTGAGCCATCAAACGCAAATAAAGTATCCGCCGAGATGTTCAATGTTTTGACTTGAGCAACTGGGGCAGGTACAGCAGCTTCAGGACAAGTTTTGTACATGGTTTCCACTAAATGAGGACGCTTTTTAGTGTAATGCACTTGGTACTGACAGACCTGATAACTGCCATCAGCCTGACGAAAACGGAAAGCATAGTCCCATACACGCACGCCAAACGGGCCTTCTTTGAAATGAGGGCGGCCAATCAAACGCCATACTTGCTCTTTGTTCATCCCAGAATCAACTGTGTTCAAATCATCTAAATCAATGATTTGTGGCACTTTGAAGTAAGATTTCGACAGCTCTGGAAACTCTACAACGCCAACACCATTTTTCCAGTTGGATTTAATCACTTGAGTTTGTGCTTGAGCAGACAGACCCACCAACAACGTCAGCCATAACCCTTTTTTTAACAATTGTTTGGTTTTCATTTGTATCACCTTTTAAATTTAAATTGTTGAACTTTGGTTAAAGGTAAGGCAGCAAAGCTGCCCTACCCTCAAGGGTTATTAATCGTCACCCAATACCCACTCAACACCAGCACCTGCTGCAACGCCACCTTTGGCACTGCCTGACACGCCGCCTGTAATACTCCAGCGACCATTGTCCGCAGTCTTACGAGCCGAGACACCCATTGCAGTTTGACCGTTAAAGTAACCCACACCGAGTTTCACAGTTGTTTTGCCAGGAATCATGATGACAGGCATTTGCAATGCAATTGCCGAAGCCACACCTGCTGACAACTTATCACCCAGCTTGTCTACTTTGTAGTTCAAACCATTCAATTGGCTGACATTGACCGCATCCGTTGGGGCAACACCTGGCGCAACATTGGTGATACGACGCTCGTTACCCGCAGAGCCTACAGAAACAGTATTAGCTTCATTCGCCACAGAGTTAGAACCCAAGGCTACTGAGTTTGCAGCCGAAGCAGTTGCGCCATTACCCATTGCCACAGAGTTTTGACCCGATGCAACAGAGTTAGGCCCAATAGCCACAGAGTTTTGACCCGATGCAACCGCACCTGCTTCAGTTGAGTTGGCTTGGAAGTATTTCGAACCTGCGTTATAAAGGTTAGTCACTGTTGTGCTCAATGACGCCACCGCACTGTTAGTTGCAACAATCGCTGTAGAACTTGAAGTACTCAAAGATGCCACTGCGCTATTGGTCGCAACAATTGCCGTAGAGCTTGAGGTACTCAACGATGCCACAGAGCTATTGGTTGTCACCACTGCCGTTGACGTCGAACTACTCAATGAGGCCACTGCACTATTGGTCTCAACAATTGCTGTAGAGCTTGAGGTACTCAACGATGCCACAGAGCTATTGGTTGTCACCATTGCAGTTGACGTTGATGAACTCAATGAAGCCACTGCGCTGTTGGTTGAAACCAAACCAGTGCTCACTGAGGCAATCGAGCTGTTCGCAGAGTCAATCGCTGTCGAAGTCGATGTGCTCAATGAAGAAACTGAGCTGTTCGCGCTTTCAATTGCGGTTGAGGTTGATGAACTCAATGAAGAGACTGCGCTGTTGGTTGAAACCAAACCAGTGCTCACCGAAGCAATCGAGCTGTTCGCAGAATCAATCGCTGTCGAAGTCGATGTGCTCAATGAAGAAACTGAGCTGTTCGCGCTTTCAATTGCGGTTGAGGTTGATGAACTCAATGAAGAGACCGCGCTGTTGGTTGAAACCAAACCAGTGCTC
>JBOFII010000024.1:0-3365 GCA_051650085.1 Formosimonas sp.
TCACTTGCCCATCAATCGAACCGCCGCCTTGTGAGGCCAACTCTTTAGCATAGGCTTGCACATCCTCACGCAACGAGCGGCGCAATGCCTTGATATTGCTAACCACGTGCTCGATGAATTGCACGCCCGCCACCCCGTAACATTCTTTGCTGTATTGATTGAGGTCGTGGGCGAAGTCGTGCCCGCTTGTTATGCATAATGCGCAGCCTTGCCAATGCGCCAGTGTTGCCACCATGCCATTGCCACGGCTTTGAAATGATTTTCAACGGCCTGCGCTCGTACAATCTTTTCTTCGTTTCGGTTTTGGCTGGGGTCTATGCCTGTATTGAGTAACTCGCGGGCTTTGTCACGTGCCAGCCGCGCCGCTTTTAAAGAGACTTCGGGGTAACTGCCAAGCGAGAGCATTTTTTCAACGCCGTTATAAAAATATCTGTATCTCCATAACTTTGAACCCGTTGGCATAACATGCAATACCAGCCCGCCGCCATCGGCGAGTTGCAGGCGTTTCGTTTCGGCTTTAGCGTTTTTGATTTCGCTATCAATAAGGCGGGATTTCATGGGGATTCCTCAAAACTGGGTAGATTTTGCGAGTGTAACGCAATATACCCATGCTTCTACCCAGTTTTAAACTTCTAACTACCGTTGCCCACCGTTGGCTATAGACAACAAAAAACCCGCTAAACGTAATGTTTGAGCGGGTTTGTTTTGCTAACCGTGGGTGTTGCTGGTTATATACTTGGTCGGAACGGTGGGATTCGAACTCACGACCCCTTGCACCCCATGCAAGTGCGCTACCAGGCTGCGCTACGCCCCGAAGAACGACATTATAGCGTTTTTCGTGGATAAAGCAAGTCGATGGCTTTATAATCAGGTCAATTATTGGATAAAGGATGGCGATGACCAAGATTTTAATCAGCAATGACGACGGCTACCACGCGGCGGGGATTGAGGCGTTGTATGACGCGCTCAAAGATTTGGGCGATGTGACGGTGATGGCGCCCGACCAAAACCGCAGCGGTGCGTCCAACTCGTTGACGTTGGATAAGCCCTTGACGGTGCGTAAGGCGAGCAATGGTTTTTATACGGTCACGGGCACGCCGACCGATTGCGTGCATTTGGCGAGCACGGGTTTTTTTGATTTTAAGCCCGATATTGTGGTGTCTGGGATTAACAACGGCCAAAATATGGGTGACGATACGCTGTATTCGGGCACGGTGGCGGCGGCGATGGAGGGTTATTTGCTGGGGGTGCCGTCGTTGGCGTTTTCGCAAGTGGATCGCGATTGGCATCATGTTGAGGCGGCGGCGCAGGTGGCGCGGGCGTTTGTGCAGATGTTTTTAACGCGCAATATTCGCACGCCGCTGCTGTGGAATATCAATATACCGAATCTGCCGCTCAATGAGTTGCAAGGGGTAGCGGTGACGCGTTTGGGCAAACGGCATGTGGCGCAGCCGACGCATGTGGTGACCAATCCGCGCGGCGAAACGCAATACTGGATTGGCGCGGCGGGTACAGTCAAAGATGGCTCGCAAGGGACGGATTTTTACGCGACGGCGCACAATCAAGTTTCGGTCACGCCGTTGCAAGTCGATTTGACGGGGTTTGCGGCGTTGGATGAGGTTGCGGGATTGCTGAAAGATTTTGTGTTATGAAAAAAGGCGCGTTTGAACCCATTAGCGAAGTGCAGCGGGCGTGGAATCGCGCCAATGCTGCGCGCGTGAAGGTTTCGAGTGCGCCTGTTGGGTTTGAGCCGCTGTATTCGTTGATGAAAGACGACACGTTGCGCAATACGTCGAGCGATTGGCGGGCGCATCCTGAGGTGTTGAGCAAGTCGCGGGCGTTGATGGTGGCGGCGTTGCGCGATTTAAATCTGTGTGACGAGTCGGTTTTGGCGGCGATGGGCAAAGTACCGCGCCATGTTTTTGTCGATGAGGCGTTTTACTTACGTGCTTATGACGATGATGCGCTGCCGATTGGCTACGGCCAAACCATTTCACACCCATCAACGGTGGCGCGAATGGTTGGCTTGTTGGCGCAGGCCAATGCGTTGGGCAGGGTGCTGGAAATCGGTACGGGTTGTGGTTACCAAGCGGCGGTTTTGGCGTGTTGTGCGCGGCAGGTGTTGAGCATTGAGCGGGTTGCGCCGCTGTATGAGTTGGCGCGGCGTAATTTAGCGCAGGTGCACAATATTTTGCCCGCGCAGCCGCAAACGCAGTTTGGTGATGGGATGCTGGGCTGGGCGGCGCTTGCGCCGTTTGATGGCATCATCATTGCAGCAGCGGGGCTTAAAGTGCCGCAAATGCTGTTGCAGCAATTGCGCGTTGGCGGGGTTTTGGTCGCGCCTGTTCAGTTGCACAATGCGCATGACGAGCAGCATTTGGTGCGCGTCACCCGCGTGGCGGAGCAAGAGTGGCAACGTGAGGTGATGAGTTCGGCAAAGTTTGTGCCGCTGCTTGGCGGTGTACAAGATTGAGGATGACAATGAAGAAAATACTGGTGGTGGGCTTGGCGGTGTTGTTGGCGGCATGCGGTACGACGGGCGGATCTGCGGGAGGGCATAGCCGCAAGGCGGACGCCAATGGGATGTATCGGGTTCGCGCGGGCGACACTTTGGTGTTGATTGCGCGTGCCAATGGCGTGGATTACACCGACTTAATGCGCTGGAACGGCCTGACCAATCCCAATCGTCTTGAGGTGGGTTGGCGTTTGCGCACTCGTGCGCCTGCCTCCAATGGGGTTGCGCCGCCTGTTGAGTCAAGCGGCGGCGTGGCGGTCACCAAAGCGCAAATGCCCGCCAAAGCAGATAGAGATATGGCGGCTAATCCGCAAATTGACCGCAATGTGGTATGGCGCTGGCCCGTTGCAGGTGCGGTGCTTAAGCGTTTCGACGGCGCGACGAGCAAAGGCTTGGTTTTTGGTGGCAACCTAAACGACCCCGTGCAGGCCGCAGCGGCGGGTGAAGTCATTTATGCAGGCAATGGCTTGCGTGGCTACGGCAATATGGTGGTTATTAATCATTCCGATTCGTGGAGCAGCGTGTATGCCAACAATAATGCCTTGTTGGTACACAAGGGCGACAAGGTTAGCGCAGGGCAAGTTATTGCCAAAATGGGTAACTCGGATGTGCAGCGCGTGCAGTTGTATTTTGAAGTGCGCTTGAATGCCAAATCCATTGATCCTTATCAGGTTTTACCTGCGCGTTAAAAAAGCCTTGACTAAAGTCAACCCCTCCCCCATAATCTCGTTTCTTCGCAAAAACGAAGAAAGAAGTTGAGGGAAAAGAAGTTTCAAGTCAAGTAAAAAAGAACTTGACGAGTAGTGCGAAACGGTTCATAATCTCGCTTCTGTGCTGAACGAAGTTTAGC
>JBOFII010000025.1:0-97551 GCA_051650085.1 Formosimonas sp.
AAGTGTTTGAAATCGCCCGCGTTTCGTATTTGCTCGCCAATCGCAAGGCCGTGGTGTCCGAGATTGCCGAGGGCACGGACATTGACGACGACATCAAAAACGCCATCGCCCACGGCAGCATCGACCAGTTGCCGCAAATTTGCTTTGACCTCATCCATGACGACGCGCGGCGGCACGAGCTCGAACAGCGCGGCTTTGACATATTTAGCCAACGCAACGCCACCGAAGTCATGCGCCGCGCCGTCGGGCAGTACTTCATCCAAACCGAATACGGCAACCCCGCCAACCACAGCGTTGCCCTGCCCGCCACGCTCAATCTTGGCGCGGGCGAGCAGTGGAACTACAGCTATTGCAACCTGCACCACCGCGCCGACTTCGCGCCCGACCTCACGCTTGACATCAGCCAGCCCCTGCCGTTTGACCAACCTCTGCACTCATGGCGGTTTGGTCACGTCAGCTTACAGCGCGGCGCATTTCACAAAATCCTTGCCCACAACGTCTTTCAGCGCGTCGACGACTTAGCCATCAGCCTGCGCAACTGCCTCGAACTGCTCGCCGACGGCGGCCTGCTTGAGCTGTCCGTGCCGCTGGATTTATCGTACGACGCATGGGCGCACATTGACGACAAACGCGCCTTCAACGACCAAACGTGGCAACGCATCATCGACAACTGGTGGCAACACGGCTGGGGCGAACATCGCTTTGAGGTCGCCAGCATCGGCTACGGTGTGCACAACGCCTACGGCCATCAAGTCATCGCCGAGCACGGTGGCGACTGGGGCGCGGCGATGAAAGTCCCCCGCGCGATTGACACGACTAACGTCACTTTGCGCAAACGCGCCCTCACCATTGATGAGCGTCGTCAACTGCCGCACGTGCGGTTTATGGATTGACGGATGCACAAACCGCAGATTCATTTAAGCTCGCTGGGGTTTCACAGCATCCATGCCGACGCTTTGTTGGCTTGCCAAAAAGGTCTGGAAGCCTTGGGTTATCCGACCTCCAGTGCGGGTGGTTCGGTTTTGCGCCATGCCATCAATATTGTGTTTTGCTCGCAAATGTTGAGTTGGACACAAATGTCAGCGGCGCTTGAGCGCGTGATTGTCTACAACTGGGAGCCTGCGGCGGCGGATATTGGGCGGTTTTTACCGACTTATATTCGACAAATGCAGCATGCGCATGTGTGGGATTATAGCCAAACCAATGTGGCGACTTTGAAAAACGCGGGCGTGCAAGACATTCATTATGTGCCGATGGGCTACGTGCCTGAGCTGCAGCGGATTGTGCCAGCAAGTGTACAAGACATTGACGTGCTGTTTTACGGCGGCATGAACGAGCGCCGCACGCGCACCATTGAGGCGATTCGCGCCAAAGGCTTGCAGGTGTTGACCTCAGATGAGGTCGGTTTCATGTCGGACGAGGTGCGCGACGGTTACATTGCGCGAGCCAAAGTGGTGTTGAATCTGCACTCTTTTGAGCAAGCGCAGGTGTTTGAAATTGCTCGCGTCAGTTATTTGTTGGCCAACCGCAAAGCCGTGGTGGCCGAGGTGAATGAATCGACCGATATCGAAGAGGATGTGCGCCATGCCGTGGCATCGGGGACATTGGACGAGTTGCCGCAACTGTGCTGGGAATTGGTGCACGACGTCGCGCAGCGGCAAGAACTTGAAGAGCGTGGCTTTGCGGCATTTTCACAGCGCAATGCCGCTGCGATTATGGATGTGGCTATGACGCGCTATTTGCAACAAACTGCTCAACAGCCGCCGTTGTTGGGCAATCAGGCGGATTTTGCCGCGCCTGTGCCTGCTGTGTTGAATTTGCGCTCAGGCTTGGCGTGGCGTTTTGATTACTGCAATGTCGATGCGCGGGCGGACTTTGCCGCCGATTTGCCGTTGAATTTGGAACAACCATTGGATTGGTCGCGCGAGTTGCACTCGTGGCGATTTGGCGCGGTGCGCTTGCGCGAGGGGATGTTTAAGCGGATTGTCGCGGGCAATTTGTTCAGCACGTTGCGTCATGTGCAGCAAGTGCTGACCAATTGCTTGCTGTTGCTCGAAGAAGGCGGCACGCTGGAAATTGAAGTGCCGCTGGATGTTTCGCACGGCGCGTGGTCGGACGTCGGCACCCAGCGGGCCTTTAACGAGCAGACGTGGGAGCGGATTTTGGAACAATGGTGGCAGTACGGTTGGACGTCCCACCGTTTTCAGTTGAGCAGCACGGTTTTTGCTATCAACGGCACCCACGGTTTGCCCGTTCTGGCGCAAAATGGCAACGATTGGGGGCATGCCCTGAAAGTGCCGCGGGCGGTGGATGCGGCGCATGTGGTGCTGCACAAACGAGCGTTGACTGCGGATGAGCTTAAACGCTTGCCGCAAGCCCAATATTTGGATTAATCAAAGGATAGTTATGTCAGACAAAATTTCATTGCGCAATGCCGACATCATCATGGCGTATCGCGGCGCAACTCCCGCACGGGCGGAAAACCTCCATACGATTATTCGTCATTTTGATATGACGTATTGCGATTATCGCATTTTGCTCATGGAAGCCGATGCCGCCCCGACGTTTGACTGGCGCACCTTGGCCGACCCGAAGGTGCAGCACACCTTTATTGCCAACGATGGGCCGTTTCCTAAAGCCTTGCTGTACAACACAGGGGCGAAATTGGCCAGCAGCCCCGTTTTGATTTTCAATGATGTCGATTGTATTGCCGAGCCGAATATGCTGGCGTTGTGCGTGTTTGAGTTGTTGACTTATCAAGCGCACGACGTGCTCGCGCCATTCATGCCGATGATTGATATTGCGGGCGAGCTCAAACAAAAATTTGTCGCCAATCCCAGCTACGCGCATTTGCAAGGAATTGACAAAGACGCGCTGATTGACGGCAGTACTTTGCTGTATGAGCGCAACGCAGGCGGCGTGTTTGTGTTCAAACGCGCCGATTTTGTGCGGATTGGTGGGCTAGATGGGCGGTTTGTCGGTTGGGGGGGCGAAGACAACGAACTGCTTTGGCGCGCGCAGCGTTTGGGCTTGCGTTGGTCTTCAACCCCGCAGCCGTTGTTTCATTTGCACCACGAAAGCGCCAATCGCCCCGAATGGAGTGGCACGACCAATGAAGGGTTGAACAATGGCAAAATGGCGGAAGACGTGCAAACCATGCCGCTGGATGAGTTGAATGCGCTGGTGGATGAGTTGCGGCAGTTTTTTGCTTAAACCGCGAGCAATTGCAGGTATTTATACTGCAATTGCTCGCGGGTTTCCACATGATTGGGGTCTTGCGGAATACACGCCACAGGGCAAACCACTTGGCACTGCGGCTCGTCAAAATGCCCGACACACTCGGTGCATTTGTTCGGGTCTATCACGTAAATATCGGGACCCATGCTGATGGCTTGGTTGGGGCATTCAGGTTCGCACACATCGCAATTGATGCATTCCTCGGTGATGATGAGTGCCATTAGGTTGCACTCGCTGCGTGTTTGGCTTTGACCGCTGCCTCAACCGATGGGAAGACAAACTTACTGATGTCGCCGCCCAAAGCCGCAATTTCGCGCACAATCGTGCCTGAAATGAATTGATATTGATCTGATGGGGTCATGAACATCGTTTCGATGTCGGGCATCAAGTAACGGTTCATGCCAGCCATTTGGAACTCGTATTCAAAATCCGACACTGCGCGTAAACCGCGCAAAATCACGTTGCCGTTGTGGGCACGAACAAAGTCTTTGAGCAAGCCCGAAAAGCCGATGACCTCGACATTGGCATCATGGCTCAACACATCTTGCGCAATTTTGACGCGCTCTTCTAAAGTGAAAAACGGCTTTTTGTTGCGCGAATCGGCCACGCCGACCACCACTTTGTCAAATAACTTCGCGCCGCGCCGAATCAAGTCCTCGTGGCCGCGGGTCAGTGGGTCAAATGTACCGGGATAAATGGCGATTCTAGGCATGGGTAATCCTCAAAACGTGAGTAAGACTCGCATTATACGGGCTTTTGCTGTTATTATCAGCGCATTGTTGGATAAGGAAATACTATGGAAACCCACGTCGCCGACATTGCTCATGCGATACAAATGGCGGTTGCGCCTGTCTTTTTACTCACCGCCATTGCCACGCTCATGAATGTGCTCAATGCCCGTTTGAGCCGCAGCATTGACCGTCGCCGCGCGTTGGAGCAAATGATGAAGCAATCGCAAGAACCCGCTGAGTTGGCGGCTTTGCGCACCGAGCATGGCTTGCACCGCGAGCGGTTGCGGGTGATTTATTTTGGGATTTTTGCCTCGGTGCTGGCCGCGCTGCTGATTTGCTTGGTCGTGGTTGGCGCATTTGTCGGCGCGTTGATTGCGGTTGAAGTCTCGCGGATTGTCGCTGTTTTGTTTATTGCCGCCATGATTGCGATGATTTTGAGTTTGGTGTTTTTTCTCTACGAAGTGTTTCTCATGCTCAAGTAATGCGTTGCCACAAACTGTAGTTCACCTGCTGGGTTGTGCCGCTGCGCAGCAAAACCCAGCCATGTTCGCTCAAAATACGTGTGTCGGCGGCCAATTCAACTTCAACGTACAAAAAAGTCTCGCTGTGCGCCAAAGTCGTGAGCATAGGCGCGATTTTGTTCAGCCAACCCTGCCCAAACGGCGGGTCAAGGATAATCCAATCAAACGGCGCAGCCTCAAGGCGCGACACATCTTGCACGCGGGCGCACACGCCCTCGTCTGCTTGCCATTTGTGCAACACTTTTTGAATCTGCACCACAGCGGGGGCGTGGGTGTCGAGCAGCAACACGTCGCTTGCGCCGCGGCTGACACATTCCAGCCCAAACGCGCCGCTGCCCGCAAATGCATCGAGCACCCGTTTGCCCGCAAACTGGCCGCCCCATTGGTGCATCATCCAGTTGAACACCGTTTCGCGCACCCGATCGCTGCTTGGGCGCAGGCCGTCGTGGTTGAGGACTTCAAGTTGTGTGCGGCGATATTCGCCGCCAATGATGCGGATGTGGTGGGGTTTTTTTGCGGGTTTCATGGGGCGCAGTGTACAATAGAGCGATTATTTTTTCACTCTAAAAAGCCCCTATGTTTAATTTTTTCCGCCGCAAAAAAACCGAAGAGCCCACTCCCGAAACGCCGCTTGAGATAGAGGTCGCACCGCCCGTTGAAGTCGTAATCGAGGCTGAGCCTGAACCTGAACCTGAAGTCATCGCTGAGCAGCCGCCAGAGCCTGAGGCCGAGAATAAGGGCTGGTTCGCCCGTTTGCGCCAAGGCTTGGCCAAAACAGGCACGGGCATCAAGCACGTGTTTGTCAGCCACAAAGTGGACGAAGCCCTGTTTGAGTCGCTCGAAGATGCGCTGCTGCTGGCCGATGTCGGCGTGAGCGCGACCGAACAGGTGATGAGCACTTTGCGGGCGCGGGTCAAAAAAGAGCGGCTGGACGACGCAACCGCCGTTAAAACCGCGCTCAAAACCATTTTGGTTGATATTTTGCAGCCGCTTGAAAAAGAATTAAACCTCAACGCCGCCACGCCGCTGGTGCTGATGGTCGCGGGTGTGAATGGCGCGGGCAAAACCACCAGCATCGGCAAACTCACCCATCACCTGCAAAGCATGGGCAAAACCATTATTTTGGCCGCAGGCGACACCTTTCGCGCCGCTGCGCGTGAACAATTGGCGGTGTGGGGCGAGCGCAACGGCGTGAGCGTGATTGCGCAGGAGTCGGGCGACCCCGCCGCCGTGGTGTTTGACGCCATCGCCTCGGCCAATGCCAAAAAAATCGATGTGGTCATTGCCGACACCGCAGGCCGCTTGCCGACCCAGTTGCACCTGATGGATGAACTCAAAAAAATCAAACGCGTGGCCGATAAAGCCATGGCGGGTGCGCCGCACGAAGTGATTCTGGTGCTTGACGGCAGTATGGGGCAAAACGCCCTTGCGCAAGTCAAAGCGTTTGACGACGCGGTCGGTTTGACGGGTTTGATTGTCACCAAACTCGACGGCTCGGCCAAAGGCGGGGTTTTGGCTGCCTTGGCAGTTGAGCGGCACATTCCTGTTTATTTCATCGGCGTGGGCGAAGCCGTGGCCGATTTACAAACTTTTGATGCGCGTGAATTTGTAGATGCGCTGTTGGATTAATTCATGAAATTGAAAACAATAACCTGCACACTGGCTTTGGCGACTTCTCTGGTGGCTTTTCCTGCGCGAAGTGCGGATTTTTCGGATGACCATAATTTAGTGGCTTTGTTCGGTGACTTGCTGAGTACCACTATTGTGCTACTCAAACCTGTTACGGCAAGCAATCAGTTCGTTGCGTGTATGCGTGCAGCAACCAGTGACGAATATTTTCTTCGCTCTTTGATTCAAGCCAGTTCTGGCACGTTGAATAGGCAACAAGAAGAGTATGCGGCTGCATTTGTTGATTATTTAAACTCAAGTGAAAGTGCGGGGTTTAAGCGGGAACTGAATCAAGTGAGTCAAAAATTTGCTGAGGGTGGACGTACAAAACAGCAGTTTGGTCGAGCGATAGATGTGGTGGTGAACAAATATTTGTTGCGTCATCCCTCGGAGGTAAAGGGCTTGAAAGCCCTGTCGGATGGTATGAACTCAGGCGCCAGCACAATCCTCATTAAAGAGCAGTTGCCTGAGTTGGTCAAGCACACCCCCGAATGCCAAAACTTAGGGAACCGCTAATATGACCGACGGCCAAATTTTAGCCACTGTGGATTTAGGCTCGAACAGTTTTCGCATCGAAATGGCGCGGTTAGACCATGGGCAGTTGGTGCGTTTGGATTACTACAAAGAGCCTGTGCGCTTGGGTGCTGGGCTGGATGAGCGCGGTTGCCTCACGCCTGAGGCGATTGCGCGGGGCGTGGCGTGTTTGAGCCGTTTTGCTGAGCGTTTGCGTGGTGTGTCACCCGATGCGGTGCGGGCGGTGGCGACGCAAAGTTTGCGCAGCGCGAAAAATCCGCAAGACTTTTTAGAGCCTGCACAGGCCGCGCTGGGCTATCCGATTGAAATCATTTCGGGCTCAGAAGAGGCGCGGCTGATTTATCAGGGCGTGGCCAATGATTTGCCCAAAGACCATCAAATGCGTGTGGTGGTCGATATTGGCGGCGGTTCGACTGAGGTGATTATCGGTATGAACACCGAAGCGTATCGGATGGAGTCGTTTCGCATCGGCTGTGTGTCGCACACGCTTAAATTTTTTGATGAGGGCAAATACAGCCGCAAAAGTTTTGATAAAGCGGTTGTGGCCGCACAAGCGGTGTTTGAAGAAGGGATTGAACTGTTCAACCACCAGCATTGGCAACTCGCCTATGGCTCATCGGGCACGATTGAAACGATTGCCGAGCTGTGCGGCAATGTCATCACGCAAGACGGCATGACGCAACTGGCCGAGACGCTGCTCAACATTGAACCGAAAAAATGGCCGTTCCCCAACCTTAAAGCGCAACGCGCACAGGTGTTGGTTGGTGGTTTGGCGGTGCTGATGGGTTTGTTTACCGCGTTTGGCGTGCGCAGTATGACGCCGTGCTACAGCGCGTTGCGCCAAGGCGTGATGATTGATTTAATCGGTCGAACCTCAGGGCGGCTGGCCGACGATGTGCGCGAACAAAGCATTTTGCGTTTGTGCAAACGCTGGGCGGTGGACGAGGCGCAGGCGCGGCGGGTGGAACAGTTGGCCGTGACTTTACTGGGCAAGCTCGCGCCACAAGCCGACCCGCAGTGGTTGGCGTGGGCGGCACGCACGCACGAAATCGGCGCGGCCATTGCGCACGACGGGTTCCATCGACATGGCGAATACATCATGCGCAACGCTGAATTGGCAGGCTTTTCGCTGCTCGAACAAACCCATCTTGCAGGTCTTATCGCCGCGCAGCGTGGCGGCTTGCGCAAATGGGCCGAGGTTTTGGCCGATGACACGTTTGCTCGCGAAGTGCTGTGTTTGCGGATTGCCGCCCTGCTGTGCCACGCGCGGGTCGATGTGGCCGTGCCGCCGTGTCAGTTGACCTTTGAAGGGCGTGCGCTCACTTGGCGCGTCGAGCCGAGTTGGGTGGCGCGCAACCCGTTGTCGGCGTATTTGCTCGATGAAGAGTGGCGGGCGTGGGAAAAAATCGGTGTGACGGTGCTGATATGAACATCAATAATTTATTGCAACTGCACGAAGCTCTGGCGGCAAGCTCGACCGACAGCAATGAAATCAGTGCGTATCCGTACGACGCGTGGCTGGAGCGGCCTGCTTACGAGGCCCGCAAGCAAGAGCTGCAAATCGAAATGCTCAAGCTGCAAGCGTGGGTCAAAGAGACGGGGCAAAAAATCGTTATTGTGTTTGAAGGGCGCGACGCGGCGGGCAAAGGCGGCACGATTAAACGCTTCATGGAACACCTCAACCCACGCGGCGCACGGGTGGTTGCCTTGCAAAAACCGACCGAAACCGAGCGCGGGCAATGGTATTTTCAACGCTATGTGGCGCAGTTGCCCACCGCAGGCGAAATCGTCATGTTTGACCGCTCATGGTACAACCGCGCAGGCGTTGAGCGCGTGATGGACTTTTGCAGCACCGCCGAGTACTTCACCTTTATGCAGCAAGCCCCTGAGTTTGAGCGCATGTTGGTTGGCAGTGGCATTCACCTCATCAAGTTTTGGTTCTCGGTTTCGCAAGAAGAGCAACGCCGCCGCTTCGCTGAACGCGCCACCGACCCGCTCAAACAGTGGAAACTCTCGCCGATAGACTTGGCTTCGCTTGACAAATGGGATGCCTACACCGACGCCAAAGAAGCCATGTTTTCTTTCACCGACCGCGTGGAGGCGCCGTGGACGGTTATCAAATCCGACGACAAACGCCGCGCCCGCTTAACCGCTATGCAGTATGTGTTGCACCGCTTGCCGTATACCAACAAAGACCTTGAACGGATAGGCGAGATTGACCGCTTGCTGTTGAGTTCGCCGCACGATTCGCCGTTATAGTGCTTACAAACCCAATCGTGCGTGGGTGTCGTTGATGGCTTTTTGGTCTTTGTAAGCCAACCATGCCGCGCCCTTGCTGCGGCGCATGAAGTTGTCAAAATGGCGCACGACAAATAAATTCCAAAAGGCTTTGACCATGTGGCTGGGGCGGGTGGCCAATCCGCGTAGGCTCATGGAAAAGCCTGGGGTGAGGTATTTCATGTAATGCCAATAGCCTTCGGGCATGTACAGCATTTCGCCGTGTTTGAGGTCGGCGACCAATGGCTGGAGCTGGCGCAGCGCGGGCCAACGCGCAAAATCGGGGTTGTCAAAATCAATGTCTTCGCGGCAGATGTTGGCATATGGCACTTTGTACATCAGCGGGGTTTGCTCAGGCGGGACAATGACGCAGCGTTTTTCGCCCGCAAAGTGAAAGTGCAAAATATTGGCGTAGTCAATGTCGTAATGCATGAACACATTCACATCTTTGCCACCGAAAAACACAAACGGCAGGCCTTTGAGCAACTTCATTTTGAGGTTGGGGAAGCGAATATCGCCTTGCAAACTCGGCACGTTTTTAATCAGGTTGTACAAAAAAATCCGCAGCTGGGTTTGCCCGCTTTGTAATTGGTCAATGTAATCGGCCAAGCGCATTTTCGCGTCAGGCTCATTGACTTTTTTGGTGTGGCTCACAGGCTCGTTGTTGTACAGCGGTACGATTTGCTCCCCTGCTTGCGCTTTGATGTATTCAAAATGCCAACGCTCATACGCGGGCCAGTCGTGGGTCAAGCGTTCAATCACCACGGGCTTTTGAGGCTTGACGTATAAGCGGTGAAAATCGTCGGGTGAAATCTGCGCCACGCGCTCAACGGGACGATAGTTGAAACTCATAAAAATCCTTGGATTAGGCAAAATTTGCATTATACCGTTTTGTGCTTTTATCGTGCTGGGTCAACCATTTAGGTGCTGCGGTATTATCCCTCCTGTTGAATTCTTGAAAGAATTGGTTATGCTCAAACATTGTTCTCGCACTTCACTCGCTTTTGCGCTTAGCTTTTTGCTGCATGGCTTGGCGGGCGCGATCTTGTGGTGGGCGGCACCAACGGTTGAAGCGACGCCCATCGTGCCTGAGCCTGAAGTGCTGCAAACTGCGATTTTGCCGCCGCCTGCGCCTGTTGTAACGCCAGAGCCACAAAAAATTGTGGTGGCTAAGGCCGAACCCAAAGTCGCAATGAACAACAAATCTGCCGCAGAACCAAAACCCAAAGAGGACAGCAACGCGCCCGCAACGGGACAAGCCACAGAGCCAACTCCCAAACCTGCAAGTGAGCCGCCCAAAACAGAGCCACAGCCCGCATTGAGCAAAGGTGCGCCCGTTGATGTGGCCATTAAAGAAGGCGGCTTTAAAATTGCTTACGACGTAACAGGCAATTACAAAGACTTTGAAGGCGGTGGCGGGGCGACGTTTGTGTTCAACCGCTCAGGGCAAACCTACAACGCGAGTTTGGCGGCCAAAGCCTCGGCGTTTAAGTTTAACGCCGCTTCTACAGGCGAGGTGCGCGCCAACACCGTAGCGACCACGCGCTTTCAAGACGGTGGGCGCGTGTCTTTGGTTGGTTTGGGCAAAGATGTGGCGGGCAGCCAAGTGGCAGTCGACTACGCGCAGCGCAATATTGCATTTGGGACAAGCGATGCAGCACCCACTGCACTGAGCTATGATGCGGTGTATGATTATCTGTCGGCTATGATTTATATTCAGGGTGCATTGCAGAACAGTGGCGGGTCGGTGCGTAATTTAAACCTACCAATCAGTAAGCGACGTACGGTGGAAATAGCGCAGGTGAGTTTTGCGGGGCGCGAAGATGTCTCAACGCAAATGGGCAAGTTCGACTCAATCCCCGCCACAATTGTGATTCCCAGTGGCAGCATTAAAAGCATCAAAATGTGGTTTGTCCCTGAGCACAACTACTTGCCGCTGCGGATTGATTTAGAGTTTGGCAAAGGCAAGGCCAATTTAATTGCGCGGCAAGTGAGTTGACAAAAAACAAGCGCGGTTAACCCGCGCTTGTTTTTATTCGACAATGTAGTGCTTGAACAGTTGCATGTCGGACATGTGCAGTCGCTTTTGTGCTGCGGGCGCAGTCATAAATGATTGAGCTGCGGCTTCTGCCATTTCTAGGTTTTTCCAGCGCACAATCACAAAAAGCTCATCGCCTTCTTTGCTGACGGCGACTTTGCGATTCTGAAAGCCTTTTTGCTTGCGCACAAAGTTGTTTTCCATTTGTTTGTCTTCTGCAAGAAAGTCTTGCATCGTGACGCCCGCTTTGGGTTTGGCAATAACCACCTCAAACGCAGGTTTGGCGAAGGCAAAGTTGCTTGCAATAAGGCTGGTGACCACAGATAGGCCTAAAAGGGTTTTGAGTTTCATAGATTCTCTTTAGGAAAAATTTAAGCTTTCAATTGCATGACTGCGCTCATCCAGTTTTCAACGTGGTGCGCAACGGATAATTGGTTGTCTTTGACCGTGTGAATGTCAATGGTCATGATAGAGAAGCTTTTACCCGTGTGTGGTGTGCCCATAAAATCAGTTGCTGGAGTTCCTGAGACTTGTGAGCGTACGACAATTTTGTTGTCAGCTTCGATAATTTCTTGCACCGCCCAGTTTAAGTCAGGGATGAGTTTGCCAAATCCGATGACTTGTTGAATAAACTGGGCTCTGGTTTTGGCTGTTCCACCTTGGGTGTCAATCGACTGCCAATCTTCGGCAATAACGGATTCTGCAAGTGCCTGAACATCTTTTTGCGCTGGGGTTGTCAGCATATTGTAGAACGTCTGAACGAGTTGTTGAGGAGTGCTCATGGTGTTTTCCTTTGTGGGTTAATGATGTGTGTATTGTGTGATAAATGATTTTTTATTGCAATTTGTAAAATGGACAAAATACGTTTATATTTGGACAATCGCAGTATGGTTGAAAAGAGGTTGTATGGAACACAATGGCATTGATGTGGTTGATTTTGAGGGTCGTAAGAACAATTTGCTGGGGGTTGAAGTTTTGCGCTTATCAGAATTGCGCCAACGTGCTCAAAAGCATAAACCGCTTGGACATTTGTCGCGCCCGCAACGTTTAGAAATGGTCATGTTTGTGTTGTACAGCGCAGGGGCTGGCGTGCATATGATTGATTTTGAGTCTTATGAAGTGCGTGCTGGGCATTTGTTGTTTGTGCCGCAGCACAGCATCCATAAGTTTCCTGACTCGGCGGATATGGAGGCGACCGTGTTGGTGATGAGTCCAGCATTTATATTGCCAGAGCGTTTAATGTATCTCAAATCTTTGTTGGCAGATCGGCCATGGCCGCTTTGTAGCGAATTAACCGTATCGCTGCAAAATGATTTTGAGCAGGCCTGTCAAAGTATTGTGGCCGACCAAATGCGGTATGGTTCAGAAAAACACTTGCATCCGTGGCTGGGAGCCTTGTTGCATCAACGGGTGTATACGTGGTTGCTGCACTTGCGTATGCATTGGGCGTCAAGTGCGGCGTGGGTGACGAAGTTACCTGCGGCTTATGATGTGGTTTTTGAGTTTAAAAAGCTCCTTGAGACTCATGTCCTGTCGCGTTGGACTGTGCAGGACTATGCTCAAAAACTGGGGTGTGCTGAACGCACGTTGTCACGTGCATGTTGGGCCAGCGAGGGCAAAACGGCCAAAACGGCCAAAACGATTTTGGATGAGCGTTTGGCTTTGGAGGCTCAACGAATTTTGGTGAATAGTCTGGATTCTATTGAGTCGATTGCGTTGCGTTTGGGTTTTGCCTCAACCAGCAACTTTGTACAATTTTTTAAGCGCTTGACGGGTCGCACGCCTTCTGTATTTCGGCGAATGTATTGATGTTGCGGTTTATTTGCCAATACAAAAACTCGAAAAAATCACCCCCAGCAAGTCATCCGCGCTGAACGCGCCTGTAATCAAGTTGAGGGATTCTTGCGTTAAGCGCAATTCTTCGGCAAACAAATCCAATGCGTCGGCTTGTGTGAGTGCGTGGGCGTAAGCGGCTTGCAGGTGTTCGTCCGCGCTGCGCAGTGCCGTGAGGTGGCGTTCGCGGGCGATGAAGGTGTTGGTTTGGGTTTTTTCAAAGCCGACAATGTGCAGCAATTGGTCGCGCAACTCGGCCAAACCCGCGCCTGTTTTTGCGCTCAAATGCAACTGACCCGTGTGCTGAACGAGGTCGGCTTTGTTGTACAGCGTTAAAATCGGTGCGTCAGGTGGAATCGCGTTGCGCAGTTGTGCGAGCAGCGGCGCGTCGGCTTCGCTCGGCTGGCTGGCGTCTTGCAGGTGCAGCACCACATCGGCACGGCTCACGGCGGCCCATGTGCGCTCAATCCCGATTTTTTCCACCACGTCGTCGGTCTCGCGCAAACCTGCGGTGTCGATGATGTTGAGCGGCACGCCGTCGATTTGCACCGCTTGGCTCACAGTGTCGCGCGTTGTGCCCGCAATCGGCGTGACAATCGCCACATCTTGCCCCGCCAAAGCGTTGAGCAGCGACGATTTACCGACGTTGGGCTGGCCGACCAGTACCACGTTTACGCCGTCGCGCAGCAAAACCCCTTGTTTGGCGGTACTGAGAACGGCGGCGAGTTGGTTTTGAATCGCTTCGAGTTGACCAAACGCGTTGGCTTTTTCGAGAAAGTCGATTTCTTCTTCAGGAAAATCCAGCGTCGCCTCAACCAACATGCGCAAATGCACGACTTGGCGCACCAGTTCGTGGATTTTGTGCGAAAACTCGCCTGAGAGCGATTTCACCGCGCTTTTGGCCGCTGCCTCCGTCGAGGCTTCAATCAAGTCCGCCACCGCTTCGGCCTGTGCCAAGTCCATTTTGTCGTTCAAAAACGCCCGCTCGGTAAATTCGCCCGCTTGCGCCATGCGCCCGCACACGCTCAAACAGCGGCGCAGCAACAGTTGCATGACCACGGGCCCGCCGTGGCCTTGCAACTCCAACACATGCTCGCCCGTGTACGAATGCGGTGCGTTGAAATACAGCGCAATCCCGTGGTCAATCGGCGTGCCGTCGGCGTCGCTAAACGCGCCATAAGTCGCGTGGCGCGGCGTGAGCGTGCGCCCACAAATGGCCTGCATGAGGGCTTGAATGTCGGGCAGAGCGCCTGAGGCGCGAATCACGCCCACGCCGCCGCGCCCTGAAGCGGTGGCAATGGCGATGATGGTGTCGGGAGTTGGTGCGGTCATGGCCGAATTGTAACGCATTAAAATACCCCAGAAAAACGATAAATCGCCGCAGGATGCCACATGGTGACGATGGTGGCGGTTTGATTCATCGAAAAAGTCTTGCGCCGCAAGACCAAGCATGCTTCATTTTTTTGGATGCGCAGCATTTGCGCGATTTGATGCGGCGCGGGCATCGCTTCAATCGTGTATTCGCCGCCTTGCAGCGGCGCGGCGGCCATGAGGTATTCGTTGGGTGTGAGGCTGGCGTAATCTTGCGTCATATAGTCGGGCGCGACGGCGGGATTGACCCAACGCTCTTCCACTTGAATCGGCACGTTGTTTTCAAAATGCACAATGATGGAGTGAAACAAGGCCGATGGTTGAATAAGGCCAAACTGCGCGGTGAGTGCGTCGCTGCCCTGCTCTTTGGATAAATGTTGCAGTTCGCTGTGGTGGCTGTGGCCGCGAGCGTGGATTTCTTCGCGAATGCTTTTGATTTCGACCAGCGTGGTTTGGTATTTTTGCTGCGCGACATAGGTACCCGAACCCTGAATGCGCAGCAGGGTTTGCGCCGCAGTGAGTTCGCGCATGGCGCGGTTGACCGTCATGCGCGACACGCCGAACTGCCGCGCCAGCGCGAGTTCGGACGGCACGGCTTCACCCTCTTTCCACACGCCAGTTTGAATGGCCTGCACAATATGGTTTTTGATGCGTTGATAAGCGGGGGTGTGGCTCATGGTGACTGTGCTGAATGTATGAAGTGTGTATTTTACCTATTGTATTGACAAGTCAAGTGGTTTTCTCTAAAGTTGTCTATACCAATTAAACAGGAGTGAGACAATGACACAGGTCAATGACGTTCGCAACGACGAATCTCGCGAGATTCGCGCCCCACGCGGTGCGACTTTGGTGTGCAAATCATGGCAAACCGAAGCGGCGTATCGCATGATTCAAAATAATCTAGACGCTGAAGTGGCGGAAAACCCTAAAAGCTTGGTGGTGTACGGCGGGATTGGTCGCGCCGCGCGGGATTGGGCGTGTTTTGACCAGATTTTGGCCTCATTAAAAGACTTGAATGACGACGAAACCCTGCTCATTCAGTCGGGTAAGCCCGTTGGGGTTTTCAAAACCCACGCTGACGCACCACGGGTTTTGCTGGCCAACTCCAATCTTGTGCCCAAATGGGCGAACTGGTCGCATTTCAACGAGTTAGACCGCAAGGGTTTGTTTATGTACGGACAAATGACGGCGGGCAGCTGGATTTATATCGGCTCGCAAGGGATAGTCCAAGGCACGTACGAAACCTTTGTCGAGGCGGCTCGCCAGCATTTTGCTGGTTCGTGGCGCGGACGTTGGATTTTAACCGCAGGTTTGGGCGGCATGGGCGGCGCACAGCCTTTGGCTGCGACCTTAGCGGGCGCGGTCTCGTTGACGGTCGAGTGCCAGCAATCGAGCATTGATTTTCGCCTGCGCACCCGTTATGTCGATAAACAGGCGCGGGACATTGACCACGCGCTGGAACTGGTTGCGCAACATTGCGCGGCGGGCGAGGCGGTGTCGATTGCGCTGTTGGGCAATGCGGCTGAAGTTTTGCCAGAGTTGGTGCGCCGTGGAGCACGACCTGACTTGGTGACCGACCAAACCTCGGCGCATGATTTAATCAACGGTTATTTGCCAGCGGGCTGGACTGTGGCGCAGTGGAAAGCGGCGCAACACGACCCCTCACAACACGCTCAGCTGACCGCGGCAGCGACCGCTTCATGCGCCCAACATGTGCAAGCAATGCTTGATTTTCATGCTATGGGCATTCCAACGGTGGATTATGGCAACAACATCCGTCAGGTGGCTTTCGATGGTGGCGTGGCGCAGGCATTTGACTTTCCAGGCTTTGTCCCTGCGTACATTCGCCCCTTGTTTTGCGAAGGCAAAGGGCCGTTTCGTTGGGTGGCCTTATCGGGTGACCCTGAAGACATTTACAAAACCGATGCCAAAATCAAGGAGCTTTTTCCGCATCATGCGGCGGTGCATCGCTGGTTGGACATGGCGCAAGAGCGGATTGCGTTTCAGGGCTTGCCTGCGCGAATTTGCTGGCTCGGTTTGGGTGAGCGGCATTTGGCGGGTTTAGCTTTTAATGAAATGGTGAAAAACGGTGAGCTTAAAGCCCCGATTGTGATTGGTCGCGACCATTTGGATACAGGCTCGGTTGCCTCGCCCAATCGCGAAACCGAAGGCATGCTCGATGGCACAGATGCTGTGTCGGACTGGCCGCTACTCAACGCTTTGCTCAACACCGCAGGTGGTGCGACGTGGGTCTCATTGCACCACGGCGGTGGTGTGGGTATGGGGTATTCGCAACATTCGGGTATGGTGATTGTGGCCGATGGTACAGAGGCCGCCGCCCAACGACTGGCGCGGGTTTTGGTCAACGACAGCGGTTCAGGGGTGATGCGCCACGCCGATGCGGGTTATGACTTGGCCAAAGCCACGGCGCACAAGCAGGGCTTGAATTTACCGATGTTGAAAAATACAAACTAAAACGAAAAGGAACATTTATGGCACACCCTTGGACGATTCAGCCCGCTCAATTGACCCTCAAACACCTGCGTCACATTTGGCAGCACGCCGTGCCGATTGCGCTTGCGCCTGAAGCCTACCCAGTGATTGCGGCGTCGCAGCAAGCGGTGCAAGACATCATTGCCACGGGCGATGCGGCTTATGGGATTAACACGGGCTTTGGTTTGTTGGCCAAAACCCGCATTGCCGATGCACAACTCGAAATTTTGCAACGCAACTTGATTTTGTCGCACTCGGTGGGCACAGGTGAGGCGCTGGACGATGGCGTGGTGCGGCTGATTATGTTGATGAAAATCGCCAGTTTGGCGCGGGGCTTTTCGGGCATTCGCGCCGAGGTGATTGACACGCTTATCGCGCTGTTCAACGCAGGCATCATGCCGCTGATTCCTGCCAAAGGCTCGGTTGGCGCGTCGGGCGACCTTGCGCCGTTGTCGCACATGACGTTGGCGATTTTGGGTGAAGGCGATGTGCGCGTCAACGGTGAAATTTTGCCTGCGGCTGTGGCCTTGCGCAATGCGGGCATTGCGCCTGTGGTGCTGGCCGCCAAAGAGGGTTTGGCGCTCATCAATGGCACGCAAGTCTCGACCGCGCTCGCGCTGCACGGCTTGTTCATGGCTGAGCGGGTTTTAGAAGCAGGGATTGTGGTGGGGGCATTGTCGGTTGATGCGGCCAAGGGCAGTGATGCGCCGTTTGATGCGCGTATTCACGCGGCGCGTGGTCAACCAGGGCAAATCGCGGCGGCGCGGATTTTTCGTGAATTATTGACCGACAGCGCGATTCGCCATTCGCACGAAGTCGGTGACGACCGCGTGCAAGACCCGTACAGTTTGCGCTGTCAGCCGCAGGTCATGGGCGCGTGTTTGGACTTAATCAACAATGCGGGGCGCACTTTGCTGATTGAGGCCAATGCGGTCACCGACAACCCGCTGATATTCCAAACCGATAACGGGCCGCAGGTTTTGTCGGGCGGTAACTTTCATGCCGAGCCTGTCGCTTTTGCTGCCGACACCTTGGCCTTGGCCATCGCTGAGGTGGGCGCGTTGGCGGAGCGGCGGATTGCGCTGTTGATTGACGCGACGATTTCAAAATTGCCGCCGTTTTTGGTGCATAACCCTGGGGTGAATTCGGGTTTTATGATTGCGCATGTCACGGCGGCGGCATTGGCGTCAGAAAACAAGTCCATGGCGCATCCCGCGAGCGTGGACAGTTTGCCGACTTCAGCCAACCAAGAAGACCATGTGAGCATGGCGACTTTTGCCGCGCGGCGTTTGCATGAGATGGCACACAATACCGCGACGATTGTGGGGATTGAGTTGCTGGCCGCTGCGCAAGGGATTGACTTTCATCGACCACTGCGCACTGCGCCACATTTGGAGCATGTTCATGCCCAATTGCGCGAGGTTGTGCCTTTTTACGCGCAAGACCGTTATTTCGCGCCCGATATTGAAGCGGCCAAACAATTGGTTTTGACGGGTGCATTGAGCCGCGATTGCCGTGAGTTGTTTGAGGCTTTGCATGCGGTCACGCATTAACCAGCAGGGGGTGCGATGAGTGTTGTGGACATGAGCCTTTGGCAAGGGCGCAACGATGTGGCCGATGGTGCGTTGGGTTTGCGTTGGCATCAAGTCATTCGTGCGCATGACGCGCACAGTGCGCCCAACAGCGTTGCCCTGCTCGGCTTTGCCTGCGACGCGGGCGTGGCGCGTAATCATGGCCGTGTTGGTGCACGCCAAGGGCCTGCGGCGTTGCGCCGCGCGTTGGCCAATATGCCTGCGCTGGCGCAGCACGCCATTGTCGATGCGGGTGATGTGGTGTGCGTCGACGGTGATTTAGAGGTCGCGCAGCAGCAGTATGCGCAGCGGGTCACGGCATTGTTGGGGCAACAGCTTTTGCCCATCGGCTTGGGCGGTGGGCATGAAATTGCTTATGCTGCGTTTTGTGGCTTGGCCGAGTATTTGGCGTTAGAGGCGTCGCCCAAAATTGGCATCATCAATTTGGACGCGCATTTTGACTTGCGTGGCGATGCGCAGGCGTCGTCGGGCACGCCATTTCGGCAGATGGCCAACGATTGTGCGCAACGGGGCTGGGACTTTAATTATTGCTGTCTTGGGGTGAGCGAGTTTGCCAACACCGCCGCGCTGTTTGAACGTGCGAACCAGTTGAAGGTGACGTGGCGCTTGGATGAAGACATGACGCCGCGCCACCTACCAGAGATTCATGCCACGTTGAGCGACTTTATGGCACGGGTGGATGTACTGTATTTCACGCTGTGTTTGGATGTGTTGCCCGCTGCGGTCGTGCCTGCGGTTTCCGCGCCTGCACCGCGCGGCGTGCCGCTTGAGGTGGTCGAAGCGGTGCTGGATGCGATTGCGGCATCGGGCAAACTCAAGCTGTTTGATGTGGCCGAACTCAATCCAACTTATGACATGGACCAACAAAGCGCGCGCGTGGCCGCGCGGTTGGTGGCGCGATTGACGCGTCAATGTGCTGGAGGTGCAGCATGAATCAATGGGACAGCATTTGGCTCAGTGTTCATTTGGCCTGCATGACCGATGACGGTTATGGCGAAATTCGCCACGCGGCACTGGCCGTGCAAGAGGGTAAAATCGCATGGCTGGGTGCGCAGTCCGACCTACCGCCTGACTGGTCGGCGTGCCAACAATATGATGGTCAACAGGCATGGCTGACCCCAGCCTTGATTGATTGCCACACTCATGTGGTGTATGCGGGCAACCGCAGCAATGAGTTTGAAGCGCGCCTCAATGGCGTGGCGTATGAGGAGATTGCCCGCAACGGCGGTGGCATTTTATCCACCGTTCGCGCCACTCGCGCAGCCTCTGACGACGAGTTGCTCGCGGCCAGCGCACCACGCGTGCGCCAATTGCTCAGCGAAGGCGTGACTACGTTAGAAATCAAGTCAGGTTATGGTTTGTCGCTTGACTCGGAGCGCAAAATGCTCCGCGTGGCGCGGCGCATCGGCGAGGTTTACCCTGTAGAGGTGCGCACCACTTTTTTGGGCGCACACGCGCTGCCGCCCGAATACGCAGGCCGCGCGGATGATTATATTGCGCACGTCTGCGACGACATGTTGCCCGCGTTGCACGCCGAAGGTTTGGTCGATGCCGTGGACGTGTTTTGTGAAAAAATTGGTTTTAGTGTGGCGCAAACCGAGCAGGTATTTCGCGCCGCGCAACGCTTGCAGTTGCCTGTGAAGTTACACGCCGAGCAATTGTCGGACCAAAATGGCGCGGCCTTGACCGCGCAATACGGCGGTTTGTCGGCGGATCATTTAGAGTATTTGAGCGCACAAGGAGTTGCCGCCATGCAAGCAGCGGGAATGGTTGCGGTGCTCTTGCCTGGGGCGTATTATTTTTTGCGCGAAACGAAATTGCCGCCGATTCAAGCCTTGCGCGACGCGCAAGTGCCGATTGCGGTATCGACCGACTGCAACCCAGGGACGTCGCCGATGAGTTCATTGCTGTTGAGCATGAATATGGCCTGCACGTTGTTTAAACTCACGCCACAAGAAACTTTGGCGGGCGTTACCCGTCACGCGGCGCAGGCCTTGGGTTTGTTGCACGACCGTGGCACGTTGGCGGTGGGCAAACGCGCTGACTTGGCGCTGTGGCGGATTGAACGCCCTGCGGATTTGAGTTATGCGATTGGCCTTAACCCCTGTCAGCAGGTGGTGCGCGGCGGGGTGGTTGTTTAGGTTCTGATGCCGCCGTAAGGCTCTAAAACGGTTGCGTCGTAAGGCATGACTTCAGTCTCGGCCAGCGCACCTGCCTGCCACGCCTGCATGGCGGGGTGGGCGAGCATGGTGTCCACATAACTTTGCGCCGCGGCACTCAATGGCACGTTGTACGTGGTCAATCGCCATACTACGGGCGCAAACATCGCGTCGGCGGCGGAAAACGCACCGAACAAATACGGCAAGTCGCCCGCAAACTCGCGTCGCGTGTCGGTAAAAATCGCCTCAATCCGCGCAATATCCGCCGCCACGTCCGCGCTGGGGTTTTTGCCTTTTAGGCGCAGTTTGATAATCATCGGCATTGCGCTGCGCAAAGCGCCAAAGCCCGAATGCATTTCGGCGGCAATCGACCGCGCTCTGGCGCGGGCTTTGGCATCGGTTGGCCAAATGTTCAGCTCAGGATGCGCGTCGTGCAAATACTCGGCAATCGCCAAAGTATCCCACACCTGAAAGCCATCGTCGTGCAAACACGGCACCAGCCCGTTGGGCGAATAGGCGGTGTGCGTGCCCGCACCTGTGAGCGGGACGAGTTTTTCTGTAAATGCAATGCCAAAATGCGTCATGAGCACCCACGGGCGCAGTGACCAAGAGGAGTAATTTTTGTTGCCGATGTAGAGTTGGTACATGGTATTCTTTGTGAATTAAATTATCGAATGTTGTTGCGTTTGTATTTTATGACACCGATTGTTTGGCCGCAAACGATATATTTTCACTTTTTTGGTTAGTTTTATTCACATGCTCAAATTGCCCCCTTTATCCGCTTTGCGTGCTTTTGAAGCCGTCTCTCGTTTGGGCAGCGTGACGCAGGCGGCGCAAGAGCTGCACGTCACACACAGCGCGGTCAGCCATCAACTCAAATTACTCGAAACATATTTAGGTGTGGCGTTGATTGACCGCACAGCGCGGCGGGTCAATCTCACCTCTGAAGGTCGTGTGTATGCGTCTCAAGTGCGCTTGGCTTTGCAGCAAGTGGCGGGTGCGACCGAGCGCATCAACATGCGCACGCAGGCCGAGCATTTGACTGTGGCGGTTTTGCCGTCGTTTGGCATGCATTGGTTGATGCCACGGCTGGCTGATTTTTATGCGCAGCATCCGCATTGGCGGATTGAATTGGTGGCCAGTTTAGAGGTGGTTGATTTTGAGGTCAGCCCAGCCGATTGTGCGATTCGGTTTGGCGCGATTAAAGCGCAGGATGTGCACTCCGAACGCTTAATGAGCGAGTGGCAGTTGCTGGTCGCCGCCCACAATGATGCGCGGTTTTCACCTACGCAAAGCCCGTACGATGCCGCGCACGCGGGGCAATTGATTGCGACCAATGAAGACTGGAACAGTTGGTGTGTGGCGGCGGGCTTAGAGGTGGCGCAGCCGCAGCAAAGTTTGATTGTCAATGACTCCAATCTCGCGTTGGAGGCCGCGCGCAGCGGCTTGGGCATGGTTTTGACTCGTTTGTCGATTGCCGATTTGTGGCTCAAACAAGGCTGGCTGCAAAAAGTCACGCCCGTGGTTGCGCCGCACCCGTGGGATTATCACCTCGTTTGGCCGAACCGCAGTCACCAAAGCGACAAAGTACAGATTTTTGCCGCGTGGCTTAAAGCGCAGTGCCAATTGTTTGAGCAAGGTGTGTTTGAGCCTGTGCCAACGGATGGGCGGTTTGGCTTTTTGCATGCGCCCAAATTAAAGTTGCCGTTGCGGCGGGAGTGATTGGTTTTGTTGGGTTTTATTTGTCAAGTCGGTATTGCTTTTTGTCGAGAATGGCACATAAGCCGTTGCCATCCGCACAAATGCCAAGTTTGCCGTTGGTAGCGGCTGAATTGATGTTAGAGACCCAGTCGGCTTGTTTGATTTGTTTTTTCATTTGTATCGTCGTGTAAACTGATGTGCCCAAGCAAACCAAGCCTGCAATCGTAAAGGCACCCATTGCCAGTCAAGTGATGTGTTTGAGCCTTGTTACTGAGTTGTCCATGTGCTCTTGGACTTGATTGGCCACATGTATCAATTCGTTGCGAATGATTTTAAGGCTGTGGTCAAGGTCTTTAACGGGTTTTTGAATGGCATCGTCTACTGTACGAGAGGTGACGCGCTGGATTTCGCTGGCTGCACCTCGGATGGATTGTTCCGTTTGAGTCAGTGATTGAGTTGCCTTGGCATTACTCTGCTCATTGGCTTTGGCGCGTTGCTCGACTTTGCCTGTGAGTAAAACCACATTTTCGGTTAAGCGAATAATTTTTTCTTCTAAACTCATGTGCGTCCTTTACCTTGTCATAACCCGCGCAGGGCTTTCAAATTGCTGGGTTTGTTGGTTATCGTATGCGATGACGGCTTGCTGTGCGAGTTTGTTATTCTCTTGCGCAACATCGGTTTGGGCTACTTGGTCTAAACCTTTGTACATTGTTACAGGGTCGTCAGATAATAGGGCTGCGAAAGCAAAGTCAGTCACCTCTTGTCGGTTTGCGTTGGAAGCTAGCGAATTGTGTATTTTGGTGCTATTGGGTTCCACATTAGAGGTGTAATTGTTGTTGCCTTCTGAGGGAAGATTGTTGGCTTCACTTAATAAAAGTTGTATGCCTGTTCGCTTGGGCCAAGGGTTTGAGTGCTCTCCATTGAGTGGGCTGTTTGGATAGGGTGCAGAAATTTCTTTGATGTCATGAACGTTATGTGTTGGTTTTAATGAGCCTTCATATTCTTTGCGTTCAATCAGGCCTAATGTTCTGTAATGAAGTCCAGCATGGTTTAAACCTTTCCATGTAAAGTCAACACAATTATTCCATGTGCCTGCATATGTCATGTCAAAGCCATATTTGCTAGGATTTTGCCCAAATTCGTTTAGTTTATTGTATTGTTCACTTGAAATTTCCATTGTCCGTGAATAAATTGGGTCTTTGTATTGTTCGACGTCATCTTTGACGATGTGACCCTGCCCATAGATGCTGCCGTGCTTGATAGGGGCGAAGCCGTAACTGTACTCGTTTGTGCCGTCACTTATTGAGTAGTATACGTGACCAGGAAGGGATGTTCCTCCATCTTTCAGTGGTGTGCCTGGGGCGGCAACATATATTGTTGCTGTGTATGCCATGATTAACCCTTTTATTTTCCTAAATTAATTTGTTTGACAAACAACTCGAACTCGATGGTTTTTAAGTCTGGGTTGTCTTTCTCTGTGGTTACTTCAACTCTGTAATGCCCGTGTTCAGGTGGGTGAAAAACTGCGGCGATGTATTCTTCTTGCCCAATATTTTTGTCTGCTTCGGACGGGTAAAAAAAATTGTGTGGGGTGGCAATGACGCTAGCATTGATTAATCCTTTTTTATAGCCCTCTTTTTCTTGTGTTTTGGCATCAAAGGTAATGGTTTCTTGTTGTTGATTTTTAATGAGAAAAATTTTTAGTTTGAGAGGAATGGGGGTTTTGGCAACTCTTTCTCTTATATCATTATCAAATTTGAATTTGTAACTCAAACCAATTGTTACTGGGTAGTTCATGTCCAATTTTGTGTTGGGCACTATCCAAAAATCTAGGTCTAATGATTTTTGTGCGGAGTCCAATGAGATGGGTTGGCTTGTGGGAGCTTGCGGTTGAAGAAAAAAATAAGGGTCTTTTTTGTTTTGGCAGGCGCTTAAAAACAAAGTGCAAATCACTATTTTGACTGTTAGTTTTTTCATTGTAAAGGCCACTTAAAAAGGAATAATTCGGAATATAAAAATTTTCACAATATCGAGATGTTTGCTTTTTTACACTTTAATTCATTGTTTGGCTGCTGTCAATTGGGTGGTTGTGTAGAGTGTCTGTTGGCCTTTTTTATGCTTTTGCATGCAACTCGCGCATGGCCTTTTCAAAGTCGCCTTTTAACCAGTCATTTAAGCTGGCATGGGCTTTGTCAATGGCTTGGTCGATGGCTTGCCGCTCGTTGGTTTTGGGTGGTTTGAGCACGTAGTCGGCGACGGCTTGTTGCGGGGTGCTGCTGTTGCGTGGGTGGTCGATGCCGATGCGCAAGCGCCAAAAGTCGGGCGTGCCGAGTTTGGCTTGGGTGTCTTTGAGACCGTTGTGCCCGCCCGTTGAGCCGCCGAGTTTGAGTTTGGCTGTGCCGCATGGGATGTCGAGTTCGTCGTGCAGCACCAAAATATCGGCAGGCGCGATTTTGTAAAAATGGGCCAGTGCGGCGATGGCTTGGCCTGAGCGGTTCATGTAGGTCATGGGTTGCAGCAGCCAAATTTCGCCTGCGCGGGCGGCAAGGCCTGAGAATTTGGATTCGGGCGATAGGCGAGCGTTGTATTGGCGGGCGATTTGTTCGAGCAGCCAGCAGCCTGCGTTGTGGCGGGTGTTTTCGTATTCTGCGCCTGGATTGCCTAGGCCGACGATGAGTTTGGTGGTCATGCGAGCTCCATTGAAAAAAGCCCGCAAGTGCTGCGGGCTTTTTGAGGTGCAACAATTATTTACCTGCAACAGCCAAGGTAATGTCTTTTTGTTTGCCCAAAACCAATTTAACGCCTTCTGGCAAAACCAATTCACTGGCTTTAACGGCTTGGCTTGGTTCGAGTTTAGACACGTCAACGGTCAAAACCGATGGCAAGTCTTTTGGCAAGCAAGAAATACGGACGTTGAACACGGCTGCTTTAATGCGTTGGCCGCCGATTTTCACCGCAGGTG
The DNA here is from genome assembly GCA_051650085.1 of Formosimonas sp. GTDB lineage: Bacteria > Pseudomonadota > Gammaproteobacteria > Burkholderiales > Burkholderiaceae > Hydromonas. The sequence continues at coordinate 25,118 of JBOFII010000025.1, forward strand.
AGGTTTCGCCGCCAACGAATTTCAATGGGGCTTTAACGGTAATCGGCTGGTCGGCTTGTACGCGTTGGAAGTCCACGTGCAAAATCATCGGTTTAGTGGGGTGAACTTGCACGTCGCGCAAAATCACTTGTTCAACTGCGCCGTCTAATTCCAAGTCCAACACAGAGTAACGCACGCCGTCTTTACGCAATGCGTGAAACAAGCTGTTGTGTTCGATTTCGATCGAGGTTGCGGCTGCGGCTGCGCCGTACACCACGCCTGGGGTTGTGCCCGCAATGCGCATGCGGCGGCTCGCACCTGTGCCATGCAATGAACGGGTTGTTGCTGTAATTTTCATAAAAACTCCAAAGTTTAAGTTAGATTCACTTGCGACCAGTGAACCATCTAAGTGCTCGTTATTCGGTGAACAACGAGCTCACAGATTCTTCTTTGGCGATGCGATGAATCGTCTCGCCCAATAAGTTTGCGCAGCTGAGCTGGCGGATTTTGTCGCATGACGCGGCGTTGGGTGACAGCGGAATGGTGTCTAAAATCACCAATTCGTCCAAAACCGAATCGCAAATGCGCTGTACGGCAGGCCCGCTCAAAATCGGGTGGGTGCAATAGGCCAAAACGCGTTTTGCGCCACGCTCTTTGAGCACTTCGGCGGCTTTGCACAGCGTGCCTGCGGTATCGACCATGTCGTCCATGAGCACACAAGTGCGCCCTTCAATGTCGCCGATGATGTTCATGACTTCAGAGACATTGGCTTTGGGGCGGCGTTTGTCGATAATCGCCAAGTCGCACTCGAGTTTTTTGGCAAAGGCCCGCGCACGCGCGACGCCACCGATGTCGGGTGAGACCACCACCATGTCTTCGATGTTTTTGGCAAATAAATCGCCCAGCAACACGGGTGAGGCGTAAATATTGTCCACGGGCACATCAAAAAAGCCCTGAATTTGTTCGGCGTGTAAGTCCATGGTCATCACGCGATCCACGCCTGAGGCGACCAGCATGTTGGCCATGAGTTTGGCGGTAATCGCCACGCGAGCCGAGCGTGGGCGGCGGTCTTGGCGTGAGTAACCCATATACGGCATGGCAGCGGTGATGCGACCCGCTGAGGCGCGTTTGAGCGCGTCAGCCATAATCAGCACTTCCATCAGCGACTCGTTGGTCGGGGCGCAGGTTGATTGCAAAATAAACACGTCTTTGCCGCGCACGTTTTCGCAAATCTCGACAAACACTTCGCCGTCCGAAAAACGGCTGACGGTGGCTTTGCCCAAGGGTAATTTCAAATAATCTGCAACATCTTTTGCCAACAGCGGGTTTGCGCTGCCCGTAAAAATCATCAAGTCGGTGGTGGCCATGACGAACTTTCTGTAAATGGGTTGCATCAAAAAAAATTGCCCGCAGTTTCCATCGGGCAATTTTTATTTTATTTGGCAGAGGCGGAAGGATTCGAACCTGCGCATGCCGGAATCAAAATCCGGTGCCTTAACCAGCTTGGCGACGCCTCTATTGAGACCGAAATTATAGCCAAGGCAGGGTTGTATTGCAAGCGTTTTATGACGAAATTGTTGCAAATTGTCCATGATGTAAAAAATGCACGCACTGTGTGCGTGTGTGCGGATGGTTCATCAGCCATGTGTGGGTGGCGTGAACGCTGACGTGCGCATGTTGTGCGAGCCGTGTGCTGGCGACGCTGACTTTACCGTCGTGCGGTGTGGTAAATAATCCGTTGAACCAAAACTCAAGGCTGCGCGTGCCTGCAATAATCCCGATGCTGTGAGATGGCAACACAGGCAGTTGATTGGGCAAGCTGCCCTGCCCTGTGTGCAGCGACAGCGCCAAGTCGCCCATGGTGGCTTTGAAAAAAGCGTGCCGCCACGCACCGCGCCACCAAAAATCAATGATTTCGCTGCCGTGATGAGGTGGCGCGAGCATGACCATGCGCCCCGAGTGTGCAGGATATTGCGCCGCATACGCCCGCGCGACAATGCCGCCGAGCGAGTGCGTCACCATGTGCGCGTGGGCTGGCATTTGCTCGTGCAGTTGCTGCACAATGTGCTCAATGCTGGCGCGACGTGAGTTGTAGGCAAAATACTGGCACACAAAACCATGTGCGGTTAAGTGCCGCCCCAAACGGCGCAAGCTGCGCGGTGTGCGCCCCAAGCCGTGGATGAAAACGACCTGCTCAGGCATAGGTGCGAACCCAGCGGCAGTGCCAGTCGGGCGACGGGCTGCGCCAGTGGCGCAGTTGTTCGCGTTGTGCCTCGTTGCGTGGCGCGGCAAAAACCGTCGCGCCAGAGCCGCTCATGCGCACGTAAGCATCGGGCGCGGCGCGGCGCAGTGCGTCAAATACCGCGCGAACTTCGGGCGCAAGCGCAAAGGTGACCGCCTCAAGGTCGTTGTCACCCTCGGCGAGCCATTCGCGCAGTGGCGGGTGTTGGCGTGGCAAGTCAGGGTGGGTGAATACTGCAGCGGTGGCGACGTGGGCGTGCGGTTTGACCAACAACAAGTCACGCGCAGGCAGCTCAATCGGTTGCAAAATTTCACCGATGCCCGTGACTTGCGCGGCGGCGTGGCCGCTGACGAAAAACGGCACATCCGCGCCAAGGCCAAGGCCAATGCTTTGCAACGCGTCGCGGTTCAAGTTCAAGCCCCACAATTCATTCAACGCGAGCAAAACCGTTGCCGCGTTGCTGCTGCCCCCGCCCAAACCCGCGCCAGTTGGAATGTGTTTGGTCAGGTGAATATTCGCGCCGAGCGGGCTGAACGCTTGCAAAGCACGCGCGGCGCGATAAGCCAAGTTGTCGCTCATGGTCGTGCCCGATAAATCGCCGCTCAAGACAATTTGCCCGTCGTCGCGCGGCTCAATGCGCAGCTCGTCGCACCAGTCGATGCGCTGAAAAATGCTTTCCAGTGTGTGGTAGCCATCGGCGCGGCGACCCGTGATGTGCACAAACCAGTTGATTTTGGCGGGGGATAAATATTTATTCATTGGGCGCGTCATTGCGCTCGTCAATCATTAAGGTCATGCTGACGGGCGTGGGTTTTTGACGGGTGATGAGGAGTTTTTTGGCCAAATTGGGATTGCTAAAACGGCTCAAAACCTGCACGTGCCACACGTCATAATCGCGGTGTTCGGGTAGTGCGCTTTGCGCTGAGCCGATGGCTTGGCGCATGTGCGAAAGCGGCAACTCGTAGCCGAGCATGCGGTAGAGCAACTCTTCGGGGGTTTTTTCGCTGAACATGTCGCCGTTGGCGGTTTTGAGCACCGCTTCAGTTCGGGTGATGTGTAAACTGGCCAGTGACGTGCCGATGGGATTGGCCAAAATAATATCGGTAGCGCGACGGGTTTCTTCCCACTGCATTTTGCCCGTGAGGTTTTTGTCTTTGCCGTCTTCGATGTATTGCACGCCAAACCGCGCATCCATGTTGAATTGAACCGCATCGTTGGGGTTGTTCGCATCGCGCACGGGCGCAAGGCTGGTGCACGCGCTGATGGCGAGGCTGGCGAGAATGAGTAAGCGACGCATTATTTGCCCTTTTTGACGTTGACGGCGGTTAACGGAATGCCCAGCCGCTCCAAGGTATCTCGCAAGGTTTGTGACAACATTTGCGTGTGAAATGCGGCCTGAAAAGTCTTGAGCGCGGCCTCGCGTTCGCCCTTTTGCCATTGCACTTCGCCCAAATGCGTCAAAATTTCGTCGTGCGGCTCCATGGTGGCGGCTTGCTTGAGGGCAGTGAGTGCCTCGTCCAAGCGACCTTGTCGGTAGGTCACCCAGCCCAAACTGTCGATGAGGTTGGGGGTATTGGGTTTGAGCTCGTTGGCTTTGCGAATCAGGCGCTCGGCCTCGTCAAGTTGCTGGTTTTTGTTGGCCAAAAAGTAGCCTAAGCTGTTCATGGCTTCAGGATTGTTGGGCTCTAATTTGAGCCACTCTCGTGCGGCGTGTAAGGCTTCTTGGTCGTAGCCCAAAACGTCGGCCACGCCTGTGAGCAACGACAAAGCGGCAGTGTTTTTCGGGTCTTGCGCCAGTAATTCGCGTGCGGCCTCGTAGGCGGGGCGATAGTGCTGGCGGTCAGCCAGTGTATAAGCGGCTTTGATTTTGACTTGAAGAACTAAGTCTTGGCCGAGGGTCGCGTTGGGGGCGAGTTGTTTGAGCAGCGCGGTTGCGTCCAGTGCAGACTGGGTTTTTTGGTCGGCCAGCGCGACTTTGTAAGCCAGCTCGGCATAGCGTGGGTCACGGGTTTTTTGCGCCAAGCGCATGTAGCTTTGATAGGCGATGTCAGGTTGATTGCGTAAGCTGGCCATGTCGGCGATTAGATTGAAGTACATGGTTTCGCCCGTGAGGTGGTTTTTGGGCAAGTTGTAGGTGGTGCTTTGCGCCCACGCGTTGTTAAATAGGGTAAAAGCGGCCAAGCAAATGGCGGTGCACAAAGGTTTATGGCGTGAACTCATGAGAAATTCCTGTATGATTTTGCATGGATTTTAAAGCATTGTAACAATTTATAGGTCGAGTATGCCTGAATTACCCGAAGTTGAAGTCGCCCGCATGGGGATTACCCCGCATGTGCAAGGCGGCTGTATTCGCCAAATGGTGGTGCGCAACGGCGCATTGCGCTGGCCTGTGGCGGCGGATTTGCCTGAGATTTTGCGCGGTGCACGCATCAGTCACACGGCGCGGCGCGGCAAATATGTGCTTTTGTATTGCGAGTGCGCCAATCAAGTGCGCGGTGTGTTGTTGATTCACTTGGGCATGTCGGGCAGTTTGCGGATTGTCGCGCATGACGCGCCCGTACAAAAGCACGACCACATCGACTGGGTGTTGGCAGACTGCGTGCTGCGCTACCACGACCCGCGCCGTTTTGGCTCGGTGCTGTGGCATGATTTGGCCAATGGCGATGTGTTGCGTCATCCGCGTTTGGCGGGTTTGGGAGTTGAGCCGTTGGATGCGGGGTTTACGGGCGCGTATTTTTATGAGCGCAGCCGTGGCAAGTCCACCGCGCTGAAAGTGGCTTTGTTGGCGGGCGAAATTGTGGTCGGCGTGGGCAATATTTACGCCAGCGAAGTGCTGTTTCGCTGCCAAATTCACCCGCTGTTGCCGCTGCGTGCCTTGACGCGCGAGGATTGCGACGACTTGGCGCGGCACATTAAAGAAGTGCTGCATGCGGCGATTGCCCAAGGCGGCAGTACGCTGAAAGACTTTGTGAATAGCAACGGGGTGAGCGGTTATTTTCAAATGCATTACAACGTGTACGATCGCACGGGTCTGCCCTGCCCGCGCTGCGCCACACCGATTGAGCGCATGGTGCAGGCGCAACGCGCGACGTTTTTTTGCCCGAACTGTCAAAGGTTGCCATGAGTTTCGCCGCGCAGATTGTCTCGTGGCAAAAGCAGCATGGGCGGCATGATTTGCCGTGGCAAAACACCACCGACGCGTACCAAATTTGGTTGTCCGAAATCATGCTGCAACAAACGCAAGTGGTGACGGTGAAGGATTATTACGCCAAGTTTCTAAGTCGCTTTCCAACTGTGGCCGATTTGGCGTGCGCCGAGCAAGATGACGTGCTCGCGCTGTGGGCGGGCTTGGGCTACTACAGCCGCGCCCGTAACTTACACGCGTGCGCTCAGGCGGTGCTGGCCGATTGGGGCGGCGTGTTTCCCGCCACGGTGCACGATTTACAAAGCCTCAAAGGGATTGGCGCGTCAACGGCAGCGGCGATTGCGGTGTTTGCGTTTGGGATGCGGGCGGCGATTTTGGATGGCAATGTTAAGCGGGTGTTGAGCCGTTGTTTTGGTGTGGACGCGCCCGCCAATGCGGCGACCGACAAAGTGTTGCAGGCGATAGCCGAGCGTGAAATTGCAGCGTTGAGTACGCCTGCCGATTATCGCGCTTACACGCAAGGCTTGATGGATTTGGGGGCGAGTGTGTGTGTGCGGCGCAAGCCCAGTTGCGCGGCCTGCCCCGTGCAGGCGCAGTGCGTTGCGCATGAGCACGGCTTAACCGAGCAACTGCCGCGCCCCAAGCCGCCTGTGGCGGTGCGCGAACAAACGCTGACGTTTTACATCTATCGGGCGGATGATGCGTTGTGGTTGGAGCAAAATCCCGCCAAAGGCATTTGGGCGGGCTTGTATGTGTTTGCACAACAGCCGCGCGCGCAAGCGGGCGCGGGTTTGGCTTTACCTGCGGTGAAACACCGTTTGACCCATCGGTTGTTGACTTTGCAAGCAACGTTGTTTGAGGTGCAAAAAAGCGAGATTGACGCGACGGGTGTTTGGCTGACGCGGGACAATTGCGCCGCGTTTGGTCTGCCCAAGCCGATTAACGATTGGTTGCACGCTTTGCTGTCAACGTAAAAAAAGCGAAACCCGTCGGTTTCGCTTTTGCTGCTGCGCTTAAAATTAAGCGGCTTTGGCCAATGCTTTCACGCTGGCGTTCAAACGGCTCTTGTGGCGAGCGGCTTTGTTTTTGTGCACGATTTTTTTGTCAGCGATGCTGTCGATGACTTTAGTTGCAATCGCGTAAGCGGCTTGTGCGGCTTCGGTGTTGCCAGAGTCGACGGCTTTGCGCACATTTTTAACCGCAGTGCGGTATTGTGAACGCAAAGATGAGTTGTGAGCGTTTTGTCGAACGGCTTGGCGCGCGCGTTTGCGAGCTTGAGCGGTATTTGCCATGGTAAATTCCTTAAGTACTTTTAAATTGAAAATCGATTTTCTGAACTCTTGACGACTTCACGCGTTTTGCGCAAAACACGCTGCACTTGGTAAAAAATAAGGGCGCATCAAGAAAATAGTTGTAAAATATAACAGTTTTTGCGAAAAAACGCAATTCTTTTCGGTGAATGCGTCGCTTTCATACCATTTTTGCAGGTTTTTATGAATTTACTCAAAACACTGGCCTCGGTCGGTGGGATTACTTTGCTCTCGCGCATTGCGGGTTTGGCGCGTGAAGTGTTGACCGCGCGAATCTTTGGCGCGGGTGCAGCCACCGATGCATTTTTCATTGCGTTTCGCATTCCCAATTTGTTGCGCCGTTTGTTTGCTGAGGGCGCGTTTAGCCAAGCGTTTGTGCCGATTTTGGCGCATTCTAAAAACGTGGACGGCATGGACAGAACCAAAGTTTTGGTCGATCGCGTCGCCACGGTGCTGTTTTGGGTGGTCAGTATGGTGTCGATTTTGGGGATTGTCGGCGTCAATGTGGTGCTGTGGGTGATGACTTTTGGGGCGGTGAACAGTCCTGATGCGACTTTGATGACGCAAATCATGTTTCCCTATATTTTATTTATGTCGCTGGCCGCTTTGTCGGGCGGTGTGCTCAATACGTGGAAAAACTTTTCTACGCCTGCGTTTACCCCTGTTTTGCTCAATTTGATTTTGATTGCCAGCGCGTTGTGGTTGTCGCCTTATTTTAACCCGCCGATTTTGGCATTGGCGATTGGGGTATTTGTTGGCGGATTGCTGCAGCTGGCGTGGCAGTTGCCTGCGCTGTATAAAATCGGCATGCTGCCACGGATTTCGTTCAATCTTCGTGCCGCGCTGGCCGATGATGGCGTGCGCAGTGTGCTGAAAAAAATGTTGCCCGCCACGTTGGCGGTCTCGGTGGCGCAGTTGAGCTTGGTCATCAACACTGCCTTGGCGTCCAATTTAGGTGTGGGCGCGGTGTCGTGGATTTCGTATGCCGACCGTTTGATGGAGTTTCCAACTGCGATTTTGGGTGTGGGTTTGGGCACGATTTTAATGCCCAGTTTGGCGCGGGCGCACAGTTTGAGCGATACGGTTGAATACAACAAGTTGCTCAATTGGGGCTTGCGGCTGACTTTTTTACTCGCCTTGCCTGCTGCGGTCGGTTTGGGGGTTTTGGCCGAACCATTGACCAGCGCTTTGTATCAAAGCGAGCGGTTTGACGCATTGGCCACACAAAAAACCGCGCAAGCCTTGAGCATGTATGCGATTGGTCTGATTGGTTTGATTAGCGTTAAAATTTTGGCCTCGGCCTATTACGCCAAACAAGACATCAAAACGCCCGTCAAAATCGCGTTGTTTGTTTTGGTCATGACGCAGGTGATGAATCAAATCTTCATTCCGTTTTTGGGCCATGCGGGTTTGTCTTTGTCGATTGGTTTGGGCGCGTGCCTGAACGCTGGGATTTTGGCGTTTTTGCTGACGCGGCGCGGGGTGTTTGTGCGCGGCGGTTGGCTGGTGTTTTTTGCCAAACTGATTGTCGCCTCAGTGGTTTTGGGCGCGGTGGCTTATGGCTTGGCGCAACAGGTTGATTGGTTACATGCCGCGTCAACCCATAAGTTGTTGCGGGTGTTGGAATTGTTGGGGATTATCGCGGCCAGTGCGTTGGCGTATTTTGTGGTGTTGTTCGCGCTCGGTTTTCGCGTGCGCGATTTTCGCTTGATTGCGCAAGGTTAAAATCGTCCATGGTTTATCCGCCTTTGCGGATTAGACTGTTTGAATTGTTTAAAAAAGAGTAACGTATGTCAACTGTTGAAGTTTCTAAGCGCAGTCCATGGCGCAAAAGAGTTTTATGGGCGGGGCTGGTGGCTTTGCTGGTCTTGGCGGGCTGGCGTGTGGCGCAGTCGGTGATGCGGGCCGATAAGGCCAAGCCCGCGCCTGTGACGCAAATTCAGCTCAAAGCGTCTGAAGTGTTGACCGTACAGGCCCGTGATTTTACGCAAACTTTGCCCTTGTCGGGTGCGCTTAATCCTTATACGCAGGCGACGGTGAGTGCACGCGCCAGTGGCGAAGTGGCGCAGGTTTTGGTGCGCGAAGGGCAAAGCGTGCAAAAAGGCCAAGTCTTGGCGGTGCTCAACGACACTAATTATCAAGCGCAACTCACGCAGGCATTGGCCAACGAGCAATCGGCGGTGGCATCGTTGAAATTGGCGCAACAGGATTTTGACAACAATACCGCGCTGGTCAAAGAAGGCTTTATCTCTAAAATCGCCCTGCAAAAAGTCGAGGTGCAACTGGCTTCAGCACGCACGCAGCTGCAAAACGCCACGCAAGCCAAGGTTATTGCGCAACGCGCCATGTCTGAAGTGCAGGTTAAGTCGCCTGTGGCTGGCGTGGTCTCGATGCGCAATGTGCGCGAGGGCGAAACCGCCGCGATAGGCGCGCCGTTGTTTGCGGTGGTCAATGTGGACGCCTTTGAGTTGGCCGCACCGATTTCGGCCGAGCAAATTGGCTTGATTCAAATCGGCCAAACCGTGCAGTTGAGCAGCGCGGGTGTGGCCGAGCCCTTTACGGGCGTGGTTGAGCGCATCAATCCCGCAGCGAGCAATGGTTCGCGCAGTTATGTGGCATACATTCGCGTGCCCAATGTCACAGGCGCGTTGAAAGCGGGCATGTTTGCGCAGGGGCAAGTGGTGATTGCGGCGCGACAAAACGTGTTGAGCGTGCCCGCCACTGCGTTGCATATGCGCGACGGCAAGTCGTTTGTTTATGTGGTGCATGCACAAAAACTGGCTGAGCAAGAGGTGCTGACAGGCGCACGCGCCAGCGATGCGATTGATGCAATGGTTGAGGTCACGTCAGGGGTGCAAGTGGATGATGTGGTGGTGCGCTTGGATTTAGGCAAGCTCAAAGTCGGCATGTCTGTCCAGCTGTTGAATGCCGATGGTACTGTGCCTGAAGCGACCGCTCAACCCGCATCCAAAGCCACGTGGTGGCAAAAAATCATTGGTCTATTCAAGTCCTAATTCGCAAAGGCTCACATGTGGTTTACTCGCGTCAGCATTAAAAATCCGATTTTCGCCGTCATGGTCATGATTGCGCTCATGGTTTTGGGCGTCATGGGCTACAGCCGCATGGCGGTTGACCAATACCCTGAGGTGACTTTTCCCGTGATTGTGGTGCAGACCAATTACGACGGCGCAGCACCAACCTCGGTTGAAAACGACGTGTCGCGGCCGATTGAAGAAGCGCTCAATACCGTGAGCGGCATCAAAACCCTCACCTCACGCTCATACGAAGGTTTGTCGGTGGTGGTGGCGCAGTTTGAACTGGGCACAGACATTAAAAAAGCCTTGCAAGATGTGCGCGGCAAAATCGATCAAGTCAAAAAAGGTTTGCGCGACGAAGTGAGCGATCCTGTGATTTCACAAAACGACCCGACCGCTGCGGCCATGATGTCGCTGGTGATTTCGGGCGGCGCAGACCGAAGTTTGCGCGACTTGACCGATATTGCCGACAACACCATCGTGCCGAAAATTCAAACCGTCAAAGGCGTGGGCGACGTGAGCATCAACGGTGGCGTGAAGCGGCAAGTCAACATCACACTGAATGCCGCCAAAATGGAAAGCCTTGGCGTGGGTGTGAACGAAATCGCCAATGCGATTAAAGCCAACAACCAAGAGCTGCCTGCGGGCAGCATTGACAACAACGAAAAACAAATCATTGTGCAAGTCAAAGGCCGCATCAACAACTTGGCCGATTTTCGCCGCATCGTGGTCGCAACGCGTGGCGGTTTGCCCGTTTATTTAGAACAAGTGGCGACGGTTGAGGATGGCGAAGCCGAGAAAAACAGCGCATCGTTGACCGACGGCAAGGCCACTTTGTCGATTTCGATTGTCAAATCAAGTGGCACCAATACGTTGGCGGTGGCCGATGGCGTGCGCGTGGTGCTGGCCGAACTGGGTAAAACCTTACCCGATGACATTAAAGTTTCGACTCGCCAAGACCAATCGGTGGTGATTAAAAACAACGTCAACGAAGTGCGCAGCACGATTATCGAAGGCGCGATTCTGACGATTTTGATTGTGTTTTTTTTCCTGCACTCGTGGCGCAGTACGGTGATTACCGCGCTGACTTTGCCCGTGTCGATGATTGGCACGTTTGGTTTTATTTATTTGCTCGGCTACACCATCAACACCATGACCCTCATGGCCTTGTCGCTGTCGGTCGGCTTGTTGATTGACGATGCGATTGTGGTGCGCGAAAACATTGTGCGCCACGTGCAAATGGGCAAAGACCATTACACCGCTTCGATGGAAGGCACGCGCGAAATTGGCTTGGCGGTGTTGGCCACGACGCTGAGTATTGTCGCCGTGTTTTTGCCGCTGGGTTTTATGGGCGGCATCATTGGACAGTTTTTTCACCCATTTGCGATTACCGTGGTGATTGCGGTGCTGCTCTCGATGTTTGTCTCGTTCACGCTTGACCCGATGCTCTCCAGTGCATGGTATGACCCTGATGCGACCAAGCCGCTTGAGCAAAAACGCGGGGCACGGTTTTTGCTGTGGTTTGACCGCCAAATCGAGGATTTTAGTGATTTATACCAGCGGCTTTTGAAATTGGCGTTAAAGCATCGCATCAAAACCTTGGTGATTGCGGTGGCCAGCTTTGTGTTGAGTTTGTCGTTGATTAAAGTGATTGGCAGCGAGTTCATTCCGCAAGGTGACAACTCTGAAATGAATGTGCGCTTTAAAACGCCTGTCGGCACCACCTTGGAGCAAACCTCCGACAAAGCGCGACAAGTGCAAGAGATTTTAAAAACTGAGTTTCCAGAGGTCGATTACAGCTTTGCGCGGATTGGCGGTGGCACCAATGGCGCGAATGTGAGCAATATTTACATCAAACTCAAGCCCAAGTCTGAACGGGCACGTTCCACCGAAGAGCTCAAAGGCCCTGTCCGTGCACGGTTGTTACAGGTGGCGGGCATTAGTTTATCTAAGGTTGCGGGGCAAGAAGGCGGGCCGTCGGGTTCTAATAAACAATTGGTGTTCAACATTAAGGGCCCAGACTTGAATCGCCTTGAAGCGTACAGCCAAGAAGCCTTGCTGCGCCTGCGCGAAGTGTCGGGCATGTCGGATTTAGAGTCGTCGGTGGCGGAGAAAAAGCCCGCGATGGATTTGCGTATCAACACGCAACGGGCGTCAGACTTGGGTGTCAACACCAGCAGTTTGGCGAGTGCAGTCTCAGGTCTCGTCACGGGTACGAGCGCGGGTACATGGCGCGCGCCCAACGACGAGGACTACAGCATCAAACTGCGCTTGAGCGAAAGTGAGCGCACGCGGCCATCGGATATTGCCAATTTGCGCTTTGCCACAGGCGCGGTGAGCGCGACGGGCACGCCTGTGTTGGTGCGCGTCGGCGACGTGGCCGAGTTGGTTGAGGGGCAAACGTCCAACGAAATCGTGCGTGAAAACTTGGTGCGACGGATTCAAATCGACGCCAATCCGCTCGGGCGCAGTTCAGGCGAAGTCGCCGCCGATATGGACGCGGTGCTCTCGAGCATGAATTGGGAGCCAGGTTACAGCTACCAAGCCACGGGTGACGCGCAAGACATGAAAGAATCGGGCGCGTACGCCATGGCCGCGTTGGGCTTGGGCGTGATATTTATTTATATGGTTTTGGCCTCGCAATTCAACAGTATTTTGCAGCCGATTGCGATTATGAGCACCTTGCCGTTGTCGCTGATTGGGGTGTTTTCGGCGTTGCTGCTGTTTAAATCCAGTCTGAACATGTTTTCAATCGTCGGTTTTGTGTTGCTCATGGGCTTGGTGACCAAAAATGCGATTTTGCTGATTGACTTCATCAACCAAGCACGCGCGCAAGGCTCATCAAGGACTGAGGCGATTTCTGATGCAGTGCGGATTCGCCTGCGCCCAATTCTGATGACCACATTGGCGATGATTTTTGGCATGTTGCCGCTTGGCTTGGCCTTAGGCGAAGGCTCTGAGCAACGCGCCCCAATGGGGCAGGCCGTGATTGGCGGGACGATTACTTCAACACTGTTGACGCTGGTGGTTGTGCCTGTGGTGTACACTTATTTGGATGATTTTGGCGCGAAGGTCAAACAATGGTTCGCCGCCGACAAAGGGGAAAAACATGAAACGTGATGCATTATTCAACATGATTGAGCAACAAATTCGGCCGTGGGATGTTTTGGATGTGGGGGTTTTGGCCGCGCTCAAAGCCTTGCCACGGGCGGGGTTTGTGCCGCCGTCACATCGGGCATTTGCTTATATGGACACCGATTTGCCGCTGGTGATTGATGGCGAACACACAGGTGTTGTCATGCCTGCGCCGCGTGTGTTGGCGCGTCTGGTGCAAAGTTTGGCGGCTCAACCGCATGAGTCGCTGGCACAAATTGGCGTGCAAGACGGCTATATGACTGCCCTGCTGGCGCGGTTTGCGCGGTTGGTGACGGTGTATGAGACGGATGAGCGCGTGCTGAAGTTTGCGCAAAACAATCTCAATCAACACCATGTGCGCAATGTCAATTATGAGCTGGGCAGCGGTTTGCAGCACAGCACCGATAAATTTGACGCGTTGATTTTGGCGGGTAGTGTGAGTGAGTTGAGCGATGCTTTGCGCCACAAAGTCAATGTGGGCGGGCGGATTGTGGCGATTGTCGGCCAGCCTGATGCGGTATGGATGCGGGCAACTTTAACTGAACGCGTGGCCGAGCATGAGTGGCGCAGTACGGTGTTGTTTGAAACCCACGCGCAGCCTTTGCCCAACACGGCAACACGCCATTTTGAATTTTGATGATGAAAATTAAATTAACGATTGTGGCTGTGGCCTTGAGCAGCATGTGCTCGGCGCAGGCCTTTGATTTGTGGCAAACCTATCTGGACGCGCAGCGCAACGATGCGGTGTATTTGGCCGCGACCGCACAAAATGACATTGCGGCTGCGCAAAAAAAGCAAGCCCGCGCGGCGATTTTGCCTACGGTGGCGTTGACAGGCTCGGTTTACAGCAAGCGCGATACTTTTTTGAGCACGCGTCGCACAGTCAAAACTCAGCCTGCAACGCTGGGTGTATCGCTCAATCAGCCGTTGATTGACATTGGCAGTTTGACTGCGTTCAAACAGGTCGGGCTGAACACCAACTCGGCCGCGCTCAAGGTTCAGCAGGCCGAGCAAGATTTGATTGTGCGTACCGTGCAGGCTTACTTCACCGCCCTGCTCGCGCAAACCAATGCACAAGTGGCCGAAGGGCAGCGCAGCGTGGCGGCGCGACAGGTGGAAATGGCGCGACGTAACTTTGAAGTGGGCAACACCACGGTGATTGACCAAAAAGAAGCCGAAGCCGCGTACTACAACGCCCGTGCGGCTGAAATCACTGCGCAAAGCAATAAAAACAATGCTTGGGCTGCGTTGGAAGACTTGGTGGGGCATCCCATTAACGAGCCGTTGGCCACTTTGCCTGAATCATTGCGCCTTAAAATGCCTGTGCCCGATTCGCAAGAGCAATGGGTGGCGCGGGCGCAGCGCGAGAGCTACGCGGTGCGCATTGCGCAATTGGCCGATGAAATGGCGCAAATTGAAATTCGCCGCCGCAGTCAACAGCGGTTACCCAAACTTGATTTGGTCGCCAGTCAGCAGTGGAAGCGCACCAATTGGAATCACGACAATGATGTGAGCAGTCGCAACACCAGTGTTGGGCTGGAGCTTTCGATGCCGCTGTTTGACGGAGGCATGATTGGGGCGCAGGTCGATGAAGCGCGCGCCTTGCAAAAACAAAGCGCACAAGGCTTGCGCAATGCACAAAATACGGTGGCGCAAGGCACACGAGTGGCCTACAGCCAAGCGGTGGCAGGCTTGTCCAGCATGGAGGCTCTTGAGTCGGCGCGTAGCGCGGCCAATGCTTCAGTCAAAGCCAATGAGCGCGGCTACAATTTGGGCATGCGCATCAATGTTGATGTGCTCAACGCGCACAACGCCGCGGCGCAAACCCAATACAACCTCGCGCAAGCGCAGTACAACACCGTGCTGGGCAACGTTAATCTCAAGGCGGCGATTGCCCAACTGGGTGAAGAAGATGTGCATTACATCAATGCGCTGCTCACGCCACCCAAAACCGCAGCGTCCAAATAGCACGCTGAGCGCTTTACTTATGTGGTGCGGGTCGGCATAATCCAAAGATATTGACCATTTTTAAAAAAGGTTGGCCATGGCGATTCAGTTTTACGACGAAATGCACGATACTCTGGGTGGCGGCGATGTGCGCGAGCATTATCAGCCGATGGACGGCTGGCTGGCCGCGCAAACGCCTGAACACTTGGCCAATAAACGCGCTCAAGCCGACTTGATGTTTCACAAACTGGGCATCACTTTTGCGGTGTATGGCGAAGAAACGGGGACGGAGCGGCTGATTCCGTTTGACATCATCCCGCGCGTGTTCCCCAAAGCCGAATGGCAGGCTCTCGAAAAAGGCTTGCGTCAACGGGTTTTGGCACTCAACCTATTTTTGCACGACGTTTATCACGCGCAAAACATCATCAAAGCAGGCATTATTCCCGCCGAACGGATTTTGGCCAACGCGCAATATCGTCCCGAAATGCAAGGGGTGGACGTGGCGCGGCAGATTTATTCGCACATCAGCGGTGTGGACATTGTTCGCGCGGGCGCGGGTGAGTTTTATGTGCTCGAAGACAACTTGCGTGTGCCATCGGGCGTGTCGTACATGATGGAAGACCGCAAAATGATGATGCGGCTGTTTCCAGACCTGTTTTCTAAATACAAAGTCGCCCCCGTCGCGCACTACCCCGATTTACTGCTCGAAACCCTGCGCAGCGTCGCGCCACATGGCATTGACGACCCGACCGTGGTGGTCATGACCCCAGGTGCCTACAACAGCGCGTATTTTGAGCATGCCTTTTTGGCGCAGCAAATGGGGGTGGAATTGGTCGAGGGCAAAGATTTATTTGTCGACGGTCTGCACGTGTACATGCGCACCACGCGCGGGCCCAAACGGGTTGATGTGATTTATCGGCGCATTGACGATGATTTTCTTGACCCGCTCACTTTCCGCCATGATTCATCCATTGGCGTACCGGGGTTGATGGCCTGCTACCGCGCAGGCAACGTCACTCTGACCAACGCCGTCGGCACTGGCGTGGCCGATGACAAATCCATCTATCCATTTGTACCTGACATGATTCGCTTTTACTTGTCTGAAGAGCCGATTCTCAACAACGTGCCGACGTTTCAATGCCGCAAGCCCGATGAATTGTCGTACACCCTCGCCAACTTGGATAAACTCGTGGTCAAAGAAACCCACGGCGCAGGCGGCTATGGCATGTTGGTCGGCCCAGCTGCATCCAAAGCCGAAATTGAGCAATTCCGTGAAATTTTAATTGCCAAGCCCGAACAATACATCTCGCAACCGACACTGGCCTTATCCACCTGCCCGACCTTCGTCGACAGCGGCATCGCCCCGCGTCACGTCGACCTACGTCCATTTGTCTTGTCGGGCAAGGACGTGATGCTCGTCCCAGGTGGCTTGACCCGCGTCGCGCTCAAAGAAGGCTCGCTGGTGGTCAACTCGTCGCAAGGCGGCGGGACTAAAGATACTTGGGTTTTGGAGTAAGCATTGTAATCGGAGCTATGATGCACAAGAAAATTTCTGTTTAACGCAGATTCAACCTTGAAGTACAACACAAAAACATTCGTTTGAGTGTTGTCAGGACAATTTAATTTTTATAAAAAGGAAAAGTAAATGGCTATTCAATTATTTGTACCCACGTTCAGAGTGGATGAGTGTTTGGCACAGGTTAAAGAGTGTTTGGAAAAAGGCTGGACTGGTTTGGGGTTTAAAACCCAACAAATCGAAGAGGCTTGGAAAGATTACACGGGTCTGCCCCATGCACATTTTTTGTCGTCTAATACCGTGGGTTTGCATTTGGCGGTTGAAATGCTCAAAACAAAGCATGGGTGGGCGGATGATGATGAAGTCATTACAACGCCGCTGACTTTTGTGTCGACCAATCACGCGATTGCGTATGCTCGACTCAAGCCTGTTTTTGCTGATGTAGATGCTTTTTTGTGCCTTGATCCTGAAAGCGTGGCTCAACGCATTACGGACAAAACGCGTGCCTTGATTTTTGTTGGTTTAGGGGGCAATGTGGGGCAATATGAAAAAATTCATCGGTTGTGCCAAAAGCATGGTATCAAATTGATTTTGGATGCGGCGCACATGTCAGGCACGCGAGTTGCAGGTAAACATGTCGGACATGATGCTGATGTGACTGTGTTTAGTTTTCAGGCGGTCAAAAATATGCCTACCGCCGACTCTGGCATGATTTGTTTTGCAGATGCGGCAGATGATGAGCGCGTGCGCAAGTTGTCATGGCTGGGGATTAACAAAGACACCTATGCACGTACCACCACCCAAGGCGCGTACAAATGGATGTATGACGTTGAGGAGGTGGGGTACAAATACCATGGCAACTCGATTATGGC
The DNA here is from genome assembly GCA_051650085.1 of Formosimonas sp. Lineage (GTDB taxonomy): Bacteria > Pseudomonadota > Gammaproteobacteria > Burkholderiales > Burkholderiaceae > Hydromonas. The sequence goes on from JBOFII010000025.1 coordinate 42,299, forward strand.
GGGCTTGGCGTTGGTTGCTCTGAAGTATTTGGATCATGACAATGCATATCGTCGCCAATTGGCCACGTGGTACAGCGAAGCTTTAGTAGGCGCGCCCAATATTAGGCTGATTCCAATGGCAAAGGGGTGTGAGTCGTCGCGCCATTTGTTTCAAATTCGAGTTCGCAACAGGGATGCGCTGATGATGGCATTGCACCAACATGAGATTTATCCAGGGGTGCATTATAGAGACAATACTGAATATCGCATGTACGCGGATGCCAAGGGCACTTGTCCCAATAGCGAGTTGGTCAGTAGCGAAATTTTATCGCTGCCCATGCATATGGGCGTGAGCAAAAGCGATGTGGCGTTGATTGCCCAGCTGTTGATTCGGTACGCGCAAGCATGATGCCGAGTGTTTTATCAAAGCCCGAAATGCACATCATTGTTGATGAGCAGTACGTCTTGCGGCCATTGATTGCCGATGACTTGCCTTTTACGTTGGCGTGGCGCAATCAGGAATCGGTGCGGCAGTGTTTTCTCAACACGGATGTTATCTCGATGGGCGGGCATCTGGCTTGGTATGAGCAGTACCGCCACAAAACCGATGATGTGACCTTGATTTTGACCCGTAGCGATGGGCTGCGCATCGGTCAACTGGCGGTTTATCACATCGATTATGGCAAACAAGAGGCAGAGGTGGGGCGTTTTGTGGTTTCACCTGATGGTGCGGGCAAAGGGTTGATGAAAAAAGCCATTGCCAGTTTGCTGGCGCACCTGACAAGTCAATATGGGCTTGAGCGTATTTATTTAAGTGTGCTCGCGTTCAATGTGTCTGCAATTCATTTGTATCTTAAGCTTGGCTTTCGAGTGACTGGTTTTGAGGCAGGCGTGGTGAGCATGTCGTTAGGAAAGGCTTTGCATGACTCCCGTTAAATTTAACATCGCAAACTTAGCTCGTGAGCATGATTTTTTAGAAACCGTTGAGGCCTGTGCTTATGGTTTACAGCAGTTGGGGCACGAGGTGGTTTATGAGCGAGGCATCCGAAGCGACTGCATTAATATTGTTTTGGGGGCGCAACTGGACTGGGGTATTGGTTGGGCAGAGTTGTTGTCAGATACTAAGGCACGGGTCATTATTTATAACCAAGAGCAAGTGGCATCCGATGTCCCGTGCTTTATGAGTCCACGTTATTTTAGCCGTATGACCAAACATCAGGTATGGGATTACAGCACCAAAAATATTGCCGAGCTTGAACGTGCAGGCATTTTGAATGCCAGCCTTGTCCCCATCAGTTACTGCCCCAGCATGAGTCGCATTCCTCGTGTCCAAGTGCAAGATATTGACGTTTTGTTTTTTGGTGTGATGAGTGTGCGTCGGCGCGAGGTTTTGGAGCGTTGTCGTGCGCTTGGGTTAAATGTGGTGGCCTTTGAAGGTGGCTTGACTGGAGCCACGCGAGATGAGTACGTCGCCCGTGCCAAAGTTGTTTTGAACGTGCATTACTATGAAAAGGCGAGAGTTTTGGAGATGGGGCGGATTGGCTATCTTTTGGCCAACCATAAAGCGGTTGTCTCGGAGTTGGCGCATGACACGGAGGTCGCCGACGATATTCGTCATGCTCTTGCCGTGGGCAGCCTTAATGACTTGCCGCAGCTGTGTTTTGATTTGGTTCATGATGAAGCACGTCGTCGCGTGCTAGAACAAAAAGGTTTTGAGATTTTCAGTCGACACAGTGCGGTCGATACGATGCGTACTGCGTTGGCGCATTATTTTGCACAACCTCAGCATGGGCAGCGTGATGAGCGTTGTGTGCCTTTGCCTAAAATTTTGCAGTTGGATGCGGGTGAGCAATGGCGTTACATTTATTGCAATTTACATGCCGATGCAGAGTTGGCGCCAGATGTGTGTTGGAATATCAGCAATCCGATTGCTTTTGGGCAAAAAATGCAATCGTGGCGCTTTGGTCGCTGTGTTTTAGAGGCGGGTTATTTTGATAAAATTGTGGCGCATAATGTTTTTCAACGTGTAGAAAATCTTAAAACCAGTTTAACCAATTGCTTGAATTTACTCAAAGACGGTGGTGAGTTGGAATTGTCGGTGCCTGTGGATATCTCATACGATGCATGGATGGATGTGGATGACAGGCGCTCCTTTAATGAAAAAACGTGGAAGCGTTTGTTGTCTCAGTCATGGAAGTTTGGCTGGAAAACACATTGTTTTGATATCGTCTCGCAAAGCTTGGGGGTGCATGATGTTTATGGTTTTCAAGTCTTGGCAGAGCAGTCTGATAATTGGGACGCAGCACTTAAAATCCCTCGTGCGATTGACACCATCAGCTTAACTTTACGCAAACGCCCGCTGACCTATGATGAAGTCAGGCAGCTTCCTGTGGCTCGGTTTCTAGATTGATGGGTATCATTAAGTAACCTCTAAAAATCAACTTGAACAGAGTCCATACATCAAAAATAACCCATACCGTCATTCCCGCTAAAACCGTGCGGGAATGACGAGAGGTTTGTTTTTAGTTTGTTCGGCTTTGCAAAATGCATTTTTAGAGCTTGTCATTAAAATTCAGTGTGAAAGATAAAGGATAAAAAAATGCTACTCTCCCGCACCGCCGACCACCTCTACTGGCACGCCCGTTACATTGAACGAGCCGAAAACACTGCGCGGATGCTCGGTGTGAATTACGAAACCCTGCTCATGCCGCACGCACCGCATAAGGCGGTTGATTTGTGGCGGGCGATGTTGGGGTTGTCGGAGCTTGAACCGTTGTTTAACGAGCTGTATGGCGACATCAATACGCCCAATGTGCTGCGTTTTATGATTACCGACACGCGCAATTCGTCGTCGATTGTCTCGTGTTTGTGGGCCGCGCGTGAAAATGCGCGGGCGGTGCGTGGCACGTTGACCAGTGAAATGTTTGAAACGGTCAACAGCATTTGGCTCGAATCGCGCCAATGGGTGGCGAGCGATCGTGCCTTGAGCGAGGCGGGTGAGTATTTGGAATGGGTCAAGCACCAGTCGCATTTGTCGCGTGGCGTGGCGATTGGCACGATGCTCAAAGATGAATCGTTTAACTTTTTGCGCATGGGCACGTTTATCGAACGCGCCGACAACACCGCGCGGCTGCTGGATTTGAAGTTTTTTGAGCGTTCCGAGCAAAACGCCGATGAGTTGAACATCGACCAAACCGATGATTTTTACCATTGGGCCTCGTTGTTGCGCTCGGTGTCGGCGTTTGAGGTGTATCGCAAAACCTACCATGACGTGATTACCCCTGAGCGCGTGGCCGAGTTGCTGATTTTTCGCAAAGCCATGCCGCGTTCCTTGGCCGCGTGCATGACTGATTTGGTCAAAAATTTAAAATACGTGCGCAATGATTTTTCGAGTGAGACCGAACGCTTGGCGGGGCGCATGTTGGCCGACCTTGAGTATGGCCGCATTCAAGATGTGTTGGCGGGCGGCATTCACGCGTATTTGACGGCGTTTTTAGAAAAAACCTATGCGCTGGGCAACCAGATTAGCCAAGACTTTCTCGTGCCGCTCAACCCTGCACATGCGGCTTAAAGGTTTATCATGCGATTTGAAATTTTGCACAAAACCCAATACGACTACGCCGACCCTGTCTCGTATTTGATTCAACTGCTGCGGGTCACACCGCAAAGTGGTTCGGGGCAAATGGTGCACAATTGGGGCATTGCCACGCCGATTGCGCTTAAGGCGCAAACCGATGCGTTTGGTAATTTAACGCATTTAATGACGCTCACCGCGCCCAGTCAGCATTTGGCGGTCACGGTGCAAGGCGTGGTAGAGGTCAATGACGACGCGAGCAGTCATCGTTTCGCGGCAACGGGTTTGTCACCGTTGGCGTTTTTGCAGCCGACGCGTTACACGCACACCGATGCGGCGTTGCTTGAGTTGGCGCAACGGGTGTTGCGCGGCACGGGCGAGTCACGTTTTTTTGAGTTGATGGGGCATGTGCATGAGCAGATGGCTTATGTGACGGGTGCAACTGACGTCAATACCACGGCGGCGCAGGCGTACAGCCAAGGCGCGGGCGTGTGTCAAGACCAAGCCCATGCGTTTATTGCCTGCGCTCGCGCGATGGGGGTTCCTGCGCGGTATGTCAGCGGCTACCTCAATACGGGCGATACGGGTCATGTGGCCAGCCATGCGTGGGTGGATGTGTATACCGAGGCGCACGATTGGCTCAGTTTGGACATCACCCACAACTGCGTGACCGATGGGCGACACTGCCGCTTGGCGATTGGGCACGACTACGACACCGCCGCGCCCGTGCGAGGGTCGCGTTTGGGCGGTGGGCGCGAAACGTTAGCCGCCCACGTTTTGGTTTCCGCTCAGCAATAAGCGCACCTCAACACATAAAATCGCGTAGAATTGGGCGCTTGAAAGTCTTGTTTGATATGGAATGGAAGTATGACGTACTGTGTGGCCCTTAAACTCAACTCTGGCATGGTGTTTTTGTCCGATACCCGCACCAATGCAGGCGTTGACTTGGTCAATCGTTTTCGCAAAATGACGGTGTTTGAAGTGCCAGGTGAGCGGATGATTACCTTGATGACAGCAGGTAATTTGTCCATCAGCCAGTCGGTGGTGCAGTATTTAATGCACCAAACCGCATCGGATGAAAACCGCACATTGTGGAATGCGACCAATATGTTTCAGGCCGCGCGGCTGGTCGGCGAGGCGATTCGCAAAGTGCATGAGCACGATGCGGTGGCCATGAAAGCGTTTGGGGTTGAATTTAACGTCAGTTTTATTGTCGGTGGGCAAATTGGCTCTGAAGAGATGCGTTTGTTTCAGGTCTATGCCGCAGGCAATTTTATTGAAGCCACGCCCGACAACCCGTATTTTCAAATTGGTGAGGCCAAATATGGCAAACCGATTGTCGACCGCGTGATTACGCCCGATACGCCATTAGATGAAGCGGCCAAATGTGCGTTGATTTCGATGGATTCGACGTTGCGCTCGAATATTTCGGTCGGTTTGCCGCTGGATTTGTTGTGTTACGAAAAAAACAGTTTGGCCGTCACCAAATTCACCCAAATCACGCAAGACAACCAGTATTATCAAATGATCAGCAAAACATGGGGCGCACGGTTGCGCGAAGTGTTTGGCGAGATTGATGACCCTATGTGGACGAATGCGCCAGACCATGCGTTGGCGATTGAATCCGCACAAGTGACTTTACCTGTGCTCGCACCGCGCCCACAGGGCAAGTCAACCGTATCTCCCTCTTTTTCTCAATACTTAGCACAAGGATAAATCATGACAACTTTATATTACTACGCGGGTGCATGCTCACTCGTACCGCACATCGTGGCACGCGAATTGGGTTTGGATGTGGCGGTTAAGGCCGCTCCGCGCCCAGACGATGCGGGTCGCGCCGAATATTTGGACAAAGTCAACTCATTGGGTAAAGTGCCAGCGTTGCAATTGGCCGATGGCACGGTGATTACGCAAAACATCGCGATTGTCGAATACTTGGCCGCACAAGGCGCAGCAGATGTGGTTTACCCTGCCTTGGGCACGTTGGCACATGCGCAAGCCTTGCGTTGGTTGTCGTTTGCCAATTCTGACTTGCATCCTGCATTTGGCCCTTTGTTCCGCCCGCAGCGTTTTTCAAACGATGAAAGCAATTTCCCACACATCAAAAAAATGGCTTCTGAACTGTTGTTGGACTTGTACGCGCATCTTGACGGTGAATATGCGGGCAAAGACTGGATTGCCAACAATCAATATTCCGCTGCCGACGTGTACATCTATGTCACTTATCGCTGGGCTAAAGCGATGGGCTTGGATTTGAGTGCCAACCACAATTTGGCGCGTATGGTCGCAGCGATTCAAACTCGCCCCGCCGTGCTCAAAGCGATTGAAGAGCAAGGCATTGCGCTGATTTAAGGTCGACTATGAACAGCATTGCGGTACAGCAGCAGGTGCAACAGGCGTTACAAGCGCAAGACTTTTCTCGTGTGGTTCAACTCGGCCGAGAGGTTTTTGCGCGAGAAGATGGCGATGAGTTTTTGTCTGCTTGGGTTGCGAGCAAAGCCTATGAACACGAGGTGGAAAGCGGTTTTGGCTTGTTGGAGGATTTTGTCACGCGTTATCCAAAATCCCTGCATTTGCCACGGGTGTATTTGGCCGATTTGTACTCGCGTGTTGATTTATTTGAATCGGCCACCGAGCATGCGCGTTATTATTTGCGCTTGGTCAAAGAGCGCACGTGGCTGCTCAACCCCGTGACCCAAGAAGGGATTTGTCGTGCGTTTTTGTTGCTCACTTGCGCGTACACGCAATTGGGCGCACGTTCATACAGTTTGCGAGTGATTGATTATGCCATGAGGCAAAAGCTCACGCCAGCGACTCGTGCGTCTTTGGAAAACGAGCGTTCGCGCTTGCAAGAAGAGTTGCGGCAACCTGAACATGCCGCGCAAAATCAACGTTGGGAGCGGTTTTTTGCCACGGGTGAAGGTGCTGCGTCATTGCAAGAATTGTGCGAGCAACGCGCTTGCCCGCAGCTGGCGCGGCGGCTTGAAATTTTGGCGCGTGCGTTTGCAGAGTTGCCTCACTTTAGCATTGACGTCACCGAGATTTTTTTGCTGTTGGTTGAAAAAGACCAACATGCTTTAACCTTGAGTTGATTGCATGTCCCAAACCCTGACCATCGCCACGCGCGAATCGCGGCTTGCCTTGTGGCAAGCCCATTTTGTTAAAGCTCAACTTGAGCAACAGCACCCGCATTTGACTGTGCAATTGCTTGGCATGACCACGCGTGGCGACCAAATTTTAGATCAAAGCCTGTCCAAAATCGGCGGCAAAGGTTTGTTTGTTAAGGAACTTGAAGCCGCGCTGGCCGATGGCCGCGCCGACTTGGCGGTGCATTCGCTCAAAGATGTGCCGATGGTCTTGCCGCAAGGCTTTGACTTGGCTTGCGTCATGGCGCGTGAAGATGCCCGCGACGCGTTGATTGCCAATGATTACAGCGATTTAAGCCAATTGCCCGCAGGGGCGCTGGTTGGCACGTCCAGCCTGCGCCGCGCCGCGCAGATTTTGCACCGTTATCCGCATTTGCGCATCGGTGCTTTGCGCGGCAATTTGGACACGCGTTTGCGCAAGTTGGATGAAGGCCAATACAGCGCGATTATTTTGGCCGCAGCGGGCGTTAAACGGCTGGGTTTGGGTGAGCGGATTCGTGCGTTGTTGCCTTTTGAAGATGCCCTGCCCGCCGCAGGCCAAGGCGCGTTGGGGATTGAAATCGCCGCGCAGCGCGACGATGTGCGGGCCTTGCTCGCGCCGCTGCACGACGAGGTGACCTTTGCCTGCACGGCAGCCGAGCGGGCAGTGTCGCGTGCGTTGGGCGGCTCGTGTCAAACCCCGTTGGCGGCACACGCGGTGCTGGAAGCGGGGCAATTGTATTTACGTGCCAGTTTGGCCGCGCCCGATGGCACACAGGTTTTGTTTGCCGCTGCGCGAGGCGACGTGGCTCAAGCCGAGGCTTTGGGTGCACAGGTGGTGGCTGACTTGCGTGCACAAGGGGCGCAAGCGATTCTTGACGCGCTATGAGCCGCGTGGCGTTGTTGACCCGCCCTTGGCCCGTCTCCGATGGGGTGGCGCAGGCGTTAGCGGCGGCGGGGATGACGTATATTGACGCGCCGACTTTGCAAGTCACGGCGCAGGTGGATGAGGTTTTTGAGGCGCAATTGTTTGCGCAATCGTATGACGGCATGGTGTGCGTGAGCCAACATGCCGTTTTTTTTGCGGCTCAGCGCATGGCGGCCTTGCCCAGCCACATGTGGTGTGCCGCTGTCGGGGTGGCGTCAGGGCAAGCGGTGGCACGCACGTGGCCGACTGCGCGGTTGATTGTGCCGCATGAAGGTGATTCGCAAGACACCGACGGGTTGTGGCGCGCTTTGACACAAGCGGACGTACTCAAACCGCAGGCGCGGGTGCTGTTGGTTCGGGCGCAAACGGGGCGCGATGTGCTGCGTCAACGCCTGCTGGCGGCGCACCTGAGCGTTGAGGTGTGGCCGTGTTATCGGCGCGAACCGTTGGTTTGGCAGGCGGCGCAACGTGCGCAGGTTGAGGCGGCGATGCGCCAGCACGGTTTGGTGGTGGCTTTGACCAGTATTGAAGGGCTGCGGGCTTTGCTTGCCAATTGTTCGGACGAAATTTTGCGCCAGCCCGCGCTGTGTATTCACCCCGTGATTGCCAAAGCCGCACAAGACTGCGGTTTTGTGCGGGTCACCTGCGTGTCGCCGCACGAAATGTCGGCGGCTTTGTTGACGCATCGCGCATAATCGGTTGTACAATGGCGCATCATTTTCAACCGAGATTGCCATGGACAACACCCAAACTTCTCCTGTTAAAAAACGCTCCAGTTTCAAGCGCGGCTTGATTTACCTTATTGTGCTCGGCGCCTTGGGCGGCGGCGGTTATGTGGCGTATCAACAAGGTGCGTTAGATGGTTATTTACCCGCCATGTTGCAAGCCAAAGTTGAGCCTGCGCCTGTCGCCGTGGCTGAGCCCGCCAAACCGCCCGTCTCCGACGCACCCGTGCTCAATGCGGGTGACATGCAAGCGGCGTTGAACCAAATGCAAGGCACACAAGCGGGCACCCCTGCTGCCAGTCCCAATATCGCCAACAACGCGCCTGCCGTGGCCGCCCCTGCGCCGTCGATTGTGTTGTCTATCAACGGCGCTGCAGCCAACGCTCTACTCAGTGCTTATGACGCGCAATGGCAGTGGCAAATGATTGAGCAGCATTTCAAACAGCAAGCCGATGCGGCGAGCACGCTGCAACAGGTGCAAAGCCTCAAGGCGCAATTGCAAGCGAGCAACGCCGCCGCGTTTGCCCCCACGCTGGCCGCGATAACGCAACTTGAAACGCAACTGCAAGCGTGGCTGCCCTTGCCCACCGCCACTTATAGCGCGGCCTTGACGCAAAGCTTGCTTGACGTTGACAGCATGGCAGTCAAAATGCCCGAAGGGATTGACGTGGCCAGCAGCGCGGGTGAGTTGACGTGGTGGCAAAAAACTTTGGCCAGCCTGAAAGGCGTGATTGAAATCAAACGGGTCGATGAGCAAAAAAACCGCGCCGCGCTCGACGCGAGTACTCAAGTATTGGTCAAACAAGCCTTGGTGGCGCGTTTGAATTTGGCGCAATGGGCGGCGCAAAATGGCCAATGGACGCAAGCGCAAAGCCACGCCAAAGCTGCACAAGCCATGGCCGAGCAATGGGCCGATGCCAATGCTCTGCTCAAACTCAAGCCACTGCTTGACGCGAGCAGTTTCCCCGCCGCGCCTGATTTTGCCACCGTCAGCGCGGCCTTGGCGCAAGCGCGGGTGCAGTTGAGCAATGAGGCCCGTGCCGCGCAAACCCTCCCTGCGCCAGCGGTTGTCGAGCCTGCCGCTGCGGTGAAAGGCGGTGCGTGATGCGACAAGCGATTTGGACGTTTATTTTATTGCTGATTGCAGGTGCGATTGCCTATGCGTCGCGCCATTACCCTGGTTCGGCCGAGTTCATTGTCGCGGGCTTGCAGGTGCGCATGAGTATTTATGTGTTTGCGCTGTTGTTTTTGGGGTTGTTTGCGGTGACTTTATTGTTTTGGCGCGTGTATCGTGCGGTGGTCAATGCGCCGTCGCGCTACGGCGCGTGGCGGGAACACAAACGCGAAGACCGCGCCTTGGCTTCGGTCAAAGTCGCCACCATTGCGCTGCACGAAGGGCGCTTTGCCCATGCCGATAAAGCGGCAAAAATCGCCAGCCGCAGCCCGCAATCGGCAGGCTTAGCCGCCTTGTTGGGCGCAGCCAGCGCCCAAGCGCAGGGGCAAAATGCTGCGGCGCAGACTTGGCTCAAAACTTTGGATGACGATGCTGATTTTAGCGATTCAGCCGCTTTGCAACGGGCGCAAATGGCACTCGATGCCCAAGACGCGACCGGCGCACTCGCCGCGCTAGACGCCGCATCGGCCACGGTGCGCAAACACAGCGAGCGTTTTCGCGAGTTGCAAGTTCAGGCGCACGCCGCAGCAGGCCATTGGCATGAAGTGCTGCAAATCGCCAAAGACCCCAAATGGCATGTCTCGTTAAGCGTTAAAAACCAATGGTTTGCCCGTGCCGCACAGGCGTTGTGCAGCGACGCGACGGTTTCTACCGCATATGTGCAGTCGCTGTACAAAGACATGCCCGACGCCGTTCGCGCCGATGATGCCGCTTTATTGGCGTATGTGAATGGTTTGTTGCAGCGCAACGAGCCTGTGTTGGCGAGTCGGGCGATTGAGCAAGCCATGCGCATCAGTTGGCGGCCACGCTTGCTCGATGCGTACGTTGCCGCTGCGAGCGAGCCGACCTATACGGCGCAGCTCAAAATGCTCGACGAATGGGCGAGCGCGCACCCCAAAGACGCGGCCTTGAATTGCGCCGCAGGTCAGTTGTGCCTCAAAGCGCAACTGTGGGGGCGCGCCAAAGTCAATTTTCAAACCAGTTTGGCAGCCGCGCCCAGCGTGGCGGCGCATTTTGGCTTGGCGCAAACCTACCGCGCGTTGGATGATGTGACCCACGCGCAGATTGAAGAGCGCAAAGCGGCCGAATTAGCTGCGCGGGTTTGCACGAATCAATAAAACGATGGCGGCCAGCCCAACGCTGGCCATCAACATGCCCACCAGTTGGGGCGAACGATAATCCCAACCCGCCACCAGCGGCAAACCACCCAAAAATGCACCCAGCGCGTTGCCAATGTTGAAGCAGGCTTGTAACACCGATGAGGCCAGTGTTTCGGCGTTGGTCGCGCTGTTGACCATCAGGGTTTGAATCGGCGCGGCAATCCCCATCACCAATGCACCCGTGACAAAGGTCAAGATGAGCATGGCGGCGCGTGAGTCAGCCAACGCATAAACCAGTCCCAACGCCACAATGGTGGCCAAAAACACCCCGCCCGTGGTTCGCTCAGGCGAGAATGCATCGGCCAATTTGCCGCCCGCCACCGCGCCCACACACATGCCCGCACCCGCCAACGCCATAATGTACGGCACGTGATGCGGCGCAAAGCCTGAGATGTCAATCAATAACGGCGCAATATAACTGATCCAACAAAAGCAACCACCCGTGCCAATCGCTGTCGCCAGCATGACCAGCCACGCCGAGCGACTTTTGAAAAAATTCAGTTGCGTGCGCAGGCTGTGCGGATTGTCTTTGGCTAAGTTCGGCATCCATGAGCGCAGCGACAGCCACGTGACCAGCCCCGTCAGCGCGACCAGTGCAAATGCCCAACGCCACGATAAATGATGGCTCAAATACGTGCCGAGCGGCACGCCGAGCAAATTGGCCAGCGTGAGGCCAAAAAACATGGTCGCCACGGCTTGCGCGGCTTTGCCCTCATCGGCCAAACGCGCCGCCACCACCGCGCCGACGCCAAAAAACGCGCCATGCGGCAAACCTGCCAAAAAGCGAAACACCAGCAAACTGAAATGATTGGGCGCAAGCACGCACAAACCGTTGAACAGCGTGAACAACAGCATCAAAGCCATAAGAATGGTTTTGGGCGCGAAACGATTGGCCAGCATGACCAGCGACGGCGCACCGACCACCACGCCGAGCGCGTAGGCGGAAATCAGATGACCTGCTTGCGGGATTGAAACCTGTAAATCGTGTGCCAAATCGGGCAAAATCCCCATCATGACAAACTCGGTGGTGCCAATCCCAAAGCCGCCGAGCATGAGGGGGAAAATCGACTTTTTAAGATTCATCTACAGCAAACCACGGTACAGCCGCGCGTATTGCGCTGCCGAACGCCGCCACGCCACGTCCGAGCGCATGCCCGCGCTTTGGATGCTGCGCCAAATGTCGGGCTGATGGTACAAACGCGTGGTGCGGGCAATCGCGGCGAGCAGGCCGTTTTTCGACACATCGTGAAACTGCACGCCTGTGGCCACGCCCGCGGTGACGGCAGCATCATTGGCATCAATCACCGTGTCGGCCAAGCCACCGACTTTAGCGACAATCGGCACGCAACCGTAACGCAAGCCGTACAATTGCGTCAAACCGCACGGCTCAAACCGCGACGGCACGAGAATCCCGTCACAACCGCCTTGCATGAGGTGCGAAATGCCCTCGTCATAGCCAATATGCACGCCAACATGGGTAGGATGCTGAGCCACTGCGGCGTACAGCGCGGCTTCAAGGGCTTTGTCGCCATTGCCCAAAACCACCAGTCGCGTGTTGGAAGCGACAATCTCGTCAATCGCCTCGATGATTAAATCAATTCCTTTTTGCCACGTCAAACGACTGACCACGCACAGCAGCGGCGCATCAGAATGCGGCAAGTTGAAATGCGCCTCCACCGCGCGTTTGTTCGCGCTGCGCTGCTCAATGCTTTGCGCATCAAAGGTTTGGCTCAAGGCCGCATCGTTGGCTGGATTCCAAATCGCCATGTCAATCCCGTTGACCACGCCGCTCACCGATTCGCCACGCGCGCGCAGCAGGCCATCTAAACCCATGCCGCCTGCGGGGGTGCAAATCTCCGTGGCGTAGGTTGGGCTGACCGTGGTAATGGCGTTGGCGAACTGAATCCCCGCTTTGAGGTAGCCCACGCCGCCGTAGTATTCAACCCCATGAATGCCGTAGGCCGCATCGGGCAAGCCCAAACGGGCGAACAATTTGGCGGGAAATTGCCCCTGAAACGCCAAGTTGTGAATGGTTAAAACTGTTTTGGGCTGATGTTTGCTCGCACCCAAATAATGCACATACGCGGGGGTGAGCGCGGTTTGCCAGTCGTGCGCATGAATCACCTCAGGTAAGTAGCTTTTGACCGCGCCCCAGCCGAGCATGGCGGCGGCGAGCGACAAGGCCGCGAAGCGTTCGGGGTTGTCTTGCCAGTCGTTGCCCGACGCGTCGCTGTACGGGTTGCCCGCGCGGCTGAACAAATGCGGCGCATCCAAAACGAATAAATCAACGCCTGCGGCCGTGCCGCGCAAAATCCGCGCCGAACCGCCAAAATAATGCGGCAATTCAAGTGCCACGCTGGATTCGGTTAAGGCGGCCAAAACCACCAAGTAGCCTGGTATTAAAGTGGTGACGTGGATTTTTTGCGGCGCATCGACCAACTCGTTCAGCGCAAACGGCAGCGCACCGACCACATCGGCCAAGCCGCCTGTTTTGATGAACGGATACATTTCTGAGGCCACCGACAAAACATGCAGCGGCGGTACGGCTTTTTTCTTGACCATGTTAGCCGCCCAAATTGTTCAGCATAGATTGTGTGATAAGGGTCACACCTTTGTCGGTGCGGCGGAATCGTGCCGCATCGGCGATGGGGTCTTGTCCGACGACTAAATTGTCGGGAATAATCACCCCACGGTCGACCACCACATTGGTCAAGTGTGCGCCGCGCCCGATGTGCGCTTGTGGTAAAACCACCGCGCCCTCTAAATGGCTGTACGAGTGCGCGACCACGCCTGTGAACAACAAAGAGCGTTTGAGGCTCGCACCTGAAATGATGCAACCGCCCGAAACCATTGAGCTCACCGCCATGCCACGGCGACCGTCTTCGTCGTGGATGAATTTGGCAGGTGGCGTGATTTCGGAATGCGTCCAAATCGGCCATTCATGGTCGTACAAATCGAGTTTGGGCACAATGTCGGTCAAGTCAAGATTCGCGTCCCAATACGCATCGACTGTGCCCACGTCGCGCCAGTAGGCTTCGGCTTCGTGCTCCGAGCGCACGCATGATTTAGAGAAACGATGCGCCACGGCTTTGCCGTTTTGCACAATGTACGGCACAATATCTTTGCCAAAATCGTGTTCAGAATGCTCGTCTGCGGCGTCGCGACGCAACAAGTCAAACAAAAAGTCGGTGTTGAACACATAAATCCCCATCGAGGCCAGTGCCATGTCGGGCTGGCCCGGAATACACGGCGGGTCGGCGGGTTTTTCGACAAAACTAATCACCGTGTCGTGTTCATCGACGTGCATCACGCCAAAACCAGTCGCCTCCATGCGCGGCACTTCAAGGCAGCCCAGCGTCACGTCCGCGCCTGAGTCGACGTGTTGGCGCAACATGATTTCGTAATCCATTTTGTAAATATGGTCGCCCGCCAAAACCACAATGTATTTGGGTTTGTAGCCGCCGATAATGTCGATGTTTTGATACACCGCATCGGCTGTGCCTTTGTACCATGAGTCTTCCGAAATCATTTGGCTGGCGGGCAAAATGTCAAAACTCTCGTTGCGCTCTGGGCGCAAAAAGTTCCAGCCACGGGTCAAGTGGCGAATCAGACTGTGCGCTTTGTATTGCGTGGCCACGCCAATCCGCCGAATGCCCGAATTGAGCGCGTTGGACAGCGCAAAGTCAATGATGCGGGTTTTGCCACCAAAATACACCGCGGGCTTGGCGCGGCGATCGGTCATTTCCATCAAACGCGAACCGCGCCCGCCCGCGAGCACATAAGCCATCGCGTCTTTGGTCAGTCGGGTGTTGGAATGTAGGTTATTCATATTGTCTCCTCTTTGGGGTGGATTTAAGGCAACTTCTAAAAATGCATTTTGCAACGTTGAGCAACCTAAAAACAAACCTCTCGTCATTCCCGCACGGTTTTAGCGGGAATCCAGCCAAACGCAAAGCGTTTGATTGACCTTTGCCAATCAACGGCAAAAGGTGCGCTTCGCGCCCCACTGGATTCCCGCTAAAAACATGCGGGAATGACGGTGTGGGTTGTTTTTGATGTATGGACTCTGTTCAAGTTAACTTTTAGAGGTCACCTCAAGGTTGAAAAATAAACATCATGGTGGCCAATGGCGGCAAGGTCAGTTCTAAATAGGCTTGGCCGTACTCATCCGCCTGCGCGGTCACGCCGCCCATGTTGCCCATGTTGCTGCCGCCATAAATGGCCGCGTCGCTGTTGATGAGTTCACGCCAAAAACCCGCGCACGGCACAGGCACGCGGTAGTGCGCACGTGGCACGGGCGTGAGGTTGGCAATCACCGCGACAGGGTTGCTGTGCGCGTTACCACGGCGCAACCACGCGAACACCGATTGGCTGCTGTCATCAACCACCAGCCATTCAAAGCCCGCGCCGTCGCAGTCTTTTTGGTGCAAGGCAGGGGTTTGCGCGTAGGCATGGTTCAAGTCGCGCACCAAGTTTTGCACGCCTTTGTGGGTGTCGTACTGGTCTAAATGCCAGTCAAGCCCTTTGTTTTCGTTCCATTCGGCGCGTTGGGCGAATTCTTGCCCCATGAACAGCAGTTTTTTACCTGGGTACGCCCACATAAACGCGTAATAGGCGCGTAAATTGGCGAATTTTTGCCACTCGTCGCCGCTCATTTTCTCGAGAATGGTTTTTTTGCCGTGCACCACTTCATCGTGCGAGAGCGGCAAAACGAAGTTTTCAGAAAACGCATACAGCAAACCAAAGGTCAAGTCGTTGTGGTGGTACTGGCGATGAATCGGTTCTTGGCTGAAATAATCCAGCGTGTCGTGCATAAAGCCCATATTCCACTTGAAGCCAAAACCCAGACCGCCGCTGTGCACAGGGTGCGACACACCCGCAAAACTGGTGGATTCCTCGGCAATCATCAACGCGCCGCTGTGCGCCGCGTAAATCGCTTGGTTGACTTCGCGCAAAAATTCAATCGCCTCAAGATTTTGGTTGCCGCCGTGCTCGTTGGGAATCCATTCGCCGTCTTTGCGCGAATAATCTAGATAAAGCATGGAGGCGACCGCATCGACGCGCAGGCCGTCAAGGTGGTAACGGTTGAGCCAAAACAGTGCGTTGTTGACCAAATACGATTTGATTTCGGTGCGGCCAAAGTTGAAAATCGCGGTGTTCCAATCGGGGTGAAAGCCTTTGCGCACGTCTTCGTGCTCGTACAATGCCGTGCCGTCAAAAAACGCCAAGCCGTGCGCGTCGGTCGGGAAATGCGCAGGCACCCAATCGAGAATCACGCCGATGCCCGCCGCGTGCGCCGCATCGACAAACCGCGCAAAGCCATCGGGCGAGCCAAACCGCGCGGTTGGCGCAAACAACCCCGTCGGCTGATAGCCCCACGACGCATCCAACGGATGCTCGGTAATCGGCAACACCTCAATGTGCGTGAAGCCCATGCGTTGAACGTAGGGAATCAGCCGTGCGGCCAACTCGTCATACGACAAAAACTGCCCCGCCTCGTCGCGTTGCCACGAACCGAGGTGGCACTCGTAAATGCTCATCGGTGCGCTGCGCGGGTCGGTTGCGTTGCGCCGCGCCATGTAGTCGGCATCGCTCCACGTAAAATCGTGTGTGTTGACCACTTTGGACGCGTTGGCGGGGCGCATTTCTGAGCCTTGCGCAAACGGGTCTGCTTTGAGTGGTAGCGGCTGACCTTGATTGTCAAACAATTCGTATTTGTACACCGTGCCCACGGGCAAGTCGGGCACAAAAATCTCCCAAACGCCGCTGTCCACGCGCTGGCGCATGCTGTGGCGGCGGCCGTCCCAGTGGTTGAAGTCGCCGACCACCGACACGCGCGACGCGTTCGGTGCCCAAACCGCAAAATGCACGCCCGTCACGCCCGACAACATCATCGGGTGTGCGCCGAGTTTGTCACACAACTGCATGTGCGTGCCGCTGGCGAGCAAGTAGTCGTCCATCGGGCCCCAAACCGGGCCAAACGTATACGGGTCGACAAACCGCCACGAGTGGCTTTTGTCGGCGTTGAATGCGGTCACAATCAACGGCACGCGTTCGGGCAAAACTGAAGTCGGAATGTACGACACAAAAAATCCCGCATCATGCACGCGGGATAAACTGGCCAAGACTTCGCCAGACAATGTTTCAACGCTCAAATGCGCCGCATCAGGAGCAAACACCCGAATCGCCCACGCCGCCGAGTCGCCCGAGTCGTCCTCGGCGGTGTCGCCAATGTCGTGTAAACCCAAAACGCCAAAAACGTTGTGATGGCGACCGTCAACAATCGCTTGAATCTCGTCCAACGGCGGCGTCGCGCCGTCAATCAGTGCTTGCGCCAAGGTGGGTTGGCTGTGCATGGGTGGCCTCGTCTCTTAGGGTAAATTATTTTAAATCAATTGGGGCGTATTCCCCTTTTTTGGCGTTTTGACTCATTTTGCCGCACAACTGTTTGCCACAAAGGGTAACGTCACTTTCAGCGTAGCGTTTTTGTATATCCGCCCCGACCTGATAGCGTTGAATTTCAGCATAGTAATGAGGAATTAAAAACATCACGCCAAGAGCCAGTGTTAATGCGGTAACGCCCGCAATGACAAGCATTTTCCACGTCAGTATTTTGTTGAGATGGAGCAAATCATCCATCTTTTTTTGAAATTGATTGAGCGTTTTTGTGGTGATTCGCTCACTGCTGGCCTCAAAACGATGGAGGCCGTCGGTGATTGATTTGTCAATGGTCTTGGGGCATGTTTCTAAAACATGTTGCAAGCGTTGAGCCGTTTGTGCATAGGTTTGCCCGACTTTGTCTGTGCCGCGATGGTATTTTTCCATTAGTGTTGTGACTTTATCGACCAATTCGATTAACTCATCTTCTTGCATCGTTTCCTCCATTTTTGAATGATTATGATAAAACAGGGCTGCGCCGCACAGGCGCATTGGCTTGAGCTTGAGTTATGGCTTGTTGCGCATCATGTGCCTGTTGCCGCTCATCGGCGTTGACCGTGGCATTGGCCTGTGCAATGATTTTTTGCCCGACAGGTGAGTCGTATAAAGCAGAGGTGGCTTGCCTTAAGGTGTTTTCGTCACCTGTTTCACTGGCTGCAAGTAATCCGTCTAAACGCATGCGGCCTGCGCTTTTAACAGGCGTTTCTTCTCTGGACGGCGTTTTCTCGGCTCCTGCCATTAAAGGCTGATTTTTGTCTTGCTCCTTAGAAATTAAATCGTTTATTTGATGGTAGAACCATTGCCCGTAAGGATTCCAATGCTTCCCGTGAAGTGCATCAATGGATAAGCCCGCTTTTTCCCAGCCCTCAACTGCCCAGCCCGTGCAATTGGCACTCCGCATACCTAGTGGGGTCAAGTCGCCTGTTACATTGTAATAAGGGGGCTTTGCCATTGAGTTGTTGATGTATTTCATCAGACTATTGTATTGTTCAATGCTAATACTTTGACGGGATGCTTCAAAAGTGCTTTCGTGAGGCTTTCCTTCTTCTCCATAGCCTTGGCCAGTAATTTCAATTTTACCCGCGCTAAAAGGATGACCATCCTCTTTAGGCACTAAGCCATATTCCACTATCCGACCATCAGGATGCGTAACTTGCAAAAACGTGTGAGGCATGCCATTCACATCAACTTTCATAGCAACTTCAGGTATTGTCATTTTGTAATCTCCAGTTTAAAAAATGGTTTGCGTTCGTGCTCATGTTCGCGCTGGTCATAATAAGCGCGAGACTCATGATAGCCCTCAATAACAATAGGCACACCTTGTGTGGCTTCAATACCTTTGTCAGTTAATAAAGAAATATATTGCGCAAAAACATGTTCATTTCCATCGACGCCATAAATATACTCATTTATTTTTAGTGAGTTGTCGGCTTCAATATAAAGCCCTGGTGGACAAGCTTGAAATTTGTCCGTACACACTCCTTTGAGAGAAAACTCATTCCAAATTAGTCGAGAAAGTGCATTTGATTGCTCAGAATACTTACCTTGTCCAAAGACGGGTTGCCATTGATAGTCAAATCTCATGAACAAAAAAATTGAAACTAATAAAATAGCAAAAGCGTACTTCCATATTGCTGTCATTCTTTAACCTCCAAGTTGAAAAAGTCATTAAGTTTTGAACAGGCGTTTAGGTGTCATTTCGTGGCCACCGCTTCGTGTTAAAACGCGAGCCAACCCCTCTAGTGTAAATTTTTTCTTCACTATTGATTTATTGATGCGACACTTAAAGTTATCAGTTAAGTGTCGCATCAGGTCAAGCAATCACAGCGTCGGCACGTTCCAAATCTCATCTGCGTACTCACGAATCGTGCGGTCAGAGGAGAACCAGCCCATGTTGGCGGTGTTGAGGACGGCTTGTTTTTGCCACTCGTCTTGATTATGCCACAGCGCATCCATCTCGCGTTGCGCTTTGGCGTAGGCGGCAAAGTCGGCGGCGACTAAGAAGTGGTCGGAGTGCCACATCATATCGACCAAACCTTTGTAGCGGTCGCGCTCGGTCGGCGAAAATGTGCCGCCTGCGATGCCGTCGAGCACTTCTTTGAGCGCGGGCGTGGCTTCGATGGTGGCGCGAGAGCTGTAGCCCGCAGCGCGTAAGGCTTCGACTTCTTGCACGGTCATGCCGAAGATTTTGATGTTGTCCGCGCCGATGTGCTCGAGCATTTCGACGTTCGCACCGTCCAGCGTGCCGATGGTCAACGCGCCGTTGAGGGCAAATTTCATGTTGCCCGTGCCTGAAGCTTCAAGACCCGCAGTTGAGATTTGTTCAGACAAATCGGCCGCTGGCATGATGACCTCGGCGGTCGAGACGTTGTAGTTCGGGATGAACACGACTTTGAGCAAATCGCGCACCGCAGGGTCGTTGTTGACCACCGCGCCCACATCGTTAATCAGGCGAATGATGGACTTGGCTTGCCAGTAACTCGCAGCGGCTTTGCCTGCAAAAATCTTGACGCGCGGCGCCCAGTCTTTGTGCGGGTTGGCGCGGATGTCGTTGTACAGCGCAATGGTTTCGAGAATATTGAGCAACTGGCGTTTGTACTCGTGCATCCGTTTGACTTGAATGTCAAACATCGCGCTCGGGTCAACCTTCACGCCGACGCGTTCAAAAATCAGCTGTGCCAAACGGGCTTTGTTGATTTGTTTGACTTCGGCAAATTTGGCGCGGAACTCGGCGTTTTGCGCAAATGGAATCAGGTCGCGTAACTTCGTCGCGTCGTCCATAAAACCGTCGCCAATTGTTTCGCGCAACAGCGCGGTGAGCGACGGATTGGCTTGCATCAACCAGCGGCGCGGCGTGATGCCGTTGGTTTTGTTGGTGATGCGGTCGGGGAAAACTTGGTGCAATTCTTTAAATACTGTGACTTTCATCAAGTCCGAGTGTAAGCCCGCCACGCCGTTGACTTTGTGTGCGCCCACGAACGATAAATTGCCCATGCGCACGCGGCGGCCGCCATGCTCGTCGATGAGTGAGACTTTTTCGAGAATGGCTTCTGAAAAACCTGCCGCTTTCACGTCGGTCAATAATCGCGCGTTAATCGTGTAAATGATTTGCATGTGGCGCGGCAACATGCGCTCCATCAAATTGACCGACCATGTTTCGAGGGCTTCAGGCAACAAAGTGTGGTTGGTGTACGACAACACCGCTTGCGTGGTGGCCCAAGCCGCGTCCCATTTGAGGTTGTGCTGGTCGACCAATAAACGCATCAACTCGGCCACGGCCAGCGCGGGGTGGGTGTCGTTCATTTGCACCGCCACTTTGTCGGCCAAGTTGTCCAGCGTGCTGTATTGCTGCAAATGGCGGCGCAAAATGTCTTGCAACGAAGCGGAGGTGAAGAAAAACTCTTGGCGCAAGCGCAACTCTTGCCCAGCCGCCGATTCGTCAGCGGGGTATAAAACGCGTGAAATACTCGCCGCGCGGGTCGAGTCGGACAACGCGCCGATGTGGTCGCCATGGTTGAACGCATCGAGTTTAATCGGGTTGAGCGACTGCGCGCGCCACAAGCGCAGCGTGTTGACTTTTTCACCGCGCCAACCCACCACAGGGGTGTCGTAGGCGATGGCTTCAACGATTTCGGCGGGTTTCCAGTTTGACGTGGTTGCGCCGTCCCAGTCGGTGCTGATCTCAACCGAGCCACCAAAGCCGATTTTGTATTTAGATTCGCGGCGCGGGAACTCCCACGGGTCGCCAAAGTTCAACCAATTTTCGGGGTATTCGACTTGGCAGCCGTCTTCAATTGCTTGGCGGAACAAGCCATGGTCGTAGCGAATGCCATAGCCATACGCAGGCACGCCAACGGTGGCCATAGACTCCATAAAGCACGCGGCCAAGCGGCCTAAGCCGCCATTGCCCAGTGCGGCGTCGGGTTCGAGTTCGCGGATGAAGTCGATGTTGACGTCCAACTCGGACAAGGCTTGCTGCAAGCCTTCGGTCAATTCTAAGTTGTTCATCGCGTCGCGCAACAAACGGCCAATCAAAAACTCAAGCGACAGATAATAAACGCGCTTTTTCTCGGTGCGATAATTCTCGCGCGTGGTCGCCATCCAGCGGTCGACGGCGTGGTCGCGCACGACCATAATCGTTGCGGTCAGCCAGTCGTTGGGATTGGCGGCGACGGGGTCTTTGCCGACCACATAGGCCAGTTTGGCCAAGATTTCGGATTTTAAGTGCGCAGGGTCGTTCACGCGCTCGGTTGGTGTTAAATGTTGCATAGGATTCGCTTCAGTACTCATGGTCAAACTCCCTCTTTAAACTACAAATTTTGTGTGTCGCATTGTAACTGTGTTACATCAATAGTCCAAGCACTTCGTGTGCGGACATGTAAAATGACGGCACTTTCAACGAATTGAACTTTGCATATGATGCCCCATCCTTATAACGCTGCGACGGCAGAGATTTTACACAATTGCCGCAGTATTTTTGTGCGCAACTATCGCTTGCAGGTGTCTATTGGCGTGTACGACTTTGAAAAAGATGCGCCGCAGTCGATGGTGTTCAACGTCACCGCCTATGTCAAGCGTGAGTCGGCCAGCCCGCAGCACGATGGGCTGGATGAAGTGGTCGATTATGACTTTGTGCGCAATACGATTCGCGAGCACGCCTTGGCGGGGCATATTCAACTGCAAGAGACTTTATGTGACCGCATTGCACAGACCTTGTTGAGCAAACCATCAATTGTTGGCGCGTACATTGCCTCTGAAAAAACCGACATTTACCCCGATTGCGACGCGATTGGTGTGGGCGCGTGGTACATCCGCTAAGGCGCGGCGGGTCGTTTTCGGGTAAAATCCTGTTTTTAAAAGATTTTTGAACCGAAAATGACCGAATTTCTCACCAAAGCTGAACAAAAAGTTCAGTTTGAAAACAAAAAACTCGAAAAACGCCTGTGCCGCCAAGTCGGCGAAGCGATTGGCGACTTCAACATGATTGAAGACGGCGACAAAGTCATGGTTTGCCTGTCGGGCGGCAAAGACAGCTACGCCATGCTCGATATTTTGCTCAAACTCAAAGCCCGTGCGCCGATTCATTTTGACATTGTCGCGGTCAATCTCGACCAAAAACAACCAGGATTCCCCGCCGAAGTGCTGCCCAACTACTTGAGCGAGCGCGGGATTGATTTTCACATCGAAACCCAAGACACCTACTCGATTGTCTCGCGCGTGATTGAAGAGGGCAAAACCACCTGCGGGCTGTGCTCGCGTTTGCGCCGTGGGATTTTGTACCGCGTCGCCGACGAGCTAGGTGCGACCAAAATCGCGCTCGGCCACCATCGGGACGATATTTTAGAAACCTTTTTGCTCAACTTATTTTATGGTGGCAAACTCAAAGCCATGCCGCCTAAATTGGTTTCGGATGATAAAAAACACGTGGTCATCCGTCCGCTCGCCTACGTGATTGAGCGCGATTTAGAGCGCTACGCTGTGGTGCAAAACTACCCGATTATTCCGTGCAATCTGTGCGGCTCGCAAGATAATTTGCAACGCCAAGCCATGAAAGCCATGATTAACGAGTGGGACAAAACCAAAAAAGGCTGGGTCGAGAGCATGTTCTCCGCCATGGGCAACATTGTGCCGTCGCATTTGCTGGACGGTAAAATGTTTGATTTCAAAGGCTTAACCGTTGAAACCGAAGTCGCCGAGGGCGATATTGCCTTTGATGAAGAGCCGTGCGCCAGTGACACTTTTAAAACCGATTTCAATACCCACCAACAACACACCATTACTTTTGTTTGATATGCCTAAAACGTTAAGCCACATTATTTTTTTCTCACGTTGGGTGCAGTTGCCCATGTATTTGGGTCTGATTGTCGCCCAATGCGTGTACGTTTATAAATTTCTGAAAGAACTCAGCCACTTGGTCACAGGCACGTGGCTCGGTACGATGGACGAAACCGACATCATGCTCATGGTGCTCGGCTTGGTCGATATTGTCATGATTGCCAATTTGTTGATTATGATTATCATCGGCGGCTACGATATTTTTGTCTCCCGCGTCGATTTTGATGGCCACCGCGACCAACCCGAATGGCTCAGCCACGTCAACGCGGGCGTGCTCAAAGTCAAATTGTCGATGGCAATTATCAGCATTTCGTCGATTCACCTCTTGTCGTCGTTTATGGACATGGGCAAAGTCACGGATCGCGAACTGATTGCGCAAGGCTCGATTCACATGATTTTTGTGGTCTCCGCCTTAATGATGGCGTGGATTGAAAAAATCAACGACCGCCCGCAGCATCATTAATCATGCACTTGGCCGCCACCCGCCTTGTGCGGCTGGTGGTTAAATTTTGGCTTTTTTACCACGTCTGAAAATTCAAATATTAATTTTTGTATTGCTCAGTTATAATCAATCGCTTAAGTCGCTATAAACTCAAGGTTTATTTGAGTAAGGCTTTTTGATTTATGTTTACTAGGAGGTTGTTATGAACATGAATGCGCAACAAGTCCTCGATAGATGTTGGGATGGTTTTATACCCGTGGATGTTATGGGTATAGCACAAAAAATGGGGATTGTACTTAACCCTACTTTTGAAGAGTTGGCAGTCAGCGGTTACATTGAGTTGAAAAACTCGATTCCTTATTGCACCTACAACGCCTTAGAGTCTGAAACTAGACAGAGATTTACTGTTGCTCATGAGATAGGCCATTATGTGCTTGGCCATTTACAAGACGGTAAAAAATTTCGAGATACCAGCAGAAGTTTTGAATTGGGGCAAAATGTGCAAGAAACACAAGCCAATCGATTTGCTGCCGAGTTGTTAATGCCGTCTAAAGTGGTCGGGTGGTTGATTAAAGATAAAAACCTCGTTACCGTTGAGGCACTATCAGAAGCATTGAATGTTTCTACGACAGCAATGGTTAATAGGCTTAAAAATTTGGGTTGGGTGCGATAAAAAAGGAGACGAGCGTGGGTGAAAATGTAAGTCAGGGTGAGTTGAATGTTCGGGGGAGTTCAAACGACCTTGCTAGAATCAATGCAAGTTTACAAATTAGCAAATCTGAAGAGCGTCGAAAGAGTTGGTTGTTTTGGTTTGCACTTACTTTGGTAACTATATTAGTTTGTCTTTTTGCTTTTGGTTTTTGTTCTTATATCAACGCAATGAAGCCTCAAGAGGCTAAGAGTATTAGCCCTCCTGCAGTTCAAGAGGTGCAAAAACAAGAGGCTGCACCAACTCCAGTTGTTAAGCAAGAGCCGCAAGTTGTAGTGCCATTAAAGCAATCATCTGATTCACAGCAATCAACGCTCCCAGATTGGCATTTTTTGTTGATACTCGCAGAGTTATTGATTTCAATGGTTTTGATTTTTTTCATTACGATGAAAGCAATTTTCCCAAAAAATCGAGAGGAACAAGCTCTAATTCCTGAAGAGGTTACAGAGAGTGTAAAAAACTTAACAGAGAATGTGAAGAGCTTGATTGACTCAATTAAAGGTATTGTTTCTAAAGATTAAAAACTGTTATTTGCACGAAAAACAAGGGCGGATTTTTCCCGCCCTTGTTTTGTTTATGAAAATTTGATTAAAAACATTATGTCCCGTTTCCACACCTCCTCGCCCCCCATTCACACCACCAAATCCCGCTCCGATTGGGCGACCATTAAAAGCCTGTGGCCGTATATTTGGGCGAGTAAATACCGTGTTTTGATTGCGTTTACCGCGCTGGTGTTGGCTAAAGTCGCCACGCTGGGGATTCCGACGATTTTGAAGCACATTGTGGACGCGCTCGCGCCAAGTCCGACGGTGCAAGGCGCGTTGTTGGTGCCGCTGGGGCTGCTGGTTGGCTATGGCGCGTTGCGGATTGCGCAGACGCTGTTTAGCGAAATTCGTGAGATTGTGTTTTTTCGGGTGTCCGAAAACGCGGCGCGGATTTTGTCGCTGCGGGTGTTTGACCAATTGCATCAGTTGTCGCTGCGTTTTCATTTGAGCCGCCAAACGGGCGGGCTGACGCGCGACATTGAACGCGGCAATCGCGGCGTGCGCACGTTGATTGGCTTTTCGTTCATGACGATTGTGCCGACGATGATTGAAATGCTGCTGGTGCTGGTTTTTTTATGGACGAAGTACGATATGGTGTTTGTGCTCATCACCGCCGCTGCGCTGGCGTTGTACATCGTTTATACGGTCGGTATCACTGAGTGGCGCACGCAGTATCGCCGCAAGATGAATGAAATGGATTCAAAAGCCAATCAAAAAGCGGTCGATTCGCTGCTCAATTTTGAAACGGTGAAATACTTCAACAACGAGCAGTTTGAGTCGCAACGCTACGACGAAGGGCTGGGGCATTTTCGCCGCGCGGCGATTTCGTCGCAAAGTTCGTTGTCGGCCTTGAACTTGGGCCAACAAATGATTATTTCCACCGCCCTCATCGGGGTGCTGTGGTACGCCACGCGCGGCGTGGTGGCGGGCAGTTTGAGTTTGGGTGACTTTGTGCTGGTCAACACTTTGATGCTGCAATTGTATGTGCCGCTCAACAATCTGGGCGTGATGTACCGCGAGCTTAAGCAGTCGCTGATTGATGTGGACAAAATGTTCGACCTGCTCGGCTCAGACGTCGAAGTCGCTGACGCGCCGCACGCGCCTGATTTGAACGTCGCGCACGGGCGGATTGAGTTCAAAAACGTGAATTTTCACTACAACCCCAATCGAGAAATTTTGCACGATGTCTCATTCGTGATTGAGCCGAACACCACCACAGCGGTGGTCGGTAAAAGCGGCGCGGGCAAATCGACTTTGTCGCGCTTATTGTTTCGTTTTTATGACGTACAAAGCGGCGAGATTTTGATTGACGGCCAGCCGATTCAAGCCGTGACGCAAAAAAGCCTGCGTCGCGCCATCGGCATTGTGCCGCAAGACACTGTGCTGTTCAACGACTCGCTCGGCTACAACATCCGCTATGGCCGCCCCGACGCCAGCGCAGACGAAGTGCTCGCCGCCGCGCATGCCGCGCACTTGGGCGACTTTCTCAAACGCCTGCCCGAAGGAGTTGACACCCCTGTCGGCGAGCGCGGCCTCAAAATCTCAGGCGGCGAAAAACAACGCGTGGCGATTGCCCGCACGCTGCTCAAAAACACCCCGATTTTGATTTTTGACGAAGCCACCTCCGCGCTTGATACCCACGCCGAAAAAGCCATCCAATCCGCGTTCGACGAAGCCGCACAAAACCGAACCACGCTAGTGATTGCGCATCGCTTATCGACCATTGTCCACGCCGAGCAGATTTTGGTCTTTAATGACGGGCGCATCACCGAGCGCGGCACACACGCGCAGTTGTTGGAGAAAAACGGCGAATACGCCGCGATGTGGGCGGCGCAGCAGAGCGAGATTTGAGGTCGTTGTGTTGTGTTTTTTGTTTTTGAACGCAAAAAATCATTGGCACTCAAAAATTTCATTGACAGCCAATGGTGAGTGGTACAAAATAGTACGAGCGTTCGATTTTAGTCGAAAGGAATGACATGAGTCATTTGGCCGTTCGCAAGGGTGATTTAACCCGAGCGGCAATTTTGGATGCTGCGCTTGACGTGGCGTCGCGTGATGGGCTTGAAGGCGTGACGATAGGTATTTTGGCGGATCGCCTAGGCATGAGCAAAAGTGGCGTTTTTTCGCACTTTGGTTCGCGCGAAGATTTGCTGATTGCCACGCTCAAAGAGTATGAGATTCGCTTTTTGAACGCGGTGTTGAAGCCCGCGGTGTTAGAGCCTCGTGGTTTGGCTCGTTTAAAAGCGATTTTGGGCAATTGGTTCACGCGCTTGGGGCAAGAAACCGAGCAAGGTTGTTTGTATATCTCAGGTGGCGTGGAGTACGATGATCGCCCAGGCGCGGTGCGCGATGAGTTGGTGCGCATGATTGAGGACTGGGAAAAAGAGCTTGAACGCGCGATTCGCCAGTGCTTTGAAACGGGTCAATTGCGTTCTGATGCGCCAATTGATTTGGTGTTGTTTGAGTTATACTCGTATGCGTTGGGTTTTCACCACAATGCACGTTTGATGGGGCGAAGCACGGGGCCGGCCTTAATACGCCAAGTGTTTGACCGAATTTTGCAACAGTATCAATGCACGCCTTAATATTTTGAGGTGCGTTTTTATCGGAGGGTAAGATGGGTTCATATGTACCGCCATTGCGCGACATGCAGTTTGTATTGCACGAATTATTGAATGTTGAGTCGGTTTTTAAAACCATTCCGAACTATGCTGAAATTGATGCAGACACTGTCAATGCGGTGGTTGAAGAGGCAGGCAAGTTCGCCGCTGAAGTGGTTTTTCCACTCAATCAGCCTGCCGACCACGAGGGCTGCCATTGGCACGACACACAAGTGACCACGCCCGCGGGTTTTAAAGACGCTTATCAGCAATACGTCGCCGCAGGTTGGCCTGCATTGTCGTGTGACCCTGAGTATGGCGGGCAAGGCTTGCCGATTACCCTCAA
The DNA here is from genome assembly GCA_051650085.1 of Formosimonas sp. Classification (GTDB taxonomy): domain Bacteria; phylum Pseudomonadota; class Gammaproteobacteria; order Burkholderiales; family Burkholderiaceae; genus Hydromonas. The sequence goes on from JBOFII010000025.1 coordinate 69,879, forward strand.
CAATGCACTGTATGAAATGCTCAACACGGCGAGCGTTGCGTGGACGATGTATCCAGGCTTGAGTCACGGCGCATACGAAGCCTTGCACGCGCATGGCACGGATGAGCTGAAAAATGCGTATTTGCCCAAATTGGCGTCAGGTGAATGGTCGGGCACCATGTGTTTGACAGAGCCGCATTGCGGCACCGACCTTGGTTTGTTGCGCACCAAAGCCACACCGAATGCGGATGGCAGTTACGCGATTCACGGCACCAAAATTTTCATCTCCAGTGGCGAACACGATATGGTGAGCAATATTTTGCACCTCGTGTTGGCACGTTTGCCTGATGCGCCCAAAGGCACGAAAGGCATTTCTTTATTCTTAGTGCCCAAGTTTTTACCCAATGCTGATGGCTCTGTGGGTGAGCGCAATCCGATTTTTTGCGGCTCAATTGAGCATAAGATGGGGATTCACGCCAACTCAACTTGTGTGATGAATTTGGACGGCGCGGCAGGCTGGTTGGTGGGCGAGCCGCACAAGGGCTTGCAAGCGATGTTTGTCATGATGAACGCCGCACGATTGGGCGTGGGTATGCAAGGTTTGGGCTTGACTGAAATCGCCTATCAAAATTCACGCAACTACGCCAAAGACCGCTTGCAAATGCGCGCCTTGTCAGGTGCAAAAGCCCCTGAAAAAGAAGCCGATCCGATTGTCGTCCATCCCGACGTGCGCCGCATGTTGCTCACGCAACGCGCGTACGCCGAAGGTGCGCGGGCGTTCACGTATTGGATTGCGCTGCAAATCGACCAAGAGCTCTCGCATCCTGATGAGTCCGTACGCAGCGAGGCGGCCGATATGGTTGCCTTGCTTACGCCGATTATCAAAGCCTTCATCTCCGACAATGCGTTTGAGTGCACCAACCATGGTGTACAAATTTACGGTGGGCATGGTTTTATTGCTGAGTGGGGTATGGAGCAATATGTGCGTGACGCACGCATCACCCAAATTTACGAAGGCACCAATGGCGTTCAGGCTTTGGATTTGCTCGGCCGCAAAGTGTTGGGTGATATGGGTGCCAAACTCAAAAAGTTCGGTGCGTTGGTGCGTGAATTTGTGGAAGAGCACGGCGTTGTGCCGAATATGCAAGAATTTGTCAACCCATTGGGTGATATTGCGCTTAAAGTAGAGAAGCTCACGACGGAGCTTGCCATGAAAGCCATGGTCAATCCAGACGAAGTGGGGGCGGCTTCTGTACCGTATCAACGGGTGGTTGGGCACATGGTTTTTGCCTATTTTTGGGCGAGAATGGCGCAAGTGGCCTTGAAACACCAAGATTCGGACGACTTTTATAAAGCCAAATTGGCCACGGCTCGATTTTACTTTGCTAAACTGTTGCCCGAAACCGCCGCTTACATTCGTCAGGCTCGCGCAGGCAATGCGGTCTTGAGTGAAATGCAAGACGCGTGGTTTTAATTTTCAACAAATAGGAGATTGAAATGAAAACATGGCAAAAACTAAGCTTAATTGCGGCAGGCTTGACTGTATCGGCTGCGGCGATGGCCGACCCTGTGGGCACGTGGCGCACGATTGATGACAAGACAGGGCAAGCCAAGTCATTGGTGCGCATTACCAATGAAGGTGGCAAATACGTGGGACGCATTGCTGAAGTTTTGAACGGTCCGGCGGTGTGTGAAGTTTGCGAAGGCGAATTTCACGGTAAAAACTTGGTTGGTCAAACCATCATGTGGGGTGTGAAAGCCGAAAGTGGCAACGAATACGGCGGCGGTCGGATTCAAGACCCCAAAACAGGCAGCACATACAGTGTGAGTCTGAAAGACAACGGCAGCACTATGATTGTGCGCGGCTACAAAGGCATCAGTGCTTTGGGGCGCAACCAAACATGGCAACGTGTGCGTTAATGTCAATCGCAGCGCGGTGAGCTTGAGTGCTTGCCGCGTTTTATTTTGTCTGAAACAAAGGATGTGAAAAGATGAATCATCTGGTCATTCGTAAAGTCGCCGTTTTGGGCGCAGGTGTGATGGGCGCGCAAATTGCTGCGCATTTGGTCAACGCTAAAGTGCCCGTGGTGTTGTTTGACTTGGCCGCGCCCACGGGCGATAAAAACGCTGTGGTCAACAAAGCGGTTGCGGGGTTGAAAAAACTCTCGCCCGCACCATTGGCACAGGCTGGCGACAGCGCTTACCTTAAAGCGGCCAATTACGAGACTAACTTAGACCAGTTGAGCGATTGTGACTTGGTGATTGAAGCGATTGCCGAGCGCATGGATTGGAAACATGATTTATACGCCAAAGTCGCGCCACACTTGGCCGCGCACGCGATTTTTGCCAGCAACACTTCTGGCTTGTCGATTACCGAGTTATCCAATGGGTTCTCGGATGAACTCAAAGCCCGCTTTTGCGGCGTGCATTTTTTCAATCCGCCGCGCTACATGCACTTGGTTGAGTTGATTCCCACTGCCACCACCGCTACCAGCACATTGGACAAACTGGAGAGTTTTGTCACCACCACACTGGGCAAAGGCGTGGTGCGCGCCAAAGACACGCCTAACTTCATCGCCAATCGCGTCGGTGTGTTTTCGATTTTGGCCACCATGGCTGAAGCGCAAAAATACGGCTTGTCATTTGACGTGGTCGATGACTTAACGGGCGCAAAGCTTGGCCGTGCCAAGTCTGCGACCTTCCGCACGGCTGATGTGGTCGGGCTAGACACCATGGCGCACGTGATTAAAACTATGGACGACAACCTCAAAGACGACCCATTTGCCAGTGTTTACCCCGTGCCAGCGGTGCTGCAAAGTTTGGTCGCGCAAGGCGCGTTGGGGCAAAAATCAGGCGCGGGCTTTTACAAAAAAGTTGGTAAAGAGATAAAAGTGCTCAACCCGCAAACAGGCGAGTACGTTGAGAGCGGCGCGAAAGCCGATGAAATGGTCGCCCGCATCCTCAAACGCCCCGCAGCCGAGCGGTTTAAATTATTGCGCGAAACCGAACATCCGCACGCACAGTTTTTGTGGGCGGTGTTCCGCGACGTATTTCACTACATTGCATTGCATTTGGACTCAATTGCCGACAATGCCCGCGACGTTGATTTTGCGATTCGCTGGGGGTTTGGCTGGAACGAAGGCCCATTTGAAACATGGCAAGCCGCAGGCTGGACGCAAATCGCGCAATGGGTCGCTGATGATATTGCCGCAGGCAAAGCTTTGTCCAGCGCACCGTTACCTGCTTGGGTGAGCGAAGTCGATGGCGTGCACAGCGCGGCAGGCTCGTATTCGCCCGCGAAAAAAGCCTTTGTGCCACGCTCAGACTTGCCTGTTTATGCACGGCAATTATTCCCCGCGGCACTGTTGGGCGAAGCGGCGACTGCGCCGAGCGTGGCGGGCACGACCGTGTTTGAGTCCGATGCGATTCGCGTGTGGCATCAAAATGATGACGTGCTGATTGCCTCGTTTAAAACCAAAATGAACACCATCGGCCCCGATGTTTTGGCAGGCTTACAAAAAGCGATTGACTTGGCCGAGCAAGGTTACAAAGGTTTGGTGATTTGGCAGCCCGCGTCGTTGACGGGCGGGCCGTTTTCGGCGGGTGCGGATTTACAGGCCGCCATGCCGTTGTTTATGAAAGGTGGTGCCCAAGCGGTTGAACCGTTTGTCGCGCAGTTCCAAGACACTGCCATGCGCATCAAATACGCGCAAGTGCCTGTGGTTGCGGCCATGGCGGGCTTGGCCTTGGGCGGCGGCTGCGAGTTTGCCATGCACTGCGCTCAGCGTGTGGCGCATCTTGAAACCTACATCGGTTTGGTTGAATTGGGCGTGGGTCTCGTGCCCGCAGGCGGTGGCCTGAAAGAAGCCGCTTTGCGCGCGGCGCAAGCCGCAGGCGCGTATGGCGTGACCAATTTGACGGAATACGTCAAACCGTGGTTCACCAATATTGCGATGGCTAAAGTGTCGAAATCAGCCCGTGAAGCGCAAAGTATGGGCTATTTGGCGGCCACAGACACCGTGGTGTTCAACGTGCATGAATTGTTGCACGTGGCCAAAGCGCAAACCGTGGCCTTGGCCGAATCAGGTTATCGCCCACCGTTGGCGGGGGCAACCATCAGTGCGGCGGGTCGCTCGGTACAAGCGACTTTGCAATCCATTATTGCCAACATGCGCGACGGCGGGTTTATTTCGAGTTACGACGGCGAATTGGCAACCCGCGTGGCCAGCATTGTCACAGGCGGTGGCGTTGAAGCGGGCACATTGCTTGACGAAGCGTGGTTGCTCAAGTTGGAGCGACAAAACTTCATTGCGGCCTTGGCGCAACCCAAAACTCAAGAACGCATCATGGGCATGTTGTCCAATGGCAAACCTGTTCGCAATTAAGGAGAACGACAAATGACTCAACTACAAGACGCTTACATTGTTGCCGCCACGCGCACGCCCGTGGGCAAAGCCCCGCGCGGGGTGTTTAAAAACACGCGCCCTGATGATTTACTCGCCCATGTGCTCAAAAGCGTTATGGCGCAAGTCCCGCAACTTGACCCCAGTTTGGTCGAAGATGCGATTGTTGGCTGCGCGATTCCGCAAGGCCCGCAGGGGTTGAACATGGCGCGGATGGGCGTGCTGTTCGCGGGTTTGCCCAATACCATTGGCGGCGTGACCGTCAATCGCTATTGCGCTTCAGGCGTGACAGCGTTGGCGATGGCCGCCGACCGCATTCGCACGGGTCAAGCCGACGTGATGATTGCAGCGGGCGCGGAGTCGATGAGCATGGTGCCGATGAACACGATTTTGACCGACATGAATCCTGCGATTTTCACCAAAGACGAAAACCTAGGGATTGCCTATGGCATGGGTTTGACCGCTGAAAATGTCGCCAAGCAATGGAACATTTCGCGCCAAGCGCAAGATGAATTCGCCGCACAGTCGCACCAAAAGGCTTTGGCCGCGCAAGCCGCAGGGCATTTTGACGCTGAAATCACGCCGTTTGACGTGAGCGATGTCGGTGTGGATTTGGTGGGGCAAGAACTGCGCACACGCGGCTTTACCGTGGCACAAGACGAAGGCCCACGTGCTGAAACCACGGTGGACGGTTTGGGCAAACTCAAACCCGTGTTTGCCGCGCGGGGCAGCGTGACGGCGGGTAATTCGTCGCAAATGTCCGACGGTGCGGGTGCGTTGTTGCTGGTTTCTGAAAAAATCCTCAAAGAGCACAACCTCACGCCGCTGGGGCGTTTTGTGTCGTTTTCGGTGCGCGGCGTGCCGCCTGAAATCATGGGGATTGGCCCGAAAGAAGCGATTCCTGCTGCGCTCAAGGTCGCAGGTTTGCAATTGTCCGACATGGATTGGATTGAATTGAACGAAGCCTTTGCCGCGCAGGCCTTGGCGGTGATTCAAGACTTAGACATGGATGTGAGCACAATCAATCCGCTGGGCGGCGCAATTGCGCTGGGTCATCCGCTGGGCGCGACGGGTGCGATTCGCGCAGCCACGGTTTTGCACGGTTTGCGCCGCACAGGTGGCCGCTACGGCATGGTCACCATGTGTGTTGGCACGGGCATGGGCGCGGCTGGCATTATCGAACGGTTATAAGGAAAGCTCATGTTATTGGCCCATTGGATGCTTTTGGTCGCTAGCTTTTTACCGATTGTTGCCGCAGCGGCGGCTAAGATTTCACAGGGGGGTTATGATAATCACCACCCGCGTGATTTTTTAGACAAACTGCCTGCCCACTCGGTTGGCAAGCGTTTGGTTGCGGCGCAAAGCAATGCTTGGGAAGCCTTGATGATGTTTGCGCCCGCCCTGCTGCTCGCCTCGTGGCGCGGTGTGGATGGCGCGACGCTTAATTTGTGGGCGAGTGTGTTCATCGCCGCGCGAGTGGCGCATATGCTGTGCTATGCCAAAAACTGGGCCAGTGCGCGTTCTGCTATGTGGTTTGTCGGCGTTTTTGCCATTGTTCGGTTGTATATTGCCGCGGCCAACGTGGCTTGATTGGAGTGCTTATGGATATTTTGCATCACATCGACGCGCAACACGTCGGCCACATTCAAATCAATCGCGCCGAGCGCAAAAACGCGCTCACCAGTGCCATGTACCAAACCATGGTTGAGGTCATGCGCGACTATGAACAAGATGACAATGTGCGGGTGATTTTGTTGTACGGCCTGCCTGAGATGTTTTGCGCGGGCAATGATTTAAATGACTTTTTGAGCAGCCCGCTCAAGGGCGAGTCCAGCCCCGTGGTGCAGTTTCTCTACACCCTGCGTGATTTACGCAAGCCCTTGGTGATTGGGGTCAACGGGGTGGCGGTCGGTGTGGGCGTGACGTTATTGTTGCATGCGGACTTTGTGGCGGCTGGTGAGGATGCCAAGTTCCAGTTGCCGTTTGTCAACCTTGCGTTGTGTCCTGAAGGCGGCTCAAGTCTGTTGTTGGCGCAACGCGCGGGGCATTTGCGAGCGAGTGAAAAGCTCATGTTTGGTGAGTTTTTCACCGCGCAAGAAGCCTTGGATTTGCAATTGGTCAGCCGCATTGTGCCGCATCACGAGACTTTACGCTACGCCACCCATCAAGCGCACCGTTTGGCTGAAAAAAGTCCTGCTGCGTTGCGTGAAACCAAACGCCTGCTCAAAGCGGCCAACGCGGATGCGCTGCAACAGGCGTTAGATGCCGAAATCGCCGCGTTTGCTCAACTGCTGCAAGGGGCAGATGCCCGCGAAGCCATGACCGCATTCATCGAAAAGCGCAAACCCAACTTTTGATTAAAACGCATCTTTGAGTTGGCGGCACAGCGTCAACGCCTCTAGTGGGGTTGCTGCGCTGGCCGCAACCCCGCGCTGGCGGGCAAAAGCCTGTAATTTCCCACGCCAATCCTCATCCAAACGCAAACAACGCAAAAACGGGTTGATGCGTTTTTCCAATGCCAAACTGCTCGGCAAACTCGGCTCGTTTTTTGCCCGCAAAGCCTGCACTCGCGCTTGATGTGCCAAAGTTTCAACGTGCTGCGGGTCAATCGCCAAGGCAAACTCTAAATTACTCAACGTATATTCATGCGCACAGGCCACCAGCGTCTGGTCAGGCAATTGCGCCAAACGCTCAAGGCTGGCGAACAATTGCGCCACTGTGCCATCAAAAATCCGCCCGCAGCCGCCGCTGAACAATGTGTCGCCACAAAACACAATCGGCGACGTGGCGTGCGGCATAAAATAACTCACATGATCGTAGGTGTGCCCCGCATTGGGCAAAACCTCAATGCGCACATCTGCCGCCAGTTGCAACGTGCACGGCGCAATCACCACCTCGTCAAGTGCGGCAATCCGTGCCGACGCGCCAATCACGCGCCCCATCAACACGCCGCGCAAACCGTCAATGCCGTCCACGTGGTCAAAATGATGATGGGTGATGAGCACGTCGCGCAGCCGCAAGTTGTGCGCTCGCAAATAATCAAGCACAGGCTCGGCCAGTGACGGGTCAATCACCCACGCATCGCGCGAGTTGTGCAGCAGCCAGATGTAGTTGTCGCTGCGGCAGGGAATGGGTGTGAGGGTGAGCATAAAATCCTTGCGGGTTGAGCAGCCACTTTAGGGTACGGTTGCCAGCCAGTTGTTCGTAGCGCGGGTGCATCCTCTACACTCTGTGCTCCACCAACCGAAAGGACTTGGCTATGAAAACATTTTCAACTGAATTTTGGCAACAACAAGACTCCGCCCATCACTTACACCCGTTCACCAACCATGCTGAGTTGGCGCAAACAGGCTCGCGCATCATCACGCGGGCCAGCGGCGTGCATATTTGGGACTCCAACGACAACCAGATTTTGGACGGCATGAGCGGGCTGTGGTGCGTGAATATGGGTTATGGTCAGCAGTCGCTGGTCGATGCGGCCACGCAACAAATGCAAACGCTGCCATTTTACAACAGTTTTTTCAACACCTCGGTGACCCCAGCGATTGCGTTGGCGGCCAAATTGGCCGACATCACGCCGCCGCAGTTCAAACACGTGTTTTTCAGCAGCTCAGGTTCAGAGTCGAATGACACGATTGTGCGCATGGTGCGCCGTTATTGGGATATTTTGGGCGAAAAGCAGCGCAAAGTCATCATCAGCCGTAAAAATGCGTACCACGGCTCAACGGTCGCGGGTGCATCGCTGGGCGGCATGACGGGCATGCACGAGCAAGGCGATTTGCCGATTGCAGGGATTGTGCACATTGAGCAGCCGTATTACCGCGAAGTTGGCGCACAACTGGGCGTGTCTGAGGCCGAGTTTGGCACGCTTGCGGCCAGTTGGTTGGAGGACAAAATTTTAGAGGTCGGCGCGGATAAAGTCGCCGCATTCATTGGTGAGCCCGTGCAAGGTGCGGGGGGCGTGATTATCCCGCCCGCCACGTATTGGCCTGAAATTCAACGCATTTGCGACAAATACGGCATTTTGCTGATTTCCGATGAAGTGATTTGCGGCTTTGCTCGTTTGGGCACGATGTTTGGCTGCGAGACCATGGGCACGCAGCCTGACTTTATGACGTTTGCCAAAGGCGTGACTTCGGGCTACATCCCGCTGGGTGGCGCAATGGTCAGCGAGCGTGTGGTGGATGTCTTGTACCGCGACGGTGATTTTAACCACGGTTACACCTATTCGGGACACCCCGTCGCTTGTGCGGTTGCACTGGCCAATATCCAACTCATGCACGATTTAAACATTGTTGAGGTGGTCAAAAATGACACCGGGCCGTATTTAAAACGCCAATTTGAGGCGTTGAACGACCATCCGCTGGTGGCTGATGCGCAAACTATGGGCATGGTCGGTGGTTTGGTGCTGATGAAAGACAAAGAAAAAAATGTAGCGTTTGACGACGATGACAACGTTGGCTTGCTGTGCCGTGGTTTTTGTTTTGAGCACGGCTTGGTCATGCGTGCGGTCGGTAATCGAATGATTATCGCCCCGCCATTGGTCATGAGCCATGACAACATTGACGAACTGGTGCACAAAGCGCGGCTGGCGTTGGATGCGACTTGGGCGGCATTGAAGCGTGTAAAAAAATGACGACTTGGGCGTGCATTTTGTCCACAATTGGTGCAAAATCATTGCTCATTTGGACTTATGATAGGGTTTCCCCTATAAACGTAGTTTAATTTTGGAGACACGCTGTGAATACACGAACTTTACGCCATTTTGGCCTTTCTGCTTGGACGGCTTTGGTTTTGAGCGCCTGCGGCGGTTCAGACAAAGCCCCTGAACCCCCTAAAGCCGTTGACCCTCCCAAGGCTGAAGCGGCACCTGCGCCTAAATTGACGGGCGCGGTCAATGTGTACAACTGGATTGAATACCTGCCCGAAGGCTTCAAAGAAGGCTTTATCGACAAAACAGGCTTAAAGGTGAACTACGATACCTTTGAAACCGATGAAGCCCTCAACGCTAAACTGATTGCGGGCAATACAGGTTATGACATAGTTGTACCTGGTGCGGCTTGGGCTGAGGTGCAAATCAAACAAGGCAAATACCTCAAACTCGACAAAAGCAAAATTCCAAATTATAAAAATCTCGACCCTGCCCTACTGGAGCAAATCGCTGCCGCTGACCCTGGTAATGAGTATTTAGTGCCTTGGGCATGGGGCTTTACTGGGGTTGGGATTAACGAAGACAAAGTCAAAAAAGCCTTGGGTGACATGCCGTTGCCAGAGAATCCATTTGATTTGGTGTTCAAGCCCGAATACACCAGCAAGCTTAAGTCGTGCGGGATTTTCATGCTCGATTCACCCTCTGAAATTTTGCCAGCCGCCTTACAATACATGGGCAAACCCGCCAACAGCACCGAGGTGGCTGACTTTAAAGCCGCCGCCGACATGCTCAAAGCGGTGCGCAAAGACATTCGCAAGTTTGGTGACTCATCGGTGGTGAACGAAATCGCCGACGGCAATTTGTGCGTGTTTTTGGCTTGGTCGGGCGACGTGAACAAAGCCTCGTTGGATGCGAAAAACCCCGCCATTAAGGTTTTGCTCGGCCACGGTGGGATTATTTTCTTTGATACTTTGGCGATTCCAGCCGACGCGAAAAACCTTGACAATGCCTATGCTTGGATCAACTACTCGCTTGACCCGAAAGTCGGCTCGCTCATGACCAACAAATTGGGTTATGCCACTGCCAATAAAGCGGCTTTGGAGTTTGTAGAAAAAGACAAGGCGGAGAATAAAACCATTTTCTTATCGGCCGATAACATCAAACAAATGGCGATGCGCCGTCTGCCCGCAACCGATGCGGCCAACAAAGCGATGAACGATGCGTTCCGCGAATTCAAAACCAGCAAATAAACCCAACCCCGCCCTTCAACAGGCGGGGGTTTTCAATTGTACGAAGGAGTTTTCATGAGCACAGCAGATACCCCATTTTTAAGCATTCAGGCGATTGAAAAAAAATTCGGTGACTTTGTCGCCGTCGATAAAATCTCGATTGACATCCAAAAAGGCGATATTTTTGCTCTGCTGGGCAGTTCAGGCTGCGGTAAATCGACTTTACTGCGCATGTTGGCAGGGTTTGAAACGCCGACCTCAGGGCGGATTTTGCTCGATGGACAAGACATTTCCAAAATCCCGCCGCATGAGCGGCCGATTAATATGATGTTTCAATCGTATGCGCTGTTTCCACACCTCAACGTGTGGGATAACATTGCCTTTGGCTTGCGCCGCGACGGCTTGGCTAAAGACGTGATTGCGCAAAAAGTTGAGGCAATGCTCAAATTGACCAAGCTGACTAAATTCGCCAAGCGCAAACCGCACCAACTCTCAGGCGGCCAGCAGCAACGCGTCGCCTTGGCGCGCAGTTTGGCCAAAGAACCCAAATTATTGTTGCTCGATGAGCCGCTGGGCGCGTTGGACAAAAAATTGCGCGAATCCACCCAGATTGAATTGGTCAATATTTTAGAAAAGGTCGGCGTGACTTGCGTGATGGTGACCCACGACCAAGAAGAGGCCATGACCATGGCTTGCCGTATTGCGGTGATGTCTGAAGGCCGCTTTTTGCAAGTCGGCTCGCCGCGTGAAATTTACGAAACGCCGCAAACCGAGTTTGTCGCGGACTTCATTGGCAACGTCAATTTGTTTGAAGGCGAAATCACCATCGACACCACCGAGTTGGCCGAAGTGCAGACCGCCGACGCGCTGCATGTGATTGACCATGCGATTCCAGGGCAAGTCGGTGGCAAAGTCACGATTGCGATTCGCCCCGAAAAAATGGAGCTTTCGCGCAATGCACCCGAACAGCGCGGCAACCAAGCGCGTGGCGTGATTAAAGAAATCGCCTACTACGGCTCAGACACGCTGTTCCATGTCAAGCTTAACGGCACGGGCAAAATGATTAAGGTGCAAGCCACCAACACCGAACGCTATGGCGAAAAATTCACATGGGAAGACGCGGTGCATGTGTCGTGGACCTCGGACGCGATTGTCCCTGTTGCCCCGTCGTACAACTGAAAGGGCTTGTGATGAAACTGTCTCTCAAGGGTAAATGGGCCGTGATTGGGGTGCCGTATGTCTGGCTCATCATCATGCTGCTCATCCCGTTTTTGTTTTTGTTCCAAGTCAGTATTTCTGAAATGGTTTCGGGCGGCGGCTTTTATAAAATCTACCGCAACGGCGGCTGGTTTTTGCGCGACAACTTCTCGCCGATTTTAAGCGACATTCTCTCGGGCGGCGTGTATCGCACCGCGTATTTGTCGTCGTTGTATTACGCGGGCTTAACGGCGGTGATTTGTTTGCTGATTGCCTACCCGTTTGCGTATTTTATGGCACGTGCGCCGAAAGAAAAACAAGCCACAATGTTGCTGTTTGTCATGTTGCCGTTTTGGATTTCGATGTTGATTCGCGTGTATGCGATTAAGGCGCTGTTCAATGATTCTGGGGTTTTTGTCACCTCGATTGGTGGCTTGCTCAAAGGGCTGGGCTTGATTACCGAAGATTTGCATGTCACCAACACGCCGTTTTCGATGATGTTTGGCATGGTTTATGTCTACATTCCGTTCATGATTTTGCCGCTGTATTCGACATTGTCTAAGATGGATCCGCGCTACTGGGAAGCGGCGGCCGACTTGGGGGCGACGCCGATTAAGACCTTCTTTTTGGTCACCGTACCGTTGTCCAAAGCGGGGATTATTGCGGGCTTGATGTTGGTGTTCATCCCATGCGTGGGTGAATACGTGATTCCGCAATTGCTCGGCGGCGCAGATACATTGATGATTGGTAACGTCTTGGCAGCGGAGTACTTCCAAAATTCCGACTGGCCACTCGCCTCGGCTTTGGCGATTACGATTATTTTGTTGGTGATTGTGCCGATGATGATTTTGAACAAATACGAAGAGCAAGCGGGAGAATTCAAATGACGCCCTCAAAATGGTTTCCACGCACGTGGATGACGCTGGTGTATGCGTTTTTGTATGCCCCGATTCTCATCATGGTTGTGTTTTCGTTCAATAAAGGTCGGCCAACCCAATGGCGCGGTTTTTCGCTTGAAAACTACGAGTTGTTGTTCAAAACCCCTGAAATTGGCAGCAGCTTGTGGGTTTCGCTCAAAATCGCGGTGACGGTGGCGTGCTTTTCAGTTGTGATTGGCACGTTGATTGCCTTTGTGCTCAATCGTTATCGCAAATTTACGGGCAAAACGCTGTTTTCGGGGATGGCCAGCACGCCGTTGGTCATGCCTGAAGTGGTTTTGGGTTTGGCGTTGTTGTTGGTGTTCAAACAACTGTTCAAACTCGACGGCGGCTATTTGACGATTATTTTGGGGCACACTTTGCTTGGCGCGGCGTACGCCACGGTGGTGATTCGGGCGCGCTTTTCTGAGATTCCGCCTGCGTACGAAGAGGCCGCGCTGGACTTGGGTGCCAAGCCGTTGGCCGCGTTTTTCTTGGTGGTTTTGCCGCTGATTGCGCAATCGTTGATGTCGGCGTGGTTGCTGGTGTTCACGATTTCGTTTGACGACGTGGTGATTTCGCAGTTTTTGAGCGGCCCTGGGGTCAAGCCGTTGCCCAATGTGATTTTGGACAACGCGCGGCAAGGCGCAAAACCGATTCTCAATGCGCTGGGCGCGATGATTGTGTTCATTGTCTCCGCCGTTTTGATTGCGGGCAGTATTTGGATGCAAAAACGCGAAAAACGCATGGCGCAAGAAATTGCCGCTGCCTATCGCGATGCGACCTAACTCAAACGAGCCTTGCGGCTCGTTTTTTTGAGGCCACTTAAACCGTGGCTGGAAGTCCACTTAACGTGCGCGGCTGGCGTGAGCCGTATAATTAACCCCTTACTTTGAGCGAGAACCGATATGACGACAATTGATTGGAAAGCACAAGCCGCCGCCTTAAAAACCGCAGGCATTGATGGCCGCGCCTATGTGAATGGGCAGCGCGTTAATGCGCTGGACGGCGCAACTTTTGAATGCATCAGCCCGTTAGATGGGCAAAAACTCACCGACGTCGCCCGCTGCACCAAGGCCGACGTGGATGCCGCTGTGCAGGTGGCGCGGGACGCTTTTGAGCGCGGCGTGTGGGCGCATGTCTCGCCCAAAAAACGCAAAGAAATTTTGATTAAGTTTGCCGATTTAATCGTGCGCAACGCGCACGAGTTGGCCGTGACCGAAACGCTGGACATGGGCAAACCCGTGGCCAATGCGTTGGCGGTTGACGTGAATGCCGCGCAAAACACCCTGCGCTGGTTTGGCGAGGCGATTGACAAAGTCTATGACGAAGTCGCACCCACGCCGCGCGACTCGCTGGCTTTGATTACCCGCGAACCTGTTGGCGTGGTGGCGGCGATTGTGCCGTGGAACTATCCGCTGCTCATGACCAGTTGGAAAATCGCCCCCGCGTTGGCGATGGGCAATTCGGTGATTCTCAAACCGTCCGAAAAATCACCGCTCACCGCGCTGCGTTTGGCCGAATTGGCGGTTGAGGCGGGGATTCCCGCAGGCGTGTTCAACGTGCTGACGGGCTACGGCCACGAAGCAGGCGCGGCTTTGGCCGAACATATGGATGTCGATTGCGTGGCCTTTACAGGCTCAACCGCTGTGGGCAAGCGCATCATGAGCGCGGCGGCGAACTCCAACCTCAAACGCGCGTGGATGGAGTTGGGCGGTAAGTCGCCCAACATCGTGTTTGCCGACGCGCCCAATCTTGACGAAGCCGCCGCAGCCGCCGCAGGTAATGTGTTTTACAACCAAGGCGAGAGCTGCAACGCGCCGACGCGCTTGTATGTTGAAGCCTCGATTGCGCAAGAGTTCATGCGCAAAGTCGCCGCGCACGTGGCCGCATTTACCCCTGCCGACCCGTTGAGCGGCGAAACCACAATGGGCGCGATTGTCGATGACATTCAAATGAACTCAGTGCTCAAATACATTGAATCGGGCAAAACCGAAGGCGCACAACTGCTCGCAGGCGGCGCACGGGCGCGGGTTGAGTCGGGCGGTTACTTCATTGAACCAACGATTTTCTTGGCCCAGCCGCACATGACGATTGTTCGTGAAGAAATCTTTGGTCCGGTTTTGGCCGCCATGACGTTTGAAACTGAAGCAGAAGCAATTGCCTTGGCCAACGACACCGAGTATGGCCTGCAAGCGGGCGTGTGGACGAGCAATATCTCTAAAGCCCACCGTGTCGCCCGCGCGATTAAAGCGGGCACGGTGCACGTCAATCAGTACAACGACGACGACATCACCGTGCCTTTTGGCGGCTACAAACAATCGGGCAACGGGCGCGACAAATCGTTGCACGCGCTGGACAAGTACGCCGAACTGAAAACCACGTGGATTAAAATCGACCACGCTTAATAGAAAGAATACTCATGACCACGCAATACGCACCCACTTACTATGCGGCCACGGCCAATCCTGTGCCGCACCGCCCTGCCTTGAGCGGCGAAATCGACACCGACATCTGCATCATTGGCGCAGGTTACACGGGCTTATCGACGGGTTTGTTTTTGGCTGAAAATGGCTTTAAAGTCACGATTGTTGAAGCCGCCAAAATCGGCTACGGCGCGACGGGGCGCAATGGCGGGCAAATCGTCAACAGCTACAGCCGCGACATCGACACCATCGAAAAGCAAGTCGGCGTGGACGGCGCGAAAGTCTTTGGGCAAATGGCTTTTGAAGGCAACCGCATCATTCGCCAACGCATCGAAAAATACAATATTCAATGCGACCTGAAAAACGGTGGGATTTACGGCGCATTCACCCCCAAACAAATGGGTCACTTAGAGCATCAACGCCAGTTGTGGCAAAAACACGGCCACGACCAAGTCGAAATGCTCGATAAAAAGCAAATCTCTGACATGGTTGGGACAGATGTCTACGTCGGCGGCTCAATTGACCACTCGGCGGGGCATTTTCACTCGCTCAACTTGGCCTTGGGTGAGGCGGCGGCGCTGGAGTCATTGGGCGGCGTGATTTATGAGCAAAGCCCTGTGATTGCCATTGAGCGCGGCGCAAACCCTGTGATCAAAACCGCCAATGGCCGCGTCAACGCGCGTATCGTTGTTGTCGCAGGCAATGCCTATTTGGGTGGCTTGGTGCCTGAATTGGCCGCCAAATCTATGCCGTGCGGCAGCCAAGTGGTCACTACTGCGCCGTTGAGTAGCGAGCAATTGCGCAACATTTTGCCGCAAGGTCAGTGTGTAGAAGACTGCAACTATTTGCTCGACTACTACCGCTTGACAGGCGACAACCGCCTGTTGTTTGGTGGCGGCGTGATTTACGGTGCGCGAGACCCCGCCAACGTCGAGGCTTTGGTGCGCCCGAATTTGGAGCGCACTTTCCCGCAACTCAAAGGCGTCAAAATTGATTTTGCGTGGACGGGCAACTTTTTGCTCACGCTGTCGCGCTTGCCGCAGGTGGGGATTTTGGGCGAGCACGACAATATTTTCTACTCGCAAGGCTGCTCAGGTCACGGCATCACCTACACGCATTTGGCGGGCAAGGTTTTGTCCGAGGCGATTATGGGGCAACGCGACCGCTTCAACGCGTTTGCCAATTTGCCGCATTACCCATTCCCTGGTGGCCGCTTGTTGCGCGTGCCGTTCACCGCGCTGGGCGCGGCGTATTACAGTTTGCGTGATAAGTTTGGCATTTAACGCGTCGCCACCACATGGGCTAAAGTTTCGATAAACAGTCCTGCCACATCAAAGCCCGTCTGGTTGAAGATTTCCTGAAAACCAGTCGGGCTTGTGACATTGATTTCGGTCACATAGTCACCAATCACATCCAACCCCGTGAGCAAAATGCCACGTTGCCACAACAGTGGCGCGAGGGTGTTGGCGAGGTATAAATCGCGCTCCGACAGCGGCTGCGCCACGGCTTTGCCGCCTGCGGCCATGTTGCCGCGCACTTCGCCGTTTTGTGGGATTCGCGCCAGCGCGTACGGCACGACTTGGCCGCCGATGAGCAAAATCCGCTTGTCGCCTTGGCTGATTTCGGGCAAAAACCTTTGCGCCATAATTGGGCGGCGACCGTTGTCGGTCAGCACTTCAATCACGCTGGGTAAATTCATGCCGTCGGCGGTGATGCGAAAAATCCCCGCGCCGCCCATGCCATCCAGCGGCTTGAGAATCACGTCGTGGTGTGCGGCATGAAAGTCTTGCAAGCGTTGTTTGTTGGCACTGATGAGCGTGGGCGCGGTGAGCTGTGGGAATTCGAGCAGTGAGACTTTTTCAGAGTGGTCGCGAATGGCCGATGGCGCGTTGAACACCGTCGCGCCTTGGCGCACCGCCGCGTCGAGCAGCCACGTGTCGGTGACGTAATTCACGTCAAACGGCGGGTCTTTGCGCATGATGACCGCGTCAAAGTCTTTGAGCGGCCGCTCGGCCTGCTGCACCGTTTCGTACCACATGTCGCCGCCCACCAAACGGATTTCTTGCGCACTGGCGCACACCAGTTCGCTGGCGTACAGGTCACGCGCTTGGCACGCCCAAACGCTGTGGCCGCGCTGCTGTGCCGCGCGCATCATGGCGTAGGTGGTTTCTTTGTGGATTTTAAAGTGCGCCAGCGGGTCGGCGATGAACAAAATCTGCATGGTGGCTCCGTGAAAAAGTACATTCTAACAAAGAAACCCAAAAGCTCGTTTATTTGGTATCCTGCAGCCTGACAAATTCAAGTGAACACCATGAACAAACGCCCTGCTAAACCCAAAAAACCTGCTGTTGAACGTGTCGATTTGGCCACGGTCAAAGTCTATAATTTACCTGCCACCTCGCTGGGTTATCAAATTTCTATGGCCGCGCATGTCGTGGCTGCGGTGCGTCAAGGTTACTCGATGCAGCACGCTTTGAGCGCAATTGAAATGGACGATGCGGCGCGTGCCAACGTGCAGCGCCTGTCGTTTGACACCATGCGCCATTGGGGCTGCACGCATGTTTGGCTCACGCATTTTATTGCCAACGCGCCGACGGTTTGGGTGCAGTCTTTGCTCAGCGTCGCGTTGACGCAGTTGCGGCAAAATTCGGTGAGTGAGTTTGTTTTGGTTGACCAAACCGTGGCGGCGGCTGAAAATTTCAAACCACACGCCAAAGGCTTGGTCAACGCGATTTTGCGCAAGTTTTTGCGCGAGCGTGAGGCGTGGGAAGCTTTGGTCGCGGGTGACTTGGAGGCGACCTACAATTATCCACAATGGTGGATTGAAGCGGTTCAAGCCGCACATCCAGAACAGTGGGCGGACATTTTGGCCGTCGGCAACAGCCATCCGCCGATGACCTTGCGCGTCAATGCGCGGCACGCCACGGCACAGCAGTATGTGGCGCAGTTGCAAAACGCGGGCTTGAGCGGGCGTGCCATGCCCGCCATGAGTGCGCAAGCGATTGTGTTGGACGCGCCGTGTCACGTCAACGCGCTGCCTGACTTCGCCACGGGTGCGGTGTCGGTGCAAGATGCGGGCGCACAGTGCGCTCCTGATTTCTTGGACTTGCGCGACGGCTTGCGCGTGCTTGACGCGTGCGCCGCCCCTGGCGGCAAAACGGGGCATATTTTGGAGCGGTACGACGTTGAACTGACCGCGCTGGAAAAAGACCCGCTGCGTGCCCAGCGTATTGACGAGAATTTAGCGCGCTTGAAACTGTCGGCTAATGTTGTGGTGTGCGACGCCAACAATGTGCACCAATGGTGGGACGGCGTGCCGTTTGACCGCATTTTGCTCGACGCGCCGTGTTCGGCCAGCGGGATTGTGCGCCGCCACCCTGACATTCGCTGGTTGCGTGCGCGTGACGATTTAGCGGGTTTGGCGCGACAACAGGCGCAACTCTTGCGCACCATGTGGAAGGTTTTGGCGGTTGGCGGTCGATTGGTGTATTGCACCTGCTCGATTTTTCCCGCCGAGGGCGAAGAGGTGATTCAAGCCTTTTTGGCGCACACGCCCAATGCCAAACGTGTGCCGTTGCCCGTTGCCCAACTGTTGCCGCATGCGGATGAACATTTGAACCACGATGGCTTTTTTTACGCCGCCTTGCTGAAAACGGCTTAAGCGGGGGTAATCCCAAAACACCGCCAAAAATTCTCACTGGTCACGCGGCCGACTTCTTCAACGCTCACGCCCTTAATCTGCGCAATCCGCTCGGCGACGTGACTGACCCACGCGGGTTGATTGACTTTGCCGCGGTGAGGGACGGGCGCGAGATAGGGCGCGTCGGTTTCAATCAAAATGCGGTCGAGCGGCACGTAAGCGGCGGTTTCGTGCACCACGGCGGCGTTTTTGAAACTGACGATGCCTGAGAATGAAATATAAAAATTCTGCTCCAACGACAGCCGCGCCATGGTCGTGTCTTCGGTAAAACAATGCATCACGCCACCGACTTGCGCGGCGTTTTCTTCTTTGATAATCGCAATCGTGTCGTCTTGCGCATTGCGGGTGTGGATAATCAACGGTTTATGGGTTTGAATCGCCGCGCGAATGTGGTGGCGAAAACGCTGGCGTTGCCACTCCAAGTCGCCCGTTAAACGAAAATAATCCAACCCCGTCTCGCCCGTGGCAATCACTTTGGGGTGCTGCAACATGGTGACCAACTCGGCGACGGTTGGCTCGTGCACATCGGGGTAATCAGGATGTGTGCCGACCGAGCCATAAATGTGTGGGTGCGCCTCAATAATCGTCTTAATCCGCGCCCAATCCGACACATCAACGCTAATTGCCAAGGCGTGCGTGACTTGATGCGCCTGCATGTTGCGCAGAAGTTCAGGCAAATTGTCCATGAGCTCAGGAAAATCAATGTGGCAGTGGGAGTCGATAAACATAAATACCTTTAAAATGCGTAGGGGCGGGTTTTAAACCCGCCCGTTTCAATTAGCACAACACCGCCAACGTCCGCGCCGTTGCGCCTTGGTGCTCCGCTACGAATTGATGTGCTCGCTGTTGTAAATCGGCACATTCAGTCGCGTTGTGCAGTAATTCATCCGTCAATTGCAGCGCGGTGGCAAAGTCATCGACTTGGCGCAAGGCACTTGCGGCGAGTGCGTCGGCGGTGATTTGCGCAAAATTATACATGTGTGGCCCGACAATCGTCGGTTTGCCCAAGGCTTGCGGCTCAAGGCAGTTTTGCCCGCCCAACGGCTGCCAGCCGCCGCCCATCAGCACCACGTCGGCCAGCGCGTAATACATAAACATCTCGCCCATGGTGTCGCCCAAAACCACGGGCGCGTCACGCCAATCGGGCGATTGACTTATGCGCGGCACGTCGGCAAAGCCCGCTTGCTGCAACAGTTGCGCGACCTCGTCAAATCGCTGCGGATGGCGTGGCACAAGCCACCACTGCGCATCGTCGCGGTGGTTTTTGAGCGCGTCCAGCCACATTTGCTCTTCGCCGTCGCGCGTGCTGGCCAGCAAGGCAATCGGCTTAGTTGCGTTTTTTTTCAAGGCCAAACCGCGTTGCACTTGCTCGCTCGGTATGTTCATGTCAAATTTAAGATTGCCCAGCACATGCACGCGCTGTGCTCCGATTTGCGCATAGCGCTGCGCGTCGGCGTCCGATTGCGCACAAACATGCGTGAGTTGCGCGTAGGCGCGGCCAAACAGTTGCGCGACAAAGTTGTTTTTTAAGGTTTTTTGCAGGGTTTTGGCCGACAAACGACCATTGACCAGCGCAACAGGGATGTTGCGCTTGACGCAGGCGGCAATCATGTTTGGCCAAATTTCGGTTTCCATCAGCCACACATCGGTCGGTGCGAAGTGGCGCAAAAACCGCGCCAGCACGTCGGGCAAGTCATACGGCACATAAACTTGCGTCATGCGCCCTGCGGCTAAATACGCCGCGAACAATTCTTGCCCCGCCGCGCGACCCGTCGGCGTGGTGTGGGTCAAAATCACATGCGCGGTCGGTTGTGCGGCGAAAAGCGCATCGACCAGCGGCTTGGCGGCGCGGGTTTCGCCCAGTGAAACCGCGTGCAACCACACCCGCCGTGTGGCCGAACTGCGCGGCGCGGCATAGGCCAGTGCGTACCGCTCGCCCCAACCACGTGCGTATTCAGGCTGCTTGCGCGCCCGCCACAGCAAATACAGCGGCGCGAGCGGCGCAATCAGGTACAACACCGCGGTGTAAAGGGCGAGCCGCCAGTTCATGTGCGCAACCATGCGGCCAAAATGCTTTGTACCGATTCAAGTGACGGCGGCTGCGCCACGCCGCCCAAACTGGCGACTTGGCTGGCGTCTTGCGTGTGCGCGGTCATCGGTGCGAGCGCGGGGTCGTGGTCGCAATAAATCCCCAACGTCGGCTTGCCCAATGCCGCGGCCAAATGGGTCAAACCGCTGTCCAGCCCGACCACGCACCGCGCCTTGCGCAGACACTGCGCAGCCTGCACAATGCTCAAAAATGGCGGCACATCGGCCTGCGCCCGCACGGCAGGTGGCAATTGTGCCAACAGACTTTCGGTGTAGTTCAACTCATCCTCGCCCGCCCAAAACCACACCGTGCGCACATTCGCCGCCGCGCACTGCGCCGCCACCGCCGCCCAGTGCGCCCAGCGTTTGCTCGCCCGCGACGCATTGGGAATCAGCACCACAAACGGCTCACGCGGCACAACCCAGTCGGCACGCGGCGCGGCCAAGTCATCCAACGCAGAAAAGTCAACGTGCGGCGACCCATCCAGCGTATAACCCAGCGCGGCAGCGCACAAGGCACGGTTGCGTTGCACCGCAGGCCACTGGCGCGACACGCGAAAAGTTTGCCCATAAAAACCACTGGCCAACGGCTCACGCGCACTTTTAAAGTCAAAGCCGACCCGTCGCCCGCCTGCCGCCAACCGCGCCGTCCGCGCCACCCACGCGCTTTTGAGCAAACCTTGGCAATCAATAATCAAGTCATACGCCACCGCCTGCAACTCGGCCTTAAACGCCCGTCGCGCTGCCCGCGTGGGCGCGGCAAACCACGACTTGCGCCACGCCCGCAGTCGAATCGGCAATACGCGATTGATCCGCGGCGCGTTGGCGCGCACCAAGTCGGCAAAGCCCGCCTCAACCACCCAGTCAATTTGTGCGGTTGGATGCTGGCGCAAAATATCGTGCAACACGGGCATGGCGTGCACCACGTCCCCCATTGACGACATTTTGACCAGCAAAATCTTCATTTGGGTTGCGCCACCAAGGCTGCGACGATTTTGCTCACCAATGGGCGCAAAATAAACAGCAGCACAAAGGCAATCGGCCACACGCGCACAAATGCGCTCGCCCATTGAGTAAAAAACATGGGCGAGTAGCCCTGATTGATGAGTGTCACCACGCCAGCCATTAAACCGCCCATGAAAAATGACATGAACAGCGCGGTTAAAAGAGGGGTGTGTTTGGGGTGAATTTTATGCATAGCCATCCATAGGTAAGTCAAATAATAAAACCTGCGCATTATCGCTGATTTCAAGGTCAACGGCTACTTCATTCCACACTTTAAGCGCGTCACCCGCGTTCAAAGCTACGCCGTTGACCGTAGCCGAACCTGTGGCGGCATGCACGTAAGCGGCGCGATGCTCGCCCAGCGCATAGTGGCGGTTGTGCGTGCCGTCATTGTGGTGGGCGAGCAAAAACACCGCGTCTTGATACAAGCGAAACGCGCCGCCGCACCCCTGCCATTGCCCATTGGGTGCGGCAATCGCGCGCCAGCCGTTGTGTTGCGGCAAGTCCGCAATATTGTGCTGCTCGTATTCGGGCGCAATGCCCAATTGATTCGGTTCAAGCCAAATTTGCAACAAATGCGTGGTTTGTGCAGATGAGTTGAATTCAGAATGCCGCACGCCACTGCCCGCGCTCATTTTTTGCACTTGGCCTGCCAAAATCGCCGCTTGGTTGCCCATGCTGTCGCGGTGCGACAATTCGCCTTCTAAAATATAAGTGATGATTTCCATGTCTTGGTGGCCGTGCATGCCAAAGCCCATGGTTGGCGCAATATAGTCTTCGTTGAGGACGCGCAACGCCGAAAAACCCATGTGCGCGGGGTCGTAATACGAGGCGAACGAAAAACTGTGCGCGGCTTTAAGCCAGCCGTGGTCGGCAAGACCGCGCTCGGCGGCCAAACGAATTTGTTGCATTATTTTCTCCTAATGGTTGATGCGTCGATTATACGCCGAGCGATTATTCCAATAAATCGGTAAAATACAATTCATCTTTTCATAATCATCAACAATCGAGGGTTTTATGAGTTTGGATAATTTGCAGTTGTTTATTGCCGTTGCCGATGCGGGCGGTTTTAGTCGCGCGGCCGAGCGGTTGGATTTGCCTGTCGCTACGTTGTCGCGCCGCATTGCGCAGCTTGAAAAAGAGCTTAATGTGCCGTTGCTCAAACGCAACACCCGCAACGTCAGCCTCACGCCTGCGGGCGAGGCGTTTTATGCGCAACTCATGCCCGCGCTCGAATCGGTGCAATCGGCGATTAATGAGTTGTCCAATGCCGCCACCAGCCTGCACGGCACGATACGTTTGACCAGCGCGGCGGATTTTACGCAGCATTGCTTGGCCGCATCGCTCACGCAATTCATGCAGCGCAATCCTGAAATTAAGCTTGATTTGAATTTAACCCACCAGCGGCTGGATTTGGTCACCGAGCAGATTGATGTGGCGATTCGCATCGGCGCGTTGCCTGATTCGAATTTATTTGCGTGGCATTTGTTGGACATGTCCGCGCATTTGTTTGCCAGTCCTGATTATTTGGCGGCGTTGCCGCCGATTCAACAGCCAGAAGACTTAGCCGCCTGCAACTTTATTCATCTGCGCACCAGCGGCGATTGGCGTGACTTGCATTTGCAAAGCGGTGCTCGGCGCATTACGCCTCCGTTGACAAGCAATCTTGTGGCCAATGATATGGGGGTGGTTATCAGCTTGTGTGAAGCGGGCGCGGGCGTGGCTTGTATTGCGCCATTGTTGGTTAATAAACAGCAGTGCCGCCGAACGTTGGTGCAAATTTTGCCTGATTGGCAAACCCCCGCAGTGCCTGTGCACGCCGTTACCGCCATGCGCAACCCGCCTGCGCGGGTGAGAATGTTGATTGATTTTTTGAAAGTGTCCTTGGCGCAAATGTCGGTTCATGCCCCTGTAAAATAGTTTGCCCATTGTGGCGGTGTGAGATAAAAGTTGATTATTGGCTCAAACATGCTATAATTGCGGTTCTTTAGGCGGTTAGCTCAGTTGGTTAGAGCGCCACGTTGACATCGTGGAGGTCGCTGGTTCGAATCCAGTATCGCCTACCAAGTTTTTTAATGACTGTGGCTTGCTCGTGCAGCGTCACAACAACGCAAACCAGTGCTCGGTGAGCAGTCATTGATGCAAAATGCGGCTCATTTACATGAGTCGCATTTTTTTTGAATTTTCACAAAGGTTTTTATGATTCACATCACTTTACCCGATGGTTCGATTCGCAGTTTTGATGCGCCCGTGACGGTGCACGGTGTTGCGGCCAGTATTGGCGCGGGTTTGGCTAAGGCTGCGCTGGCGGGGCGTGTCAATGGCGAGTTGGTCGATACGTCCTTTTTGATTGAAGCCGATGCTGCGCTGGCCATTGTGACTGACAAAGATGCCGACGGTTTGGAGGTGATTCGCCACTCAACCGCGCACTTGTTGGCGTATGCCGTCAAAACGCTGTATCCCGATGCGCAAGTGACCATCGGGCCGGTGGTTGAGCATGGTTTTTACTATGATTTTTCCTACAAACGCCCGTTCACGCCCGAAGACTTGGCGGCAATTGAAGCCAAAATGAGCGAATTGGCCAAAAAAGATGAAGTGGTCACGCGCGAAGTGTGGGATAGAGATGATGCGGTTGCGTTTTTTAAAGCGCAAGGCGAAGACTACAAAGCCGAAATCATTGGCTCGATTCCAGCGGGTGAAAAAATCAGTTTGTATCGCGAGGGCGAGTTTATTGACTTGTGCCGCGGCCCGCACGTGCCGTCCACAGGTAAGCTGAAAGTGTTTAAATTGATGAAGTTGGCAGGCGCGTACTGGCGCGGCGACTCCAACAACGAAATGCTGCAGCGCATTTACGGCACGGCATGGGCGAAAAAAGAAGACTTGGCCGCCCATTTGCACATGCTCGAAGAAGCCGAAAAGCGTGACCACCGCAAATTGGGCAAGCAACTCGATTTGTTTCACATGCAAGAAGAAGCGCCAGGTTTGGTGTTTTGGCACCCCAAAGGTTGGACGATTTGGCAGGAGGTCGAGCAATACATGCGCCGCGTGTATCGCGACAACGGCTATCAAGAGGTCAAAGGGCCGCAGATTTTGGACTGCAATTTGTGGAAAAAAACAGGGCACTGGGACAACTACAAAGACAACATGTTTTTCACTGAGTCTGAAAACCGCGAATACGCGCTCAAACCGATGAATTGCCCAGGACACGTACAAATTTACAACACGGGTTTGCACAGTTACCGTGATTTACCGTTGCGTTACGGTGAGTTTGGTCAATGCCACCGCAACGAAACTTCGGGCGCATTGCATGGCATCATGCGTGTGCGTGGTTTTACGCAAGACGACGGGCATATTTTCTGTACCGAAGAGCAAATTCAAACCGAAGTGGCGCAATTCCACACTTTGGCGAATAAAGTCTACAGCGAATTTGGCTTCACCGACGTCGCCGTCAAACTCGCGCTGCGCCCTGACAATCGAATTGGTTCGGATGAGGCGTGGGACAAAACCGAAAACGCCATGCGCGACGCGATTCGTGCATCAGGCGTCGAATGGGAAGAGTTGCCAGGTGAAGGCGCGTTTTACGGCCCGAAAATCGAATACCACCTCAAAGACTCGATTGGTCGTTCATGGCAATGCGGCACGATGCAAGTCGATGCGTTTATGCCTGAGCGATTGGGCGCGACTTATATTGACGAAAATGACCAGCGCAAAACCCCCGTCATGCTTCACCGCGCGATTGTCGGTTCGCTTGAGCGATTCATCGGGATTTTGATTGAAAACCACGCAGGCGCACTGCCCACGTGGCTTGCGCCTGTGCAAGTCGTGATTTGCAATATTTCGCAAGCGCAAAGCGAATATGTCGCACAAGTGGCACAAGAATTGCAAAAACAAGGACTTAGAGTGCAAACAGATTTGCGTAATGAGAAAATTACGTATAAAATACGCGAGCACAGTTTACAGAAACTGCCCTATATTTTGGTGGTGGGTGACAAAGAACGCGATACACGCTCGGTCGCCGTCCGTGCCCGTGGCAACCAAGATATGGGTGTCATGCGTTTAGAAGCGTTTGCTGAACACATTTTGACCGAAGTCAAACAGCGCGCATAATTATTTATTGAAGAGGTTTATTATCGCTACATCAGCAAAAATGCAACATCGCCTCAACGGGGAAATTCAGGCGCGTGAAATCCGCCTCATCGGCCTTGACGGCGAACCCGCAGGCATCATGTCTGCTCGTGAGGCGTTGAAATTGGCCGAAGAAGCCGATACCGATTTGGTTGAAATTTCACCGAACGCCAATCCGCCCGTTTGCCGCTTGATGGATTATGGTAAGTTCAAATACCAAGAGCAAAAAAAAGCTGCTGAAGCGAAAGCCAAACAGCATGTCATCCAAATCAAAGAGATTAAGTTCCGCCCTGGAACGGATGAAAACGATTATCAAGTCAAGCTGCGCAATGTCAAACGCTTTTTGGCCGACGGCGATAAAGTCAAGGTGACTTTGCGTTATCGTGGCCGCGAGATGGCGCACCAAGAAATTGGGATGCGTTTATTGGAGCGTGTGCGCGACGAGTTGGCCGAGTTGGCGCAGGTTGAATCCATGCCCAAACTTGAAGGTCGTCAAATGATTATGATGCTTGCGCCACCGCGCAAAAAATAAGCATCGAACAGTTATTCGGTCGCAAGGCCGAGTAAGGCCGAGTGTGCTGCGTCAGGCCTAGCCACGCAGCGTCATTCGATAAAATGTGGGTCGGGTTCCCAAGTGCTTCGTGTTGAAGCCACCTAGATTCATCTAAAACGGAGTTGTTATGCCTAAAATGAAAACCAAAAGCAGCGCCAAAAAGCGCTTCGTGGTTCGTCCAGGTGGTACCGTTAAACGCGGTCAAGCGTTTAAACGTCATCTTTTGACGACAAAAACCACCAAAACCAAACGTCAATTACGTGGTTCAGCAGCAGTTGCGGCGGCAGATGTCAAAGCCATCCGCAGTATGATGCCGTACGCATAACCCTAACCTAAACTAAAGGAGTTTATAATGCCTAGAGTCAAACGTGGGGTCACCGCAAGAGCCCGTCATAAAAAAGTCATCGCCCTCGCCAAGGGCTACCGTGGTCGTCGTAAAAACGTCTACCGCGTAGCCAAACAAGCTGTCATGAAAGCGGGTCAATACGCTTACCGCGACCGCCGCAACAAAAAACGTGTGTTCCGCGCTTTGTGGATTGCCCGTATCAATGCAGCGTCACGCTCACATGGCATGACTTACAGCGCGTTCATGAACGGTTTGAAAAAAGCCTTCATCGAAATCGACCGTAAAGTCTTGGCTGACTTGGCTGTCTTTGACAAGCCAGCGTTTGCTGCGATTGTTGCAAAAGCAAAATCAGCTTTGGTATAAGCCGTTTCGCGGTACAAAAACACGAGGCAAGCCACTGTGGTTTTGCCTCGTTTTTTTAACTTTCATCAAAGCGCACACGTTTTGATGAGCGTTAATTTATAGGGTGGGCATGGCCCACCATTTGTTTCTTTATTGCAAAGCCTACCATGACCGACTTGTCTCACATCATCACCGAAGCCCGCGCCGCCTTTGCCAGCGCGACCCGCCCCGCCGACCTTGAAAACGAAAAAGCCAAATTTTTGGGCAAAGACGGCATCTTGACCCGCGAACTCAAAACCCTCGGCGCACTGCCGATTGAAGAGAAAAAGACCCGTGGCGCACAAGTCAACGCCGTGCGTCAACAGGTTGAAGCCCTGCTGACCGAAGCGCGCAACGCCTTGGCCGAGGCTGCACTCAACGAAAAACTCGCCACCGAACAACTTGATGTGACGCTACCAGGGCGCGGCTCATCTATGGGCGGGATTCACCCCGTCACCCGCGTCACCCGCCGCGTCAGCGCGATTTTTCGCTCGATGGGGTTTGACGTTGCTGATGGCCCTGAAATCGAAAACGACTGGTTCAACTTCACCTCGCTCAACAGCCCCGAAAACCATCCCGCCCGCTCCATGCAAGACACGTTTTATGTGCAAGACCAAGACGAGCGCGGCCACCCGCTGGTTTTGCGCACGCACACCAGCCCGATGCAAGTGCG
>JBOFII010000026.1:0-1530 GCA_051650085.1 Formosimonas sp.
ACTTGACTGGATAGCTGTTCAACCCACTCTGGAGGTATGTGTGGCAACTTCGGATGTTGAGTTTTCTGTGTCATGATGTTTTTCCTTCTTTAGGTTGGAGGGTAGAGTATCATTTACACAGATTTTTTTACAGGCTCACTAAACCTGCTAACGTGCCTTTACCTGCTCCTGGCTGCCCCGCTAAAATCACTGCTTTAGGCTGCTCTTGAGACGTTGCCTTGAGTTTTACTATTTCTGAATCATTGAGAATACTCTGCTCAAAAACTTGTTTGTGCTCATCTGTTGACAAAATGAAGTTTGAAGTATTTGCCATGATTATGCCCCTCCTTTAATTTTCATGCCTTGGTCATCATTCAGCCATTCCAACCCGTAAAAATCCAAAAGTTCTTTAAGTGACTCCCCCTCCATATTTCGTGCCTCCGACACCGCCGATTTCTCAGCCTCCACCACAGCAATAGCCACTGCATCTTGAGTTTTTCGGGCGGATTCTAATTTTGAACTGGCTTGACTTGAAAGATGCAGCAACGCATCTTTCAAACTATCACCAGACCAATGCAAGCCATCTACGCGGCGGCCTAATGACAAGGCGTTCGACATCATTCCGTTGTTATCACGTAAATAATTTTCAATCCATGCAATTAAATCAGGATAATTTTTAAGAGCCTCTTGAATCACTTTAGGCACTGGCGGATAACGCCAATCGTTGATTTGTTCTGTAGCCATTTCATTTCTCCTTTTCACGGTTTGATTATTACTGAATATTTTAAAACTTGTTCATTGTACTCAACAGTTAAGTTCAATGAGCAAATTTCAATTGACAATCTTTAAATTTTTACAATTATCTTTTGATTAAAATCATACGTTTGCGCATGGTTTTGCACATCGTGCGGGCGAAACGTGGCCTGCTCAACTTCGCTTTGCACCACCCGCAAAAACGTCGCCCAACTCAACGCCGAGTCATCCGCCACCACGCGCCATGCGTCTAACAAACGCAGCCAAACCACGCCCGCCGCGTCGTTGCGCCATGATTCGAGCAAGCCAAAATCCGCCGCAAAATGCTCAACCACCGCCACCCACTGCGCCAAACTGCGCGGTGCGACCAATCGCGCCCGATAAGCCGCTGCGCGGCGCAGCCACGCCGCAGTGGCCGCTTGTGCCAGCCGCGTCATGCCCAGCCAGTCGTCCCACGTGCGCAGCACCGCGTCGCTTGACAACGCCAAGCGTTTTAAATCGCGCAACAGCGCGGCTTTGCCGTCCAACACCAGCAGCGGATGTCTCAACCAGTCGGTCAATAATTCATAAGTCACCTCGCCCGCATACAGCGCAAAGCCGTGCTGCCAACTGCTCGCGCTGCGCGAGGTGGAGAGCAGCCAGCCCGTGTCGTCGCGCAGCAACACGCCACAGCGCGACAGCAAGGCCCAGACCCGCCGACTGACCGCGCGGTCAAGCGCGACCAGTGCGATTTTGCGCAAACCCGCCGCCCGCCATGCCAAAACCTGCGCGACCACGGCCTGCGCTTCGTCCTCAGGA
>JBOFII010000027.1:0-47784 GCA_051650085.1 Formosimonas sp.
AGCCAGTCAAAAATGGACGATGCCCATTAGAGATTGGAAACTTGCTTTGAATCGGTTTACCATTGAATTTGGCGATAGAGTGCCGCCTTTGAACTAATTTGCACTCGTGCGTTTAC
The DNA here is from genome assembly GCA_051650085.1 of Formosimonas sp. Classification (GTDB taxonomy): domain Bacteria; phylum Pseudomonadota; class Gammaproteobacteria; order Burkholderiales; family Burkholderiaceae; genus Hydromonas. The sequence goes on from JBOFII010000027.1 coordinate 117, forward strand.
ACAGAATAATTTACAGGCCCAACAACGCATACTCTAAGTAAAGCACACTACCTTGATACATTTCACCCTTTGAAGAGTCCCATCCCATGGGACTAGAAAACTGAACTTGCAACGCCCTAGTAAAATCTTTAGATTGCAAAAAATCCCCTTCTTTGAAATTTAAAACAGTCCCTTGCGTCCAAATCATATATGGTTTTTTATCTTTTTTCCGCTCTTCATATTTTATATCCAACGAGTCTCGAAACGCATAAGGGACATTAAAAGCCCATTCATTATTATTAAGTGAACCATTTTGCTTAATATATGTGATTTTTGGCACTATTAATTTTGTTCCTCTCTTAACCTTTGCCGCCCACATAGATCTAAGGTAATCTAACTCATTCATTTTTTTCCTTAATAAATATATTAATCATGCAAGGCTTTTGCTAAATTTTTTTTAGTAGAAGACAGCTCACTTTTTATTTTTTTAGCTGCTTTTTCAAGTTCACGCATTTTAAGCAGATATTTTTCAACATCAGTTCCTATTAACCAAGATTGAATGGTTTCAACGTCATTTAAGTTAGGATTAACCAAACCTTTTAACTCTCCTTCAAGTATCGTAAAGCGATGCTTGCAATATTGCCCGTACTCTCCAGCAGGACAGGTACAGAATGCAGAGATATTTGAAATGGATCGTCTAACAAAAACAACTTTATACGGTTTTAAGGCCGACCCTTTTACTTCAAAAACTATTTTTTCCATATTAATATACCAATTAATGGACACCTCTAAAAATTGCTTTTTCGCGCATTTTTTAAATTTAATTTCAATTAAATCAATGGGTTAAAAACTCACAACTTCTCGAAAATTGAATTTTTAAAGACACCTTAATATAACATGTTTGTACAACAAGTAGGCTGGGGTAAACGTTTCTTGTGAACCCCAGCACCCGCCCCATTACATGCCAACAGTTGTTGGGGTTCGCTACGCTCACCACCAACCTACGTATCAATGTTGTTCACATACTCCGCGTTGCTTTCGATAAACGCACGACGCGGTTCAACGTCGTCGCCCATGAGCGTTGAAAAAATCTGGTCGGCGGCAATCGCGTCTTCGATTTTTACTTGCAGCAGGCGGCGCACGGTGGGATCCATCGTGGTTTCCCACAATTGCTCTGGGTTCATTTCGCCCAAGCCTTTGTAGCGCTGGCGCGACATGCCGCGTTCGGCATCGTCCAGCAGCCATTTCATGGCTTGATGAAAGTCTTTGGTGCGGCTTTGGCGCATTTTCTCGCCTTCGCCTCGGCTGACGCTAATCCATTGTTCAGCCTCGCTCTCGCCCATGTGTTGGCCCAAAACGGCGGCGGATTTGATGAGACTCAAATAATCCGCGCTGTGGGTGAACTCTTGGGTGATGTAGGACAATTTGACGTTGCCAAAATGGCGACGATTAATCATCAAGCGCGGTGCATCGTGGCTGTCTTTTTGCACGGTGACTTCGAGTTTAACATCGGGTTGATGAGCAAAATACGCCCGCAATGCTTCTGCGCTGGCTTGGGTTGTGGCTTCGCTGGTTAAATCCAGCACCAAGCCGTCGTTAATCGCGCGCAACAACAACGGCTCGTACATGCCCGATAACCGCCGCACGGTGGCTTCGGAGATTTGATATTGGCGAGCCAATTCAATCAACGTGTCGCCCTCAATCACTTGGCCCGCTGAGGTGGCCATTTGCGCCTTTTCCATGGCGATGTTCATGATGTATTGGTTTAACTCGGCATCGTCTTTGAGATAACGCTCGTCTTTGCCGTGTTTGATTTTGTACAGCGGTGGTTGCGCGATGTAAATGTGGCCGCGTTCGACCAGTTCGGGCATTTGGCGATAGAAAAAGGTCAGCAGCAAGGTACGGATGTGCGCACCGTCAACGTCGGCATCGGTCATGATGATGATGCGGTGGTAGCGCAGTTTTTCGGCGTTGTAGTCGTCTTTGCCAATTCCTGTGCCCAATGCGGTGATGAGCGTCACCACTTCGGTGCTGGAGAGCATTTTGTCAAAGCGGGCTTTTTCAACGTTGAGAATCTTACCTTTGAGCGGCAAAATCGCTTGAAACTTGCGCTCGCGCCCTTGTTTGGCCGAGCCACCCGCTGAGTCACCCTCAACCAGATAAATTTCGCACAGCGCGGGGTCTTTTTCTTGGCAATCGGCCAGTTTACCCGGTAAGCCAACCCCGTCAAGCGCGCCTTTGCGCCGCGTCATTTCGCGGGCTTTACGCGCCGCTTCGCGCGCCCGTGCCGCGTCTACGATTTTGTGGCAAATCATTTTGGCTTCAACTGGATTTTCTTGTAAAAAATCCGTCAAGGCTTTGGCGACCACTTCTTCAACGGGCAAGCGCACTTCGCTGGAAACGAGTTTGTCTTTGGTTTGTGATGAGAACTTAGGGTCGGGCACTTTGACCGACAAAATACAGGTCAGCCCTTCGCGCATGTCGTCGCCCGTGGTTTCGACTTTGGCTTTTTTGGCAACTTCGTTTTCTTCGATGTATTTGTTGAGCACGCGGGTGACTGCGGCACGCAAGCCCGTGAGGTGAGAGCCGCCGTCGCGCTGCGGGATGTTGTTGGTGAAGCACAACACATTTTCGTTGTAGGAGTCGTTCCATTGCATGGCGACTTCTACGCTGATGTCGTCTTTTTCGCCCATTGCGCTAAAAATTTTGGCGTGCAAAACCGATTTGGTTTTGTTGATGTATTCAACAAAACCCGCTATGCCGCCGCTTAATGCAAAATTTTCTTCGCGATTGTTGCGCAAGTCAATGAGGCGAATTTTGACACCGTTGTTCAAAAACGAGAGTTCGCGAATGCGTTTGGATAAAATTTCGTAATGAAAATCAACCACGCCAAAGGTTTCAGTGCTGGCTAAGAAGTGAACTTCTGTGCCTTTTTTGTCGGTTGTCCCCGTTATCGCCAAAGGCGATACGCGCTCGCCGCGATTGAACTCCATTTGATGGATTTGTCCGTTGCGATAAACGGTCAAACGCAACCAGTCCGACAACGCATTAACGACCGAAACCCCCACACCGTGCAAACCGCCCGAGACTTTGTAACTATTTTGGTCAAATTTACCGCCTGCGTGCAGTTCGGTCATGACGATTTCTGCCGCGCTGCGGTTGAATTCGTCGTCTTTGTGGATGTCGGTTGGGATGCCTCGACCGTTATCAGAAACCGAAATGGAGTTATCGGGATGAATCGTGATGATAATGTCATCACAATGCCCTGCTAGAGCCTCATCAATCGCATTGTCAAGCACTTCGAATACCATGTGGTGCAAACCTGTGCCATCGTTGGTGTCGCCGATGTACATGCCTGGGCGTTTGCGTACCGCTTCAAGCCCTTTGAGCATTTTGATGGAGTCGGCACCATAATCGGGGGTATTTTGTGGAATATCTGTCATGTATGTCCTAATTAAATCCGCATTGGCATCACAACATATTTGAATGTCGCATCGTCTGCTGTGGTGATTAAAACGCTTTGATTGGCGTTTTCGCCTAAGTTAAGGCATATTTTTTCGCTTTTGTTGTGGCTTAACACATCCAATAAATAAGTCACGTTAAAGCCCAAATCAAGTACTTCATCTTGATAACTGATGTCTAATTCTTCGAGCGCATTTTCTTGGTCAGTGTTGGTCGAGCTGATTTTCATGCTGTCGGGTTCAAGCATGCAACGCACGCCTTTGAACTTTTCGTTGCTCAAAATCGAGACCCGTTGCAAGGCTTGTTGTAAGGTTAAACGATTGATTTCAATGGCACGTGTGTAGTTTTGAGGGATGACTTTATTGTAGTCGGGGAATTTACCTTCGACCAATTTAGAGGTCAATTCAACTTGGTTGAATGTAAAGCGAATTTGATTGTTGTTGAGCTCAATGGTGAGTGCATCCTCACTATCGGTCAGTAACCGCTGCAATTCCAACACCGTTTTGCGTGGCAAAATGATTTCTTTTTTCTCACCTAAATCGTGTTCTAGTGTAATGGCACTATACGCTAAACGATGACCATCTGTTGCCACAACGGATAATTCGTTGTTGTGAGCAATGACCAAAATACCGTTAAGGTAATAACGAATGTCTTGCACAGCCATTGAATAATAGGCTTTGTTCAACAATTCTTTAAATGCTTTTTGAGTGATGCTGATGGATTTAACAAATTCACTTGAGGTTTTGATTTCAGGAAAATCAATCGCAGGTAAGGTTTGTAAATTGAATTTACTTTTCCCTGATGACACTTGCAACTTTTGCTCGTTTAAATCAAGTTTGATGTCTTTATCATCGGGCAAAGATTTTAAAATGTCTAAGATTTTTTTAGCATTGACCGTTGTTTGCCCATCATTACCCTCAGATTGAATTTGAATTGAGGTTTTGATTTGAATTTCAATATCTGTTGTGGTGATGGTCATGGTGTTGCCTTGACGTTGCAACAAAATATTGGCCAAAATGGGTAATGTATGTTTGCGTTCAACGATTCCACTGACGACCATTAACGGGCTCAATAAAGAGTCTTTGGTACATTTTAAAAATTCCATAATAATTTTCCTTTTATAACTTTATTACTATTAACTGAAACGGTTTTTGTGGATAACTCGCTAAAAATGAATCAATTCATGATTTTACAATAGTTTTTGAGGTGTGGATGAAATGTTGAAGTTTGTTTTTTAAAGGCATTCATAAAATAAAGCAGCGTTTTATTCGAAGGTTATCCACAACTCAAAAGGCATTTATTCACAACTTCAATTTTTAAGAAATTTAAAAACTAAAATAAGTTTTCCTTAAATATTGTTCTTTTCTTCTGTTTTTATTATTTACTGAAACTTTTTTTGTGGATAAGCTTAATTTTCATTGTTAATTCAATCGGTTAAATCACTTTAAGCATTGTGGATGAGTTGTTGAGGTAATGGGGTGTCAGCGAATCAAACAAGGTAATGCTTTAAGTTACCCTTGGTTTTTCCACACCATTAGCCACTTTGTGCACAAAGTTATCCTTTAAGCAGTTGCTCCAACAAATGTAACTCATGTGAAAGTTGTTGATTTTGTCGTTTGTCTTCCATGATTTTGCGATGTGCGTGTAAAACCGTCGTGTGGTCGCGCCCACCAAAATGCTCGCCAATATCGGGCAAGCTTTTGCTGGTCAATTCTTTGGATAAATACATGGCAATTTGCCGCGGGAAAGCGATGTTGCGTGGTCGTTTTTTGGAGTGCATGTCTACGATTTTGATTTTGTAAAAATCAGCGACGACTTTTTGAATCGATTCAATAGAAATAAAGGTTTGTGTGGTGGCCAAAATGTCTTTAAGGGCAATTTTAGTGGTCTCAATGCCGATATCTTGCTTGTGAAAGCGTGAGTACGCAATCACTTTACGCAAAGCACCTTCTAACTCACGAACGTTGGCACGCAGCAATTTGGCAATGTAAAACGCTACTTCTTCGGTTAAAACTACATTTTCGTTGGCGGCTTTTTTAAGCAAAATCCCGACCCGCATTTCCAACTCAGGCGGTTCGATTTCAATCGAAATACCTGATTCAAACCGTGAGCGCAAGCGTTCTTGAATCCCTTCTAAAGCCCGTGGATAACGGTCGGAGGTGATGATGATTTGTTTATTGTCGCGAATAAGGTTTTCAAAAAGCTCAAAAAACGCAAATTGCGTGCCCTCTTTTTTACCATCGCCAAAAAATTGAATGTCATCAATCAACAATACATCAAGGCTTTGATAATAGGTTTTGAATTCATCAAATTTGCTGCTTTGATACGCTTTAACAATTTCACTTACATAGGTATTGGCGAATAAATAACGTACTTTTTTACTGGGGTCTTGGGCCAAAACAGCGTTGCCAATAGCGTGCATGAGGTGGGTTTTGCCAACGCCGACGCCGCCATAAATGAAAAATGGATTGTATTTCTTACCAGGTTGATCGACCACTTCAAAGCCAATCATTTTGGCCAATTGATTGGCTTTACCCGTAACTAAGCTGTCAAAAGTTAATTCGTCTTCTAAGTTGGAAACAAATGCTTTTCCTGTAGACTTTGTGGGCGAAGGCGTGCTGATTTCCGCGAACTCATTTGTTACTTCAGGTAAAACGCGAGGTTTGAGCTTGTTTTTTTGTCGGCTGGCAACGGTAAATTGCAATTGAACAGGTTTTTCCCAAAATTGCTGCGCCAATGATTGTAAGCGGTCGCCAAATTGGCGAGCACAGGATTCTGCTTTGATGCGCGACGGTGCGGAGATGCGAATGAGCAACTCGTCTTCAACGTATTCAACAAATGACAAAGGGGTAATCCACGCTTTGTATTGTTGTGGTGTGAGTTCTTTTTGGAGTTGATTTAAACAAGATTGCCAGAGAGCGGACATAAATAGAGGTGAACCTTAAAAATAAAACGATGTTGCTATTTTACACGGATTAATTCTATAAATGCGAAGTTATCCACAGGAAAAGGCGGATTATCCACAGAAAATAAGAGAAAAACGCGCAACTTTACAGTAAGCCCTTGCTTTTACTTAATAATTCGGGTTTAATGATGGGTTCGTAGCGTTGGTTTTGACGCAAAATCGAATTTGAATTTAATTGGGTAGAGAATAATGAAACGTACTTATCAACCATCAGTGGTTCGCCGCAAACGCACACACGGTTTTCGTGCACGTATGAAAACACGCAGCGGCCGTGCAATTTTGAACGCACGTCGTGCAAAAGGCCGTTCACGTTTGGCTGTTTAATCAAACATTGAATGACTTTATTTTAGAATGCCGCTAGTGTCCGCCACTTTTGGATTGCCGCGCATTCATAAAATACTTAAAGCGGATGCCTATGCATCCGCTTTGCGTATGCGGGTGTGTGCCCAATCCGATATTTTTGCCCTGCACTTTTGCGCTCACAAAGCGCATTTACCCTTGACGCAACCATGGGCGCAGTTGGGGTTGGTTGTGCCGAAAAAACTGGCCAAACATGCGGTGCGCCGCAATACCATCAAACGCATGGCGCGTGAATACTTTCGTTTGCATCAACATGAATTGGCGCATGGTTTGTGGGTGTTGCGTTTGAAAAGCAACATCAATCGGCAGCCTTTGTCGCACAGTCAAAAACAGCTTTGGGCCGCGCAATTGCCCGATTTGTTTGTGGCAGGGCAAAGTTTTGCACAAAAATATCAAACGCCATGAAGTTCATATTGTTGAAACTGGTGCGTTTTTACCAATTGGCCATTAGCCCATTTATGGGCAACCACTGTCGGTTTTACCCCACATGCTCGCGCTATGCTTTAGTGGCGATTGAGCGACATGGGGCTTTGCGTGGTGGTTGGTTGGCGGTTAAGCGTATTGTGCGTTGTCGGCCTGGCTGTGCGGGTGGTGTGGATTTGGTGCCTGATGTGTTGCCAAAACACCGCTGTGACCAATGCTGATATTGCTATAATGGCTGGTTTGTACCATTTAAAGAGAGAAGTATGAAAAATTTTTCATCCCGTACGATTTTATGGCTGATTTTTGCCATGTCGAGTTTGTTTTTATGGAGCAGTTGGCAGGCGGAACACGCGCCGATTGAAACCGCACAAGTGGCGCAAAGCGAGCAAAAAACTGCGGATAACGCTGCTGTTACGCCTGTCAGTACACAGAGCGTTGCGCCCAAAGGCGATGTGATTACCCTTGAAAATGATGTATTGCGCTTGAAAATCAATACCGAAGGCGGTGTGGTTCAGTTTGCGGAGTTGTTGCAGTACAAAAACTCACACGATGGCAAGAGCAATGTTTTATTGCTCAACAGTGATGCGCAAAACCTTTATTTAGCACGCAGCGGTTTGGCCAATAAAGAGTTGGGTTTGAATCATAAAACCACATTCACCAGCACTGCACCCTCTGCTGTTTTGACTCAAGGGCAAGACTCAGTCAGCGTGACTTTGTCCGCACAAAACAACGGTGTGACTTTGCGCAAGGTTTATACGCTCAAGCGCGGTAGTTACAGTGTGGATGTGAGTCACGAAGTGGACAACGCTAGCTCGGCAGCAATTGCGCCGAATGTGTATTTGGAAATCGCACGAGATGCATCACAAATTGGCGATTCGGTGTTCTACAGCACCTTTACAGGGCCTGTGATTTACAACGAAGACAATAAATTCAAAAAAATTACGTTTGAAGATATTGCTAAAGATGGTGCTAAAGGTCAGTTTACCGAAAAAGCGGATAATGGCTGGGTCGGTTTGGTGCAGCATTATTTTGTATCGGCGTGGGTGGTCAATGACAAAATGGAACGCCAATTCTATACGAACACAGTGCAAACCGCGCCTGTCGCGGCTTACAGTGTAGGTGAAATTTTGTCCTTAGGTTCGGTTGAGCCAGCAGCTAAAAAACAAATTTCTGCGCAATTTTATGTGGGCCCGCAAGACCAAGACACTTTGGCAACTGTGGCTAAGGGCTTGGATTTAAGTGTGGATTATGGTTGGTTGACCATGATTTCTAAACCACTTTACGCTTTGTTGGCCTTTTTACAAAGTTTCATTAGCAACTGGGGTTGGACTATTATTGCGATGACTTTGTTGGTTAAATTGGTTCTGTTCCCGTTGAATGCGGCCAGTTTTAAGTCAATGGCCAAAATGAAGGTGCTCGCACCGCGCCTTAAAGCTTTACAAGAGCAGTATGGCGACGACAAAATGAAACTCAACCAAGCAATGATGGCTTTGTACAAGGAAGAAAAAGTCAATCCAGCGGGTGGTTGTTTGCCGATGTTGGCACAAATGCCTATTTTTATTGGATTTTATTATGTGTTGCAAGCGGCAGTGGAAATGCGTGGTGCGCCATGGGTGGGCTGGATTAAAGACTTGTCTACACCTGACCCATATTACATTTTGCCTGTTTTGATGATTGTGACAATGTTGATTCAAACCAAGCTGAACCCAAAGCCCGCAGATCCGTTGCAAGCCAAAATGATGACGTGGATGCCTTTGATGTTTGGTTTCACTTTCTTGTTTTTCCCTTCGGGTTTGGTGTTGTACTGGGTGGTGAGCAATATCTTCTCGATTGTGCAGCAGCAGTATATGAATAAAAAATTCGGCATCAATGAATCGCTGATTTCATTGAAAAGCGAATAAGCAAAACGGCGAATGAATATTCGCCGTTTTTTATGTCTGCCGTGTTTGCCATTCTTTGAGCATGGCGCAAAATATTGCGCCCTGCTCGAGTGCATCATCCAATGCAACATGGGTGTGCGGCAGGTTTTCGGGCAGCCATTCTTTGGGTAACTTGGGTTTGATGGCTTGTTTGTAGGGCAAGTCGGTCAAACTCATGGCCATGGTTTTCATGTCCAGTGCCGACCACGAAAACGGTGAGTCGCCTGTGAAATACACCAAATACCAAAAAATAAAGGTGAAATCAAACCCTGCAGGATAGCCGACAAATACGGGGCTGTGGGTTTTGCCGCACAATTGGCGTATCCATTTGACAAAGTCATTCATGGCCGCTTTGGGTTCTTGTGGCTCGTTGCGGCAGGCGGCCCAGGCCTGCGGCTCACTGGCCCACCATTTCATGGTTTTGGGGTGCCCTTTGGCGTTGGGCAGCTCATTTAAATTGGCACTGAATGTGCCGAGCAATTCACCTGCGTCGGTGTAGGCGGCACTGGCGAACGAAAGCATGGAGTGTGGGCCAGGAATCGGCCCGTCGGTTTCAATGTCGGTGACAAAATACAATTCGGTTTTGGCCATATTTATGCTTCGTGTGCGCCGATTTTGGCCAAAATGCCTTCAAGCGTGTCTAAATTACCAAACGCAATGGTCATTTTGCCTTTGTTTTTCGCACCCATTTTAATCAACACTTCTGCGCCAAGACTGTCGGAGAGTTGTTGCTCAAGGCGGATGATGTCACCTGAAACCACGCGCATTTTCTCTTTCGGCGCGTCGCCCTCACCTTGCAAAATCGCTTGCACGCGCTTTTCGGTTTCGCGCACCGATAAACGACGGGCGTTGATTTCGGTGGCGAGCATAATTTGTTGCGCCGAATCCAAACTGAGCAAGGCGCGGGCATGCCCCATGTCGATGTCGCCTGCCAGCAACATGGTTTGCACGGGGGCGGCTAAGTTGAGCAAGCGCAGTAAGTTGGACACCGCACTGCGTGAGCGGCCAATTGCGCTGGCGCAGCTGTCGTGGGTGTAGTTGAATTCGCGAATCAAACGCTGAATGCCTTGTGCTTCTTCGAGTGGATTGAGGTCTTCGCGTTGAATGTTTTCAATCAATGAGAGCGACAAGGCTTGCTCGTCACCGACATTTTTGATGATGGCGGGCACTTCGGTTAAGCCTGCAATCCCTGCGGCGCGAAAACGCCGCTCGCCCGCAATGATTTCGTATTGATTCGGGCCAATCGGGCGCACAACCAGCGGCTGCATAAAGCCTTGCGTGCTGATGCTGTGCGCAAGTTCGGCCAGTGACGACTCATCCATTTGCGTGCGCGGTTGGTATTTGCCTGCTTGCAATTGGCTGCGCGGCAGCATTTGTAAATTGCCTGCGGGATTATCAGGGTTGATTTCATGGGGCGTGACTTGTGCGCCCATCAATGCTTGTAGGCCACGGCCTAAACCGCCCTTTTTGTTGCTTGCCATGTTTGACTCCGTATTTAAATTTGTTTTGCGATCAATTCGGCGGCAAAATCCAAATAGGCCTTTGCGCCGCGGCTGGTGGGGTCATAAACCACACCTGGTAAGCCATAGCTGGGCGCTTCGGCCAGTCGCACGTTGCGTGGCACAATGGTGTTGAATACTTTGTCGCCAAAATGCGCTTTGAGTTGTTCGGACACCTGTTGCTGCAAGGTGATGCGCATGTCAAACATGACGCGCAGCAGGCAAATGATTTTGAGTTCAGGGTTTAAATTTGCGTGCAAGCTCTGAATGGTGTTGACCAAATCCGATAAGCCTTCGAGTGCAAAATACTCGCATTGCATCGGAATAATCACACCGCGCGCGCAGCATAAGCCATTGAGCGTGAGCATCGACAACGAAGGTGGGCAGTCAATCAAAATGTAATCGTATTGGTCTTGCACAGTGCGCAGTGCGTCTTTTAAGCGGTATTCACGCCGAGGTAAATCAACCAGTTCAATTTCTGCACCTGCCAAGTTGCGATTGGAGGCCAGCAAAGCGTAACCGACTTCTGGTGGCTGGACAATCGCTTGTGCAATGTCTTTGTGGCCAATCAATACGTGGTAAACGCTGGATGGCAGGCTGTGCTTATCCACGCCGCTACCCATCGTGGCATTGCCTTGTGGGTCTAAATCAATCAACAGAACCCGTTGGCCCAATTTGGCCAGCCCTGCCGCAAGATTGACGGTGGTCGTGGTTTTGCCGACCCCGCCTTTTTGATTGGCGATGCAAAAAATTTTGGTCATAAAGATTCTCGTTTAAGTTGAATGAGGTGGCGTTGCGCGTTTAGGAGTGGGACATGGAGTTCAAGTGCAGTGGCTTGCCAAATATTGGCAAATTCGGCATTTAATTCATCCATTTCATCTTGTGGAAAAATCCCTTTCATGGCGGCAAAAAAACCAGCGGGGTGTAAAACGTGCTGCGAAAGGCGGACAAAGTCATTCACACTGGCAAACGCGCGGCTGGTGATGATGTCAAATTGCGCCTGTTCGGGTAAATCTTCCACTTTTCCTGTAATGACCGTTAAATTGCGCAATGACAATTGCGCCTTAACCTGTTGTAAAAAAGCAGTTTTTTTATGGACAGGGTCAATTAAGGTCAATTGCCAGTCGGGGCGCATGATGGCGAGCACCACACCGGGTAAGCCGCCACCTGTGCCGACATCCAAAATCGACGCGTTGGTTTTGGGGGCGAGCCATTGTTGCAGCACAGGCAATATCGCAAGGCTATCGAGCAGATGATGGCTGACCATTTTGTCGGTGTCGCGGATGGCGGTGAGGTTGTAGACTGGATTCCACTTGGCCATGAGACTTAAATAGTCAATCAACTGTTTGCTTTGGCTGGCCTCAAAGTTTGAAGTGTTGCGGTGCAGCAAATCAGTCGCCTGTTCGGCATTGAAAACAGTTTTAGCCACGCGCTTCCCCTGCTTTTTTGTTACTGCGTTTGATGTGCACCAATAACAATGAAATCGCAGCAGGCGTGATGCCTGACATGCGTGCGGCCTGCCCCAATGTTTCTGGTGCAGCTTTAGCGAGTTTTTGTTTGACCTCTATCGACAAGCCTTTGACATCCATATAATCCAAATCAATGGGGATTCGCGTGTTCTCGTGGTTGGCTTGTTTGTTGATTTCTTCTTTTTGTCGCTCAATGTAACCTGCGTATTTGATGCTGATTTCAACCTGCTCTTCAATGATGGCCGCATCAATCGGGTCGTTGTCCAGTGGCGCTGTGGGGGCAAAACGTGCGTTGTCGGTTTGCATGAGTGCGGCGTAGGTGACTTCGGGGCGGCGCAGTAAATCGGCCAAACTGTATTCATGCTCAATCCCCTTACCAAGCAATGTGGTGGCATGAGCGTGGTCAAAGTTTTTGGGGTTGACCCATGTGGATTTGAGGCGTTCTTGCTCGCGGGCAACCGCTTCCATTTTGCGTTCAAAATGCGCCCATTGCGCATCGCCGACTAAGCCGAGTTCGCGGCCAATGGGGGTTAAACGCGCATCGGCGTTGTCTTCGCGCAGACTCAAACGGTATTCAGCGCGGCTGGTGAACATGCGGTATGGCTCGGCCACACCTTTGGTAATGAGGTCGTCCACCAAAACACCCAAGTATGAATCGTGTCGCGCAGGTCGCCATTCGTCTTGGTTGTGCGCTCGTCGAGCGGCATTTGCACCCGCGAGCAAACCTTGTGCAGCGGCTTCTTCATAGCCCGTTGTGCCATTGATTTGCCCTGCAAAATATAAATTACGAATGGCTTTGGTCTCAAAGGTGGCTTTGAGACCGCGTGGGTCAAAATAATCGTATTCAATGGCATAGCCAGGGCGCAAAATGTGCGCATTTTCCAAACCGACCATCGAGCGCACCAAGTCGATTTGCACATCAAACGGCAAACTGGTCGAAATCCCGTTCGGGTAAAACTCATTGGTAGACAAGCCTTCAGGCTCTAAGAAAATTTGGTGTTGCTCTTTGTCGGCGAATCGATGAATTTTGTCTTCAATCGACGGGCAATAGCGCGGCCCGACCCCTTCTATCACGCCTGTATACATCGGCGAGCGCGACAAGCCGTTGCGGATGATGTCATGTGTGCGGGCGTTGGTGTGGGTAATCCAACATGGCACTTGGCGCGGATGCTGCTCGGCACGCCCCATAAACGAAAACACAGGCACAGGGTCAAGGTCACCTGGTTGCTCAAGAATTTTGCTGTAATCGATGCTGCGGCCATCAATCCGTGGCGGCGTGCCTGTTTTGAGTCTGCCCTGCCCTAAATTCAATTCGCGCAGCCTGTCGGACAAACGCAGCGCGGCGGGGTCGCCCGCGCGGCCGCCAACGGTATTGTTTAGGCCAACGTGGATTTTGCCGCCCAAAAAAGTCCCTGCGGTGAGTACCACGCAGGTGGCATTGAATTGAATGCCCAATTCGGTCATGACGCCCGTGACTTGGTCGTTGTGGACGATTAAGTCATCAACGGCTTGTTGAAACAAGTCAAGGTTGGGCTGATTTTCGAGTGCGCTGCGCACTGCTTGTTTGTAGAGCAAGCGGTCGGCCTGCGCTCGCGTGGCGCGAACCGCGGGGCCTTTGCTTGAGTTGAGAATGCGAAATTGAATGCCACCGACATCGGTCGCGCGAGCCATGATGCCACCGAGCGCATCCACTTCTTTGACCAAATGACCTTTGCCAATCCCGCCGATGGACGGGTTGCAGCTCATTTGCCCTAAAGTTTCGATGTTGTGGGTCAATAATAAGGTTCGCCGCCCCATGCGTGCTGCGGCCAATGCAGCTTCTGTACCTGCATGGCCGCCGCCAATGACGATGACATCATAATGTGTGCTGTAAATCATAGCGATAAAACTTTCAAAAATAGATTTTGAAATTATACCGCACAGATGAAACTATGTTTCACGTGAAACAGTTATATTGCGCCGCTGTTGTATAAAATCTTAAATGTGTCGTATGAAAATTTAACAATTGTTGCGCTGAGGATGATGATGAAAACTTTGCGGATGAATGGTGCGCCGTACTTGGCCACTACATGGGTACCCGCCAGTGAACCGAGCATATTGCTTACGCCCATCAGTAAACCCGTTATCCATAAGATGTCGCCGTGAGGGATGAACAATGCCAGTGCGCCGATATTGGTGGCTAAATTGACAATTTTAGAGTGCGCCGTCGCGTTTAAAAAATCATGCCCAAAAAAACGAACAAAAGCGAAAGCCAACAAAGAACCCATGCCTGGCCCAAAAAAACCATCGTACAGCCCCATAACAATGCCAAGAATGATGGCATACAACACTTCGTTGTGTGTGATGGGCTTGTGGCTTTGCCCCAAGTCCTTTTTGAGTATGGTATAAGCCACCATCAAAATTAATAAAACCAACATGATGGGGCGCAGCAGATGAATGGGCAAAAGTTTGACAAAACTGGCGCCAATATATGAGCAAATCAAAGCCGTCCCTGCGGCCCACAACAGCATACGCCAGCGCAATGAAACACGTTTGGCATATTGACGGCACGCCATGGCGGTGCCTAGCATGCTGGACATTTTGTTGGTGCCCAATAGCGTCGCGGCGGGTTGCTGCGGCAATATACTGAATAAGCCAGGGATTTGAATCAGGCCGCCACCGCCGACGGCTGAGTCGATTAATCCTGCGGTAAACGCCAAAGGAATGAGTAGTAATAGTTCTGCGGGCAAATAATCCATCATCAAGAGTAGTTCCAGTCGTTTGAGTTGTTGTTGAGTTTTTTGAATGCTTCTGCAATGTCGGCGTTAAGCCACAGCATGGCGTATAACCGTGCTTTATGAGCAGGCAAGTCGTGGGCGAACAATGCGCCAAGCTGTTCAAGGGTCTTACCGCCACCTTTGTAACCGTAAACAGGGGTGCATAGACCCATGGGTGAGCGAGAAGAAATAATAACGTGAATGCCCTTTTCAATGGCATTGGCAATTCCTTCGTACAGCTCTAGGTTAACGCTGCTGGCTCCTACTGCTTGAATGACTATTGCGCGTGCGCCAGCATGGATGGCAGCATCCAGTAGGGTTGCGTCGGCATCGGTGTGCATGCTGACAATATCGACGCGAGGCAGTTCGGTGGTTTCACGTGAAACATGAGCAACGGGTGTGAAGCGGCATACAGCAGAGCGATAACGAATGCCACTGCTTTGGGTGCATGATCCTAGTGACATGTGGTGTGGGGAAGCAAAGGCGTTGACGCGAGAAGTGTCCATCTTTTTGACGTAACGTGCGGCGTGGATTTCATGATTCATCACCAACATAACACCACGTCCACGAGACTCTTCTGCGATGGCAGTTTGCACTGAGGATTTGAGGTTGTCTGCGCCATCTGAAAAAGCTTGATCATTGCTGCGCATTGCACCTGTTAAGATTACGGGTTTATTGTCAAGCTCCAAGTTGCTTAATGTGGCGTCAAGAAAAAAAGCCGTTTCTTCCATGGTGTCTGTGCCGTGAACGACTACAACACCACTAATTTCGTGATTTGAAATGCTGTCGATGATTTCTTTCCGAAGTGCCAGCATATGGCTGGTTTTGATTTGCGCAGAAGGAATATTAGAAAATTGACTGGTGCTTATTTCGGCCATTTCTCGCAATGCGGGAATCGCCGCGATTAAGTCTTCGCCTGAGGTGGCGGGCACCAACATTCCTGTTTCGTCGGTGCGCATGGCGATGGTGCCGCCCGTGAAAATAATTTTAATGTTTTTCATAAAAGTGCTTGCGAGGGTAAAAAAAAGTGTGCATAATGACGGTTCTGTTTGCCCAGGTGGTGGAATTGGTAGACGCGCCGGACTCAAAATCCGGTTCCGAAAGGAGTGGGGGTTCGATTCCCCCCCTGGGCACCAAAATTTAAAAACCCGCTGAACTTTGTTCGGCGGGTTTTTTGCATTTAATCGTCATCTAAGGTGATTTCAATGCCGCCTAGGTATTGAGCCAAAAAATTATAAATCATGGCAACAATCAGCGCGACGATAAATACCAATAAAACATTGAGAAAAATTCCAGTCAATAAATCATCAATCGCAATGGATTGTAATGCATGTAAAAAACCTGAGCCACCTTCTAGTGCGCCAACCACAATGCCGGTGACGGCAATGACCATTGCAACCAAGCAGTAAATGATGGTTAATAAAATACTGGTGTGTAACGGTGAAATACGAACAATGTGACGTGTGGACATAATGTGTAGATGAATGAAAAAAGAGTTGCTATTGTGTCGCAAAAAGATGTTTTTGCGTTAGCCCATATTAAATAAAATTTATCGAGTGGGGAAAGCATTATAATGATGGGTCTTTTTTACAACAGTTTTGAGTAAAGTCTTATGTTAGCCCAAATTAAAGCCAGTATTTCTGATTCTTTTGTCCAAGCCTTGCGCCAAGTTGCGCCAGATGTGACGCCTGCAATCGTTTTGGAGCGTCCGCGTGACGCCTCGCATGGTGAAATCGCTTGCAATGTGGCGATGCAGTTGGCTAAAAAAATGGGTACCAATCCGCGGGCATTGGCACAGGCAATTGTGGGAAATTTTCCGCCAAACGATTTGATTCGGGCGGTGGAAATTGCTGGACCTGGTTTTATGAATGTGCGTTTGACCGATGTGGCCAAACAAATGGTGGTTGCAGAGGTTTTGCGCCAACCCGCGCAGTTTGGCTTGAGTGCGGCGCATGCGGGTCAGCGTGTGATGTTGGAGTTTGTTAGCGCCAACCCAACCGGGCCTTTGCATGTCGGTCACGCGCGACAAGCGGTTTTGGGTGACACTTTGGGCGCGGTTTTGGCCAGTCAAGGTTATGAGGTGCATCGCGAGTTTTATTACAACGACGCGGGGCAGCAAATTGCCAATTTGGCGATTTCGGTGCAAGCGCGTGGGCGCGGCTTGAGTGTAGATGATGCGGCCTTCCCTGAGGGCGGCTATCGCGGCGATTACATTATGGATATTGCCGATGCGTTTGTCGCACAGCAAACGGTTAATGGTGTGACAGCGACGGGTGACTTGAATAATCTACAAGATGTGCAGGATTTTGCGGTCGCTTATTTGCGCGGCGAGCAAGATTTGGACTTGCAGGCTTTGGGCGTGGCGTTTGACCATTATTTCTTAGAATCCTCGCTCTACACCACGGGCGCGGTCGAACAAACCGTCGCGCGGCTGACCCAATTGGGCCAAACCTACGAAGAAGGCGGCGCATTGTGGTTCAAAAGCACCGACTATGGCGATGACAAAGACCGCGTGATGCGCAAAGCCGAAGGCGGCTACACCTATTTTGTGCCCGATGTGGCCTATCACATCAACAAATGGCAGCGTGGCTTTCATAAAGTCATCAACATTCAAGGGGTTGACCACCACGGCACGATTGCTCGCGTTCGCGCAGGGGTTAAAGCGTCGGATGTCGGCGTGGCCGATGGCTACCCTGACTATATTTTGCACAAAATGGTCATGGTGATGAAAGATGGCGTTGAGGTCAAACTCTCCAAACGGGCAGGCTCATACGTGACCTTGCGTGACTTGGTCGAGTGGACCAATCGTGATGCGACTCGTTTTTTGATGATTTCGCGCAAGGCCGACACTGAGTTTGTGTTTGATGTTGATGTGGCAGTGAGTCAGTCGGATGAAAACCCAGTTTATTATGTGCAATATGCGCACGCCCGCATCCAATCGATTTTGGACAAAGCAGGCGTGAGCATTGACCTAAATGTGGACGCAACCACCCTCGCCCCTTTGACCGCGCCGACAGAAACCCATCTCATGAAAATGATGTCTGAATACCCCGACACTTTAGCCGCCGCCGCCAATGAGCTTGCGCCGCATCATGTGGTGTTTTATCTCAAAGAGTTGGCGAGCGCAGTACATGGGTTTTGCGGCTCGAAAACCGAGCGTGTCTTGACCGATGATGAAGCCGCCAAAGTTGCCCGTGCTCACCTGCTGGCTGCCGCACAAGCGGTGATTGCTCAAGGCCTAAATTTATTGGGCGTGACGGCCCCTTTGCGCATGTAATCGGTTATGCTAATGCTTTTGATACTTTGACTTACGGACAGTAAAAATGAATATGAATTTCAAGCGAAATCGTCAACATGGCGGTCTAATTATGAATGTTGGTATTGGGGTTGTGTTGGGGCTTTTGGCGGCATTGTTGGCGGTATTTTTGGTCACCAGAGGAGGGCCGTTCAAAGAACAAAGCGCGACCCGAACTATTGAACCGAGCAGCACGAACAGTGACCCCAATGCGCCATTGTATGGCCCGAATGTTGCACCTTTGCCGCCCAGCGCAACCAACGACAACACGCAAGGAGCAGGTGTTGCTGCTTTGACCGATAACGGTACAACTGTACCCAAAGCCAATGTCAGTGCCACGTCTAAGACCGCTAAACCTGTTGAGCCAAGTGACAAAGATCCTGTTGCTGCGATGATTGATGCCGCCAATAAAGGCAAGCCCGAAGTGGGTAAGTCAGATGCGGGCAAACCCGATGCCCCCAAACCATCGACGCCTAAACCTATTGAGCCTGTGGCAGCGCCCAAAGAAGTCAAGCCCACACCTGCCCCAGCTGGCGTGGCTAAAAAAGACACTCAAAATTCAGACAAATAAACCATGAAACGGCACCTTAAAATAGGGTTGTTGGCTGTGACGCTCATGCTGCATTGTGCCCTACCTGCTGATGCGGCCAACTACTTTAGCGACAACCAGCCCGTCAACCCCGTGGTCAACGCAGGACGGGTGCAGCCTTTGGGTGAAGTCGAAGTCGTTGAGTTTTTTTGGTACGGCTGCCCGCATTGCGCGGCATTTGAGCCTTATGTACAGGCTTGGGCCAAAGAGTTGCCCGCTAAGGTCAAATTTATCCGTCTGCCCGCCAGTTGGAATGAGTCTATGTCGGTGCAGCAGCGTTTGTATTTTAGTCTCGAAGCCTTGAATCGCTTGGATTTGCACGATAAAGTTTTGAGCGATATTCATACCAAAAAACAAAAATTAAACACCGAAAAAGCCATTGCCGCATGGGCTAAAGTGCAAAAAATCGACCCCAAATTATGGAGCGACACGTTCAACAGCCCGCAAGTGCAAGAGCGTGTGGCTTATGCACAAGCCGCATTCAAACGGTTTGAGTTGAATTGGGTGCCCGCCTTGGTCATCAACGGCCAATATGTGGTGGCTTTTACTCCAGATATTTTAAGCAACGCCGAGCAAGTGGTGCAGCAAGAGCTGCGCTTGCTCGAATCAACCATCGAAGGAAAGTAAATGTTCAAAATTAATCGTAAAATTTCATGGGCAGGCGCATTGGCCGCGCTGTTTTTGTTGAGCGCATGCGAAAAAGAAGCCGCCAAACCAGCCGCCAGCACAGTCCCCGTCGCCGCAAACGCCTCGGCTGAACCCGTCAAAACCTACAGTGCAGCAGACTTCAAAACCGACGGCTTAACCATTACCGAAGGCAAAGATTATCAAAAAGTCGCCACACCGCAACCTGTGCAAGTGGCGGGCAAAATTGAGGTTTTGGAGTTCTTTTGGTACGGCTGCCCGCATTGCAACGCCATTGAACCGATTACCCAAGCATGGAAAAAAAACATTCCCGCTGACGTGAGCTTCATCCGCGCCCATCCGTCATGGGGGCCGCATATGGATGTGCACCAAAAAACCTATTACGCTTTAAGCGCATTGAAGAAAAACGATTTGGACGAAAAAATCTTCAACGCCATTCACAAAGACGGTCTTGGCTTGAACAAACCCGAAACCGTTGCTGAGTTCATGGCCAAAAATGGCATTGACAAAGCTGCGTGGGACACCGCTTACAACAGCTTTTCGGTCAACACCGAGGTCGCTAAAGCCAACGGCTTGTTTCAGGCCTACGGTTTAAAAGGCGTGCCCTACTTTATCGTCAATGGTAAATACGTCGTCGGTGGCGAAAGCACCCACACCTTGCAAGTGGTCAATAAATTGATTGAGCAAGAACGCGGTCAAAAATAACCCAATCAAAGCGTGCCTATGCACGCTTTTTTCATCGGAGCTGTTCATGAAAGTTTTCATCACAGGCGCATCCAGCGGCATTGGCTTGGCCATGGCGCAACAATTCGCGCAAAACGGCGCAACTATCGCCCTGATTGGCCGCCGCCAAGATGCGCTTGAAGCCGTGCGCAACAGTTTGGTTGGCACGCACGAAATTTATCCGTTGGATGTCAACGACGAAGCTGCCTTGCACGCCGCAGCGCGTGACTTTATGGTCAAACACGGCACGCCCGATGTGGTGGTCGCCGCGGCAGGAATTTCGGTCGGCACATTGTCTGAGCACTACGAAGACTTAGAGCAAATCCGCCGCGTCATTCAAACCAATGTCTTCGCCCTCACCAGCACTTTTCACCCGTTCATCGCACCGATGAAAGCCGCAGGCAAAGGCACGTTGGTCGGTATCGCCAGCGTCGCCGCCATTCGCGGCCTACCTGGTGCGGGCGCATACTGCGCTTCTAAAGCAGCCGTCGTGCAGTATTGTGAAAGTTTGCGGGTCGAGTTGCGCGACACAGGCGTGAAAGTCAGCACGATTTTACCGGGTTACATCGACACGCCAATGACCCAAGAAAACCCCTACCCTATGCCTTTTTTGATGGCACCCGCCGATTTTGCTGCCCAAGCCGTCCGCGCGATTGACAAACAAGTATCGTATAAAGTCATCCCGTGGCAAATGGGTGTGGTCGCCAAACTCATGCGCCTTGCGCCCAATGCGCTGTATGACCGCGTGTTTGCGGGGCGCAAGCGCAAGCCGCGCGTGAGCGAGTAAACATATGCGCCGTTGGCTGTGGCCAATCACACTGAGTTTGCTGGCCTGCACGCCTGAGCCGCGTGTTGAACAGAACAGCTATGCCGATTGGTTGGCGCGTGACAATCATGCCACGCAAGTGGCGGCGTATCAGCAATTTTTGACGCAAAGCCAAGCGGCAGGCACGTTGCCAATGCCGCAGCTCTTATCTAATCAGCGCGACTTCGCCCGCTGTGGCGCACAACCATGGGTGGTTCCACCAAAAGAGCATTGGCCTAACATGCTGCCCGCTTTGGCGATTGCGCAGGTGTTGGCGCAACAAGGGTTGCTGCACATCAGCGATGTGGTGACCTCCAGTTACCGCGACGAGTCGCTTAATCGTTGCGCAGGTGGCAGCGCGAAAAGTAAACATCTGACCAATCATGCGCTGGATGTGCAGTTACAAGGCGCGGATGCGGTGCAACGCTATGCGGATTTGTGTACTTTTTGGCGCCAAAATGGTGCAAAATTGAACTTTGGTTTGGGATTTTACAGTGACCAACAAGTTCACATTGACGGCGCAGGCTGGCGGACGTGGGGCGCGGATTACACGCGTAAGTCGTCGCCGTGCAACGCAGATTAATGGAATAATTTCTATGTCTATTTTGGAGGGGTTATGATGTCAATATTTTATAAAAGACGAAGTAACGTAATGGCAGCATTGCTTTTATCTATCTCTTTCCTAGCCAAAGGGAATGGTCTTTATGACGCTCCTTTTTCAGAGGAAAAATACGCTCAATTTCCTGATGATGTTAAGAAGATGATGGTGAGAGACTATGCTCAATCGGTTTATGAGGGTTGTGTCGGTCGGGCAGCAAAAGATCCTTTGAACAACAAAGACCTCCCTCGTCGCATGGCTGCGAATGCGTTTTGCACTTGTCTTTCAATGGTTGAACTTGAAACGGGTAATGCTAGGCAATTGTACGAACTTGCTGTACAGACACAAAATCCTTTTTTGACCTCGGTAGAGCGAGGTATGGTTTATGAGAGTTATGCTAGAAAAAAGAAAAAGGAAAATGAAGATTTAGTGTGGCAATGCACGAATGATATGGTTAAGTCCTCTTCTAATGTGAAGTAACTATTTGAAAACAACGAAAGATTCACCATGCCACACCACCACCTCGCCACCCAAATTTTGAACGGTTTCAATCGCCATTACGCGCGGTTTCGGGAGTGTGCGCGGGCGGCTAAGGTGGCGTTTGAAGAGGCGGATTGGCCGCTGATTCAGCGGTTGTCGGCCGATAGGATTGCATTTTATGATGAGCGGGTGCGCGAAACGGTGGCGTTGATTGGCGGTGTGGCGCGGCAAGATGAGGCGTTTTGGCAGTTGGTCAAAACCGAGTATGTCGAACTGTTGATGAGCCACCATCAGCCTGAATGCGCCGAGACTTTTTTTAACTCGGTCTCGACCAAGGTGCTCAATCGCGCGTATTTCAACAACGATGTTTTGTTTGTTCGCCCGATGATTTCGACCGAATACATTGACGCGGAATCCACAACTTACAGCAGTTATTACCCCAATCGTGACGGCTGGCCCGCCGCGTTGAGCGCGATGTTTGCGGACTTGGGGATGAATGTGCCGTTTGCGGACTTGGCGCGGGATGTGGCGTGCATTGTTGAGCGGCTCAATGCGCATTCGGGGCGGCTGTTTGAGGCCAAGCCCAATTTGCAAATTCAGGCGGTGCGCTCGTTGTTTTATCGCAACAAAGGCGCGTATTTGCTGGGCAAAATCATCAATGGTTACCAAGAGTTTCCGTTTGCGATTCCGATTTTGCACGATGAGGCGGGTGGCTTGTGCGCCGATACGATTTTGTTAGAGGGGCGCCATTTGGGTGCTCTGTTTTCGTTCAACCGTGCGTATTTTATGATTGATTGCGAAGTGCCCAGCGCGTTGGTGGCGTTTTTGCAAACGGTTTTGCCGCAAAAACCCAAGGCCGAGTTGTACAGCATGATTGGTTTGCAAAAACACGGCAAAGCCTTGTTTTATCGCGATTTTAAGCAGCATTTGAAGCATTCAACCGATGACTTCATCCTCGCCCCAGGGATTAAGGGTTTGGTGATGTTGGTGTTTACCCTGCCCTCGTATCCGTATGTGTTCAAGTTGATTAAAGACGTGATTTCGCCACCCAAAGAGGTCGATAAAGAGTTGGTGACGCAAAAATATCAACTGGTTAAAAAGCACGATCGCGTCGGGCGCATGGCCGACACGCTTGAGTTTGCCAGTGTGGCGTTTCCACGGGCGCGGTTTACCGACGAGTTGATTGATGAAATCATGCGCCTTGCGCCGACCGAAATCAGTTTTGAGGGTGACAGCATCATCATCAAACACGCCTATATTGAGCGGCGCATGACCCCGCTCAATATGTATTTGCACGATGCAAGCGTGCGCGGCGATAAAACCCGTAAAGACAACGCGGTGATTGAATACGGCAACGCGATTAAAGACATGGTGGCGGCGAATATTTTCCCAGGGGACATGCTGTTCAAAAACTTCGGCGTGACGCGCGGCGGGCGCGTGGTGTTTTATGACTACGATGAAATTGAGTATTTGACCGATTGTCAATTCCGCCCGATTCCCAAACGCTACGATGACGAAGACGACACGGGCGAAGTCTGGTATTCGGTCGACCGCTTGGATGTGTTTCCAGAGGAGTTTGCCAAGTTTTTGTTGACCGACCCTGAAGTGCGCGAGGTGTTTATGCGCTATCATGCCGACTTGCTCAACTGGCGGTTTTGGCAGAGCCATCAAACGCGGATTCGCGCGGGACACATCGAGGATTTTTACCCCTACCCGCGCCAATTGCGCTTTGCCCAGTCAACCGCGCCAGCGCCCCAAACATTAGCAGACACTCTAGGAGATTAATATGACAGTACGCAAAATCAGTTTAGCCCTCGCCTTGGCCAGTTTGGGCATGGCGAGCGCCCATGCGCAAAGCAGCAACAACTACGCCGAGCGCGAAGATGTGAAAAAATTCGTGCAAAGCATGAATGACAAATACGATTACAACAAAGACGACTTGCTCAAAGCCTTTGCCAACGCCGAAAAACTCGACACGGTGTTGCGCCAACTCGAAAAAGACAAACCGAACCCGAACTTTAAGAAAAACTGGGGCGCATACCGCTCGCGTTACATTGAACCTGTGCGCATCAAAGCGGGCGTGAATTTTTGGAACAAAAACGCCGCCACTTTAACCAAAGCGGCCAAACAATATGGCGTACCCGAATACATCATTGCGGGGATTATTGGGGTCGAAACGATTTATGGTCAGTACATGGGCGACTCCAACGTGTTTGACGTGTTGACCACCCTGTCGTTTGATTATCCACGACGCAGCGCAGAGTACAAAAATTTTCTTGAGAACTACATTGTGTTGACCAAAGAAAACAAAATGCCGCTGCGCTCGGTCAAAGGCTCATACGCGGGCGCGATTGGCATTCCGCAGTTCATGCCCGATTCATGGCGCGATTATGGCGTGGACTTTGACGGCGACGGCAAAGTCGATTTGCGCAACAGCACCGCCGACGCCATCGGCTCGGTCGCGCATTTTTTAAAGCAAAAAGGCGGCTGGATGACGGGGCAAGATGTGGTTTATGCGGTTAAGTTTGACAACGACGCGCCACAAATCAAAGAGTTGCTCGCCAAGCCCGTGCAGCCGAGTTTGACGATTAAGCAAATCAAAGAGTTCGGCGTGAGCTCCAGCGAAAGCATCAAGCCTGACGTGAAACTCTCGCTGATTGACCTGCCCAACGGCGACGCGGCCACAACTTATGTGCTTGGTTCACAAAATTTCTACGCGATTACCCGCTACAACAAGAGTTATATGTACGCTATGAGTGTGTATGAGTTGGGTTCGGCGGTGATGAAAGCCCGTGGCGCAGTGCCTGTCGTGACGAAAAAATAAGCAAAAAGCATGGTAAACACCATGCTTTTTTTATGTCTGCGAGCCGAGCATCGCCAAACCGACCAAGCCCAACAGCCCGCCGCTCAGGCGATTGAAGCGGCGTTGCCCTTGCGCGGTGCGCAAAGCGCGGGCCAATTGCAGGCCGATGACGGCATAAATCGCTATGGTCAGCCATTCGAGCAGCAAAAACGTCACGCCCATGATGACAAACTGCAAAGCGAGTGGGCGTTGCGCATCTAAAAACTGCGGGAAAATCGCGGTGAAAATTAAAATGGCTTTCGGGTTGGCAATCGCGCAAATGAACTCTTGGCGCATCAAGGTGCGGGTGGCGGTGGTTTGCGGGGTGATTTCGTCCCTGTCGGTCACGGGGTTGCGGCATAATTTGTAGGCCAAGTACAATAAATACAGTCCGCCAAACACTTTGAGGGCGAATAAATACGATGCGCTGGCCGCCAAAACACTCGCCAAGCCGACGGCGGCAATCACGATTAAGATGGCAAACGCCCACAATCGCCCCGTGCCGGCGAGCGTGGCGGTTTTAAAGCCAAACCGCGTGGTGTTGTTGAGCAACAAAACATTGTTCGGGCCAGGCGCCATGTTGAGCACAAAGCAGGCGGGGACAAACAGTAAAAATGTCGCCCAGCTCATCAATGCACCGTTTCGCCGCCCACGTCATCGACCAAGGCGTGCAGCAAAACATCTTCGATGTCGTGCTCGTGCGCCCACAAAATCGTTAAAAGCAAGGCTTTGAATGCGTCGGTGTTGAGCGTGACGGGCGGCAGCATCATGGTGCGCTCAATGATGTATTCGCGCTGGGTCGCGCTGATGCTGCGATTGTGTTCGAGTTGCGCGAGCAGGGCAATGTTGTCGTCGCCCAATTGGCTGCGCTCAGAGTCGTGGTAAATCCGCTGGCTGCCCGTCGTTGCCTCGTGCAAGTGCGCCACAGGCATGGGTTGGCGCAATTGCTCCACCCACAAAACCGCCGAGCGCACTTCTGCTTCTTCAAAGCCTTCGTAAGCCAAGCGGCGAGCCAGCGTCAGCGCGTCGGGGCATTGGTTAATGGCGGTGAAATTTTCGAGCAGGTATAAAAAGACTTCAAACACAGAGGGGCTTTCGCAAGATACAAGAAGAAGTGGCATTTTAACGCAATTTGCCCGCCAAGGCACGGTGGATGCGCCGCGTGTACTTTTATTACGCCAAACAGGGTAAAATGGCCGCATTCTTACTTAACCTTGGAGTGTTTATGACTTTCGCATTCAACCCGCCCGACTATATTTGCCACGCTCGATTATTGGCGTGGGTCAACGACATGGCGCAGCATTTAGAGCCCGCCGCCATTCATTGGTGCGACGGCTCTGTCGAGGAATACGACACGCTGTGTGCGCAAATGGTCGCGGCGGGCACGCTCAAGCGGCTCAATCCTGAACTGCGCCCCAATTCATATTTGGCATGGAGCGACCCATCCGACGTGGCGCGGGTCGAAGACCGCACCTTTATTTGTTCCGAGCAGCAAGCCGACGCGGGGCCGACCAACAACTGGATGGCACCCGCCGAAATGCGCGCCCTGCTTCATCCGTTGTTTAAAGGCGCGATGCGTGGGCGCACGCTGTATGTTGTGCCGTTTTCGATGGGGCCGCTTGGCTCAAACATTGCGCAGATTGGCGTGGAGTTGTCGGACAGCCCGTACGTGGCGGTCAATATGCGTTTGATGACCCGCATGGGTCGCGCGGTGTACGATGTGCTGGGCGCGGACGGTGAGTTTGTGCCCTGTGTGCACACCGTCGGCGCACCGTTGGCGGCGGGTCAAATGGATGTGGCGTGGCCGTGCAATCCCACCACCAAATACATTGTGCATTACCCCGAAACCCGCGAAATTTGGTCGTATGGCTCAGGTTACGGCGGCAACGCGCTGCTTGGCAAAAAATGCTTGGCCTTGCGCATCGCCTCCACCATGGGGCGCGAGCAGGGTTGGCTCGCCGAGCACATGTTGATTTTGGGCGTAACGTCGCCGCAAGGGCAAAAACACCACGTGGCCGCCGCTTTCCCGTCGGCCTGCGGCAAAACCAATTTCGCTATGCTGATTCCACCCGCAGGCATGGACGGCTGGCAAGTGAGCACGGTTGGCGACGATATTGCGTGGATTAAGCCTGCCGCCGACGGTAAATTGTATGCGATTAACCCCGAAGCGGGCTATTTTGGCGTCGCCCCAGGTACGAACGAGCAAACCAACCCCAATTGCATGGCCAGTTTGCAGCGCGACGTGATTTTCACCAATGTCGCCCTCACCGACGACGGCGATGTGTGGTGGGAAGGCTTGACCGACGTGCCACCCGCGCACCTCATCGACTGGCAGGGGCAAGACTGGACGCCCGATTCAGGGCGCAAAGCCGCGCACCCCAACTCGCGTTTTACCGTGGCCGCCACCAACAACCCCGCGCTGGACGCGCAATGGGACAACCCCAATGGTGTGGCGATTGACGCGTTTGTCTTTGGCGGTCGCCGCTCCAACACTGTGCCGCTGGTTACCGAAGCCCGCAACTGGGTTGAGGGTGTTTACATGGCCGCAACCATGGGCTCAGAAACCACCGCCGCCGCCTTTGGGGCGCAAGGCGTGGTGCGCCGCGACCCGTTCGCCATGTTGCCGTTCATCGGCTACAACATGAGCGATTATTTCGCGCATTGGCTTAATATCGGCCAAAAATTGGGCGCACACGCACCGAAGATTTTTTGCGTCAACTGGTTTCGCAAAAACGCGCAAGGCCAATTCGTTTGGCCCGGTTTTGGTGACAACATGCGGGTTTTGGCGTGGATGATGGGGCGAGTGGCGGGCCAAAATACGGGCGTCGAGCACGCGTTTGGCGTCAGCCCCAATTACGCCGACCTTGACTGGACGCAATCGAGTTTTAGCGAAAACGATTTTGCGCAAGTCATGAGCATGAACCGAACCGACTGGCAAGCCGAACTTCAATTGCACGAAGAGTTGTTTGAGTTGCTCGCCTACCATCTGCCTGCTGAGTTGGTGGCGCATAAAGAGGCGTTAAGTGCCAAGGTTGCGCAGATGATTTAAACGCAGCGCGAGTAAATATTCCCCGCGTGTTTTTCAACCTGGCCCGCCAACTCAAGCAACATCAATTCGCCCGACAAATCGGCGATAGACATTTGTGTTCGGCGGGCCAAGTCGTCTAGGTTGCACGGGTCAAAGCCGAGCGCGGTCAAAATGCTTTGCGCCGCGTCGCTGTGTGTCACTTCTGGTGCGGGCGCGGCAACGGCGGGTGCGGCGGGGATGTGCAACTCTTCTAAAATATCTTGCGCCGATTCGACCAGTTTGGCCCCTTGGCGGATGAGCGCGTGGCAACCACGGGCGAGCGGCGAATGAATGGAGCCAGGGATGGCGAATACTTCGCGGTTTTGTTCGGCGGCTTGGCGGGCGGTGATGAGCGAGCCTGATTGCAGCGCGGCTTCGATGACCAAAACCCCTTGTGACAAGCCCGAAATGATGCGGTTGCGGCGCGGAAAATGGTTTTGCAAGGCTTTGGTGCCCAATGGAAATTCGCTCAAAATCAAGCCGTTGGCGGCGATGCGGTGGGCCAAGTCGCGGTTGCGGGCGGGGTAAATGATGTCGCAGCCCGTGCCGATAATCGCAATGGTCGAGGCACTGCGATGCGCCGCGTCCAGTGCGCCACGGTGCGCCGCCGCGTCAATCCCCAACGCCAAGCCCGAGACAATCGTCATGCCGCCTGCGGCCAGTTCGCGGGCAAACACTTCGGCATTGCTCACGCCCTGCACGCTGGCGTTGCGGCTGCCGACTATTGCTAAATTGATGGGGCTGTTGAGCAAATCGAGCCGCCCTTTGGCGTACAACACGGTGGGTGGGTCGGCAATATTGAGCAGCGCGGCGGGGTATTCGGGGCAAGCCAGCGTGATGACGGCGTT
Organism: Formosimonas sp.; assembly: GCA_051650085.1. Lineage (GTDB taxonomy): Bacteria > Pseudomonadota > Gammaproteobacteria > Burkholderiales > Burkholderiaceae > Hydromonas. Next base: position 28,841 of record JBOFII010000027.1, read on the forward strand.
GCCCGCCTCGTTCAACCACGCCACGGTGCGCTCCAACAAGGCTTTAAACTCGGCAGAGTCGGGCGCGGTCAGCGCATCGGTCACGTTGGCCGAGACGACGCGGGTCAAACTGGCGTAAGAGGCATTCAAAATCTGTTGCGGCAGGCCAAAATGCTTGAGCAACGTTTGCGCGGTCACATCGCCCACGCCTTTGCTGGACATCAAGCGCAGCCACGCGTGCAATTCGTCGGGCGCGGTAATCATGGCGCGTACCGCAACATGTGCGACAAACGCACTTCGCGCGTGCTGTCAATGATGCGCACCACGCTCATGTTTGCCACCGTTTGCAGCACAACGGCGTGACCGATGGTTTGCGCACTGGCGGGCTGGGCGGGCAACTGCTCGACAATCGCCCAGGTTTGCCCTGCCGCCACGCCCGTTTGTTCGCCGTGGTCGATGAGCATGAGCGTGCCGCGCGTGCCGATGTAAGCGGTTTCATCGACAAATGCCAGCGGCTTGGCCTCAAGTTTGGTGGGAAGACTGTTTGTTGAGGCTTGGGGTGTGCTGTCTTTGAGGCATTCGGCGGGTAATAAACGGTCTTGCGGCGTGATTTCGCGGGCCGCCCCTGTCACGCGCAACGCGCCTGATGGCGTGCTTTGTGCATGGCCGATGCGCTCAAGCATAAAGCCCACTGCGCCTTGGTATGTGCTGGTTTTAATCGGGCGACTGCGCACAATCACAAAGTCAGTCGGTTGCGCCGTCCCCGCAGGCCAGCGGGTCAAAATGCGACTGCCCAAACTCCACAAATTGCGCTCGTCGGCGGGCAAAATCGGCAAGGTTTGCTGGGTCAGTTGCGCCGCGCTGTCCGCGCCCTCGTTGACGATAAACCACGTGTGGGCGGTGACGGGCAAGGCTTTGAAGTGGGCGCACATCTCTTGGGCCTGCGCCCAGCCGCTGAACGCCAAGCCTGCGGCTATGTTAAAATGCAAAAGGTGTCGTAAAGTCATGGGCTTTATGCAAAAGATTAATTTTTCGTATCATAGTACAACGGTGGAGAATCATGGCGGTTTTGTCGATAATTAAGTTCCCAGATGCGCGGCTGCACACGGTGGCCAAGGCGGTTGAGGTGATAGATGAGCGCGTGCGCACGATTGCGCAGGACATGATTGAAACCATGTACGCGGCCAACGGCGTCGGTTTGGCGGCCACGCAAGTCGATATTCATGAGCGGATTGTGGTGATTGACGTGTCCGAGGAGCGCAACGCCGCGCAGGTGTTCATCAACCCCGAAATCATCGGGCAAAGCCTTGAGAAAAAAGAGTGGGAAGAAGGCTGTTTGTCCGTGCCTGAAGTCTATGACGTGGTCACGCGCCCCGACCGCGTGCGCGTGCGCGCGCTCAACTTGGCGGGCGAGCCGTTTGAAATCGAGGCCGACGACTTGCTCGCGGTGTGCATTCAGCACGAAATCGACCATTTGAACGGCAAGGTTTTTGTGCAACATTTGTCGCGTTTAAAGCAAACCCGCATCACCACCAAAATCAAAAAGCAGAATAAAGCATGAAAGTGATTTTTGCAGGCACGCCCGTGTTCGCCGCTCGCGCCCTTGAGGCGATGATTGCCGCTGGGTTTGACGTGCCGTTAGTACTCACTCAGCCCGACCGCCCTTCTGGCCGTGGCCTCAAACTCACGCCCAGCGCGGTCAAACAAGTGGCGGCGCAGCACAATATTGAAGTCGCGCAACCGACTTCGCTCAAATTGGACGGCAAATATCCGCTCGAGGCGCAAGCCGCACGTGAGCGCATCATCGCCGCGCAAGCCGACCTCATGGTGGTCGCCGCCTATGGTTTGATTTTGCCGCAAGACGTGCTCGATTTGCCCACGCACGGTTGTTTGAATATTCACGCCTCATTGTTGCCCCGCTGGCGCGGTGCAGCACCGATTCACCGCGCGATTCAAGCGGGTGACGCGCAAACGGGCGTGACGCTGATGCAAATGGACGCGGGGCTGGACACGGGCGACATGCTGGCGATGGAGCGCATCAACATCGGGGCACACACGCAAGCCAGTTTGCATGACGAGTTGGCCGCAATGGGCGCACGGATGACGGTCGATTATGTACATGCCTTGGCCAACAACGCCGCGCCCGCGCCCGTCGCGCAGCCGTTAGAAGGCGTGACGTATGCCGATAAAATCAGCAAGTCTGAGGCGCGGTTGAACTGGGCCGAATCGGCGCAAACATTAGAGCGCAAAATCCGCGCCTTCAACCCCGCACCCGCCGCCTTGGCGGTGGTGGACGATGAGGTGTCGTTTAAAGTGTTTGCCGCGCAAGTGGTCAGCGATGAGATTCACCCCGCAGGCACGGTGCTGCGCGTGGATAAATGCGGGATTGATGTGGCGTGCGGGCAAGGCGTGTTGCGGATTATCGAGGCGCAACGCGCGGGTGGCAAACGCTTGCCTGTGGCGCAGTTTGTCGAGGGTTTTGCTTTGCGTGCGGGGCAGGTTTTGCTCAGTAGCGGCGATTGAAATCGCGGTAACGCTTGGCCAACCACAGCCAATCGACTTGCGCAATCACCGCGCCGCACAGCGCGTACAGGCCGACGCTTTGCCAGTTCAGACCGCCGTTGTTGAACCACTGAATCGCCGAAATCAAAATCGCGACCAAAAATGCGGTGGATAAAATATAAAACGCCCGCCCCTTGGCTTGCAGTTTTTCAAAACGAATGATGTGCTGTGGTTTCATGGCGCAGATTGTAAAACAAAACGCCCGAAGTTGGGCGTTTTGTGGTTTAGAGGTTTGTCGTGTCGTTGAGTTCTGGCGCGGGTTTTGGTTTTTTCTTGAATAGTTTTTTCAAGCCAAAGAGTCCGCCTGCGGCTGCCAAAATGCCAACTTTGGCAAATTTGGCCAAAAACGCAGCCAACATGGCAAACAGCCCCAGTTTTTTCGTCGCCACACCTGTGATGAGCGCGGCAAGGCCGTATTCAGCCACTTTATCGCCCGCACTCGCGCTGTAGTTTTCGTATTTTTTGCCGTCCACGTAGCTCACGCCAGCAGTCAGCTGGTCGGCTCGCCCTTTGTCGGTCGCCAGTTGCGCCAAACCTGCGACCCATGTAACGGCCAAAACGCCTTCGCGACCCAAAATGCGGGTTTCGTAGTTGACCGTGTCATCAGGGCCTGCGGCTGCGCCTTTGTCGCGCAAAATGAGCGCCCAAGTCAAACGGTGGAGCGTGGGGTCGTAACTGGGTTTTTGTGCCCAACCTGCGGTTTCAATCGGCGCGAAACCTTTGGCGGTGCGCTCTTTGTTGCCTGCTTCTGTCCCTTCTTTGTATTCGGCCAAAATGTCATCGGGGTTGAGGTCTTTGGCATCGTCGTCTTTGATGTAGCCGTCTTTGTGGTATTCAATAACGTAAAAATCCCCTTTGGAAGATTCGCTATTGGCCACCAACATGCCTTGTAAATCATGAATTTCACCATTGCCCATGGCACGCATAATGGCGGCGGTTTCGGTTTTGGGGATGAAGTCATAGCCTTTAGGAATGGCGACTTCAGATTGCCCCGCAACTAAGGTTTTACCTGGCCCATGAATGGCCACTTTATTGGCGGCTTGCCACGCGGCGGTCTGTTCGGCCTCGTTGGGTACGGCAAATGCTGTTGCAATCCACGCAGAAAGAGTGGCGGCTAAAATTAATTTTTTCATGAACGACTCCCAAAATAGTGAGTCGCTATTATAGTTATAAGTGCGGGTTATTGAAACCACTTTCCAATATTTGTCCATATGCTTTCAGGAATCCACAGCAGCGCCAGCGTCATCACCACAAATCGAATCAATTTGCCTAAACCCATATAAAACAACACGCTGCGCCACGGCAGTTTGAGCCAGCCCGCCATAAGGCATAGGCCGTCGCCGATGATGGGCAGCCATGAGAGCAGTAGAACGGGTGCGCCGAGCCGTTGCAGCCACACAAAGTGTTTGGGCGTGGCGTCGTGGTTTTTGGCGTAGGCTTTTTTGGCGCCGTAGCCCATGCCGTAAGTCACCATGCCGCCTAAAGTATTGCCGATGGTGGCGACGATAATCGCCCACCAAAACAGGTCTGGGTTGAGTTTGATGTAGCCAAACAAAACAGGCTCGGTGGCCAGCGGTAAAATCGTGGCGGCGACAAAGGCGACCACAAAAATCGCGGGCAGGCCGACTTCGGGCAATGAAAACAATTGCAGCAGTGCGTTGAGCCATTCGGGCATTATAAAATCTCCAAAACGACGTGCGCAGGGCGGCACAGTCGCACGCCTTTGTCGGTCACTACAATCGGACGTTGCAGCAAAATCGGGTGGGTCAAAATCGCGTCGATTAGCCCATCGTCCGACCACGAATCGCTTTCAAGGTGCAAATCTTCGTACTCGGTGTGCGTGGTGCGCAGCACGTCCCGCACGGTCAACCCCATGCTTTGAATGAGGTGTTGCAGCGTTTCACGCGACGGCGGCGTGTGTAAATATTCAATAATTTCAGGCTCAACGCCGTGGCTGCGCAGCAGCGCAAGGGTTTCGCACGATTTGCTGCATTTGGGGTTGTGGTAAATGGTGACCATATCGGATTCCAATCAAAATCACATTTTACGCCAGCTTGCGGGCTTTGGGGTTGTCGTGCTGCATCTAAACTGTTACCCTACTTCTTTACCGATGGAGCCGTTATGCCGCACGATTACCTTAAAAAAACCCTCACGTCGCGGGTTTACGATGTGACCCGCGAAACCGCGCTGGACTTCGCGCCGCAACTCTCAAGCAAAGTCAACAATTCGATTTACCTCAAGCGCGAAGACACCCACGCGGTGTTTTCGTACAAAATCCGTGGCGCGTACAACAAAATGGCGCAGTTGTCCGCCGCGCAACTCAAGCAAGGCGTGATTACCGCATCGGCAGGCAACCATGCGCAAGGCGTGGCGTTTTCGGCGGCGCATCTCAAATGCAAGGCGACGATTGTCGTGCCCGAAACCACGCCTGCGATTAAAGTCGAGGCCATCAAGCGGTTTGGCGGCGAATACGTTGAGGTGGTGATGCACGGCGGCTCGTACACCGATGCGTACGACCATGCGTTGACGCTGGAAAAGCAGCACAAATTGACCTTTGCCCATCCGTTTGACGACCCCGATGTGATTGCGGGCCAAGGCACAATGGCGATGGAAATTTTGCGGCAGCACAGCGGGCCGATTCATGCGATTTTTGTGCCGATTGGCGGCGGCGGCGCACTGGCGGGGATTGCGGCGTATGTGAAAGCCGTGCGCCCTGAGATTAAAATCATTGGCGTGAACAGCGTGGACTCAACCGCCATGCACGATTCGATTCGGGCGGGCAAGCGCGTGACCTTAACCGATGTGGGGATTTTTGCTGACGGCACGGCGGTGAAATTGGTCGGCAAAGAAACCTTTCGCATCGTGCAAAGCTGCGTGGACGAGATTGTGTTGGTCGATACCGACGAGATTTGCGACGCGATTAAAGACGTATTTCAAGACACCCGCTCGATTTTAGAGCCGTCAGGCGCACTGGGTTTGGCGGGGCTTAAAAAATACGCCGAGCAGCACAAACTCAAAAACCAAACGCTGGTGGCGATTGCGTCGGGCGCGAACACCAATTTTGACCGCCTGCGTTTTGTGGCCGACCGCGCCGAGGCGGGCAATGCGCGAGAGGCCTTGTTTGCCGTGACTTTGCCTGAAGAGCGCGGCTCGTTTCAACGCCTGTGCGCCTTGGTCGGCGAGCAGCGCAGCGTGACTGAGTTCAACTACCGCATGAACGATGCGAGTCAAGCGCATGTGATGGTCGGGATTGCGGTGAGCAAACATGGCGAATCTGAAAAACTCGCCAGCGTGTTCAACAAAAAAGGCTTCGCGCTCATTGACTTGAGCCACAACGAGTTGGCTAAAGCGCACGTGCGCAACATGATTGGCGGCGCAAGCGTCAACGCGGTCGATGAAGTGATTTATCGTTTTGAGTTCCCCGAACGCGCGGGCGTTTTGATGGGCTTTCTCACCTCCGTGTCGCCGCATTGGAATATTTCGCTGTTTCAATATCGCAACCAAGGCGGCGACTTTGGCAGCGTTTTGGTCGGCATTCAAGTGCCGCAGGCTGACCGAGCGCGGTTTAAGGCGTTTTTGCCGAGTTTGAACTTACGCTATTGGGACGAGTCGGACAATCCTGTTTATCAATTGTTTTTGAAGTAATGCCATGAATGTTTATCTGATCCCCGTCACGCCCTTTCAGCAAAACTGCACCCTTTTGGTGTGCGACCAAACCGCGCAAGCGGCGGTGGTGGACCCTGGGGGCGACATTGATAAAATCATGGCGGCGATTGACAGCGCCAAGGCCAATGTCACGCAGATTTTACTCACTCACGGCCACCTAGACCACGCCTCTGCCGCGCCTGAACTTGCCGCCCTGCTCGGTGACGTGCCGATTGTCGGGCCGCATATTGCCGATAAGTTTTGGCTGGACAGCTTAACCGAGCAATCTGCGCGGTTTGGTTTCGGTCACGCCAAGGCGTTTTTACCCACCACATGGCTGAACGACGGCGATACCGTGCAAGTGGGGGCTTACACGTTGAACGTGATTCACTGCCCTGGTCACACGCCAGGCCACGTGGTGTTTTACTCTGAGCCGCTGCAATTGGCGTGGGTTGGCGACGTGATTTTTCAAAACTCGATTGGCCGCACCGACTTCCCGCAGGGCAATCATGCTGACCTCATCAGCAGCATTCAAAACAAGTTATTTCCGCTGGGCGACGAGGTGCAGTTTGTACCAGGTCATGGGACCACCTCGACGTTTGGGCAGGAGAAATTGCACAATCCGCATTTACAAATAGGGAAAAAATATTCATGAATAAACGACAATGGTTGTGTGGCTTGCTGGTCGCTTTGGCCTTGCCTTGTCAGGCGCAGTTTTCTGATAAGGATTTAGAGATTCGTTTTGGTACGGACGCGACTTACGCGCCGTTTGAGTCCACAACGCCAACGGGGCAAATCGTCGGTTTTGATATTGATTTAACCAAGGCCATTTGCGCTGAGCTTAAAGCCAAGTGTATTTTTATGCACCAGCCGTGGGATGGGATTGTGCTTGGCCTTGAAAAACACAAGTACGATGCGATTGTCTCATCCATGTCGATTACGCCTGAGCGTCAGCAGCATATGGATTTCACGCATGTATTGTGGGATGTTTCGCACGCCCTGCTCTCAAAAAAATCACAACCATTGCAAGCCAATAATGCTTCGTTGAGCAAAAAAACGATTGCCGTGCAAAAAGGGACGATAGAAGATGCTTATGCGCGTAAATATTGGACAAGCGCCAAAATTAAGGGTTACACCACGATTGAACAGGGCTTGGACGACTTAGCGCGAGGGCGTGTGCAGGCGGTGTTTGCCGATAAGGTCGTCCTTGGTTTATATCAGCCGCAAATACGAGGCTCGAAGCGGTTTGCAATCAGTGATGAAGTCTTAAGCACCGCCGACCCGATGATTTTGGGTGAAGGCGCGGCGATTGCAGTGCGCAAAGGCGATACGCGTTTGTTGAATGCGCTCAACCGAGGGCTTGAGGCGATTTTGCGCAATGGGGTTTACCAGCGTATTCAGGCTCGATATTTTGATTACAACATTTACAACCATTGAGGCGTCACATGAAATTCAACTTCCCCATCATTGTGGTCGATAAGCATTTTCGCACCGACAATTTATCAGGCTCAGGCATGCGCGAGTTGGCCGAGGCGATTGAGCGCGAAGGCACGAGCATTATTGCGGCGACGCACACCAATGACTTTGTCGGTTTGGCGCAGCAAGCAGCGCGGGCGTGCGGGTTTATTGTGTCGATTGACGAGCCGAGCAACGACAATGCGCAGGAGTTGAGCGAGCAAGCGGTGCTCAACTTACGCAATTTGGTCAGTGCGATTCGCTTGCGCAATGAGGACATTCCCATCTTTTTGTATGGCCGCACCCACACCTCACGCCATTTGCCCGCCGATATTTTGCGCGAAATGCACGGGTTTATTCACATGTTTGAAGACACCAACGAGTTCATTGCGCGGCATGTGCTGCGTGAGGCGCAGTTGTATCTTGACAGTTTGTATCCGCCGTTTTTCCGCAAGCTGGTCGATTACGCGCAGCATTCCTCTTATTCGTGGCATGTCCCTGGGCATTCGGGCGGGGTGGCGTTTCTCAAAAGCCCTGTCGGGCAGTTGTTTCATCAGTTTTTTGGTGAAAACCTGCTCCGCGCCGATGTGTGCAATGCGGTGGAGGACTTGGGCCAGCCGTTGCTGCACAGTGGCCCCGTGTTTGAATCGGAGCAAAACGCGGCGCGGATTTTTAAGGCTGACCATTGCTTTTTTGTGACCAACGGCACGTCCACCTCCAACAAAATGGTCTGGCACGCCAATATCGCACCTGGTGACGTGGTGGTGGTTGACCGCAATTGCCACAAGTCCAATTTACACGCCATCATCATGACGGGCGCGAACCCAGTGTTTTTACGCCCGACGCGCAATAAGTTTGGGATTATCGGGCCGATTCCGCAGTCCGAATTCACGATGGAGGCCATTCAGGCCAAAATCAACGCCAACCCGTTGATTGAAGACAAAACCAAAAAGCCCAAATTGCTCGTGCTCACCCAGTGCACTTACGATGGCGTGATGTACAACGCGCAAAAAATCAAAAAAATGCTCGATGGTCATGTCGATGTGTTGTTGTTTGACGAAGCGTGGCAGCCGCACGCGCCGTTTCACCCGTTTTATGAAAATTATTACGCGATTAATGGCGAGGCGGGGCGCACGCGCTACTCCACCACCTTTGTAACGCAATCGACGCACAAATTGCTCGCCGCCTTATCGCAAGCCTCGCAAATTTTGGTGCAAGATGCGGTTGAAAAGCCGCTTGACCGCCATAACTTCAACGAAGCATATTTGATGCACGCCTCAACCAGTCCGCAGTATTCCATCGTTGCCTCGTGTGACGTGGCCGCCGCCATGATGGAGGGCGCGGGTGGCGTGGCTTTGACCAGCGACAGCTTGAACGAAGCGGTCGACTTTCGCCACGCCATGCGCAAAATCGGCGAAGAATATGGCGCATCGTGGTGGTTCAACGTGTGGGAGCCGCCCGTTTTGCCCGTCGATGGGATTGGCACGCAAGCCGATTGGACGCTCAAGGCCAACGACGCGTGGCATGGCTTTGGCGCGATTGAGCCTGACATGAATATTTTAGACCCCATCAAAACCACGATTTTGACCCCTGGTTTGAATATCGACGGCACGTTTGATGATTTTGGCGTGCCCGCCGCGTTGGTGGCCAACTATTTGGCCGACCATGGTTTGATTATCGAAAAAGTCGGTTTGTACTCGCTGTTTGTGATTTTCACCGTCGGCATCACCAAAGGCCGTTGGAACAGTTTGGTCACCGAATTGCAGCAATTCAAAGACGTGTACGACACCAACCAGCCGCTGCTCAAAGCCTTTCCTGATTTTGTCAAAGAGTATCCGCGTTACGCCAAAATGGGCATGAAAGACCTGTCACAAGCGATTCATGAAACCTACAAAAAACACAATATTGCCTTGATTCAACACGACATGTACATCGCGCCCGTCAATGCCGTGCTCAAGCCATCCAAAGCATGGTCGCACTCGGTCAGCCGCAACACTGAGCGGGTCAACGTGCTCGATTTGACCACCGAACACGTCACCGCGTCATTGGTTACGCCCTACCCGCCTGGCATTCCGCTGTTGATTCCAGGGGAGCAATTCAATCGCGAAGTGATTGATTATTTGCAATTTGCGCTGGAGTTCAATGAAAAATTCCCAGGCTTTGAGCAAGATGTGCACGGTTTGGTCAAAGAGCGAGTGGACGGAGAATTGCGCTATTTTGTGGATTGCGTGCGGTTGGCAGAGTGATTATGTGGATTGTCCTTATTCACAAAAGTGGTGCTGGCTTGTGGCTAAATGCCCGATTAAAGTGCCATACGAGGTGAATTTTATGCAAACAAGTAAACACAAACGCAAGCCCGTTGTCCTCATGACTTCGGGCGCAAAAATCTATAACGGTATTGAGTATCAACTGTTGGGTAAAAAATACATTGACCCTGTGGTGCGCTTTTCGGGCTGTATTCCGCTGGTTTATCCGACGGCTTATGGCGTGGACGATGTGGAGCAGTATCTGTCAATGGTTGATGGGATTTTTGTTTCGGGCGCATCGAGCAATATTGACCCGTTGCTGTACGGACAACATTTAGAAACCCCTGAGTTGCCGCAAGACCGTGACCGCGATGACGTGGATTTAGAAATCATCCGCGCGGCGGTTAAAATGGGTTTGCCGATTTTGGGCGTGTGCCGTGGTTTTCAAGAAATGAATGTGGCCTTTGGTGGTGATTTGCATCAGGTTTTGCACGAAACCGAAGGCTTTATGGATCACCGTGAACCCAAAGGGCCTAACGGCGAAGAGCTGGATTTGGACACGCAATACGGGCCGAACCATATGGTTAAGTTGGTCTCTGGAACGTGGTTTCATGAGTTGATGGAAAAAGATGAGTTTATGGTCAGCTCATTGCATGGCCAAGGCATCAATGAGATGGCGTCTGAGTTGGTGGCGTTGGCGCATGCGCCTGATGGCTTGGTGGAGGCGATTAGCTTCAAAGACTCGCCCCAATTCACGTTAGGCGTGCAGTGGCATCCTGAGTACAAAACGTGGCAAAACCCGTTGGCGATTAAAATTTTCGCGGCTTTTGGTGCGGCCTGCCAAGAGTATGCGGACGCCAAGTAAATTGCCTGTTGATAAAAAGCGCGATGGTATCGCGCTTTTTTACATGGATTCTCCACGATTGCATTCTATATTGCATGCGCGGGCAATTTAGCACTCGCCCTAAAAGAGTGCTAAACTGATGCCTGATTATTTTTGGCCAAGGAGCTAAAACCACTATGACTGCTTATGCAATCACCCCTGCTTACAATCAATTGTTGTCCGTGCCGACGTTTGGCGACTTAGAGTCGTACGCACGTGCGGTTAATGCTGTGCCGATGCTCACGCCTGAGCAAGAGTATGACTTGTCCATGGCGTATCGTGTCAATCCCAACAACCTCAATGCGGCGCATGCTTTGGTCGTGTCGCATCTGCGTGTGGTGGTCGCGGTGGCGCGTAAATATGTCGGTTACGGTTTGCCGCAAGCGGATTTGATTCAAGAAGGCTCGATTGGCTTGATGAAGGCGGTCAAGCGGTTTGACCCTAGCCATGGCGTGCGTTTGGTGTCGTTTGCCATGCATTGGATTAAAGCCGAAATGCATGAATACATCATTCGCAACTGGCGGATGGTCAAAATCGCCACCACCAAGGCGCAGCGTAAATTGTTTTTTAACTTGCGCAGCATGAAGTCGGGCGAGCGCATGACGCAAACTGAGGTGCAAGATATTGCGCGAGTGTTGAAGGTCAAGCCCGAAGAAGTGATTGAGATGGATCAGCGTTTGACGGGGCGCGACATTGCCATGGACGGCGGTATGGATGCCGATGACGAAACCGTGGCGATGGCGCCCTTGGCCTATTTGACCGATGAGACGCACGAGCCGACGCAGGTTTTGGCGCGTTTGGCGCAGGATGAGCAGCAGTCCACGGGCTTGCAACAAGCCTTGGATGTGCTCGATGCGCGTTCACGGGCGATTGTCGAGCGGCGTTGGTTGGCACAAGATGAGCAAAAAGCCCCGACTTTGCATGATTTGGCGGCAGAGTTTGGCGTGTCGGCGGAACGCATTCGCCAAATTGAAGCGGCGGCCATGAAGAAAATGCGCGGCGCACTTTCGGGAGCTGTGGCATGAATCAGTGGCAAAACACCATCGAGCAGGTTTTGAACAGCAGCCCGCTCAAAGATGTCGGGCAAAACGCCAAAACCTTTTTGGTCAGCGCTTTGCGGCAGCTTGATGTGGTCTCGCGTGAAGAGTTTGACATTCAAGCGGCGATGCTGGCGCGCACGCGTGAGCGTTTAGAAGCGTTAGAAGCGCGTGTGAGTGAGTTAGAACGGTGCAATAACGCATCTTAATGGGGCAAACTCATAAATATTCACTGTATAATAGGCGGCGCACATAATGCGTCGCTTTTTTATGGATTCTACGATAATGAAAAAAATGAATATAGGCATTTCGATTTTTGCGGTCAAGGATGCCCATCTTTGGTCTAATGGTCTGAACATGAATTTGGCCTTTTTGGTCTTGCTGTTGCAAGCCAGCCCAGATGTGGGCAAGGTGTATTTGCTCAATGGCGGCGATCACGACGCCATTCCAGAGGCTTTACAGTTTGATCAAATCGACGCGCCGCTGGTCAAGCCTGCTGATGTGACTTATGAGTTGGACGTGGTGATTGAAATGGGGGCGCAACTGCCCACCGAGTGGCTCAAGCGCATGAGTGCGCTGGGTGTGAAGTTGATCAGCTTTTTGGTCGGGCATACTTACGCAGGCAATGCCGAAGGGCCGATTTTTGATCGCAATTCGGGGCAAATGTTCAACGATGTGCCGTGGGATGAGGTTTGGACGCTACCGCAGTACATGAAAAGCTGTGCGCCGATGCTGCGTACGATTACGCGTGCGCCTGTGCTCTCCATGCCGCATATTTGGTCGCCGATGTTTTTGCAAAAGCAAGTCGATGAGTACAGCGCACAAGGGGCGCATTTTGGCTTTGTGCCGCATGTGGCAGGCGAGTCGCCCCGTGCTTGGCGTGTGACCATGTTTGAGCCGAATATTTCTGTGGTCAAAACCTGTTTCATTCCCATGTTGGTTTGTGACCAAGCCTATCGCCTTAACCCGCAAGCGATTGGCCTCATGATGGTGCTCAACTCGTTTGGCATGAAAGACCATTTGACCTTCAACCGCTTTGCATTGAATATGCAATTGACTAAAGACAGTAAAGCCACGTATGAGCCGCGTTTGTCATTTGCCGACTGCATGATGAACCACCATATGGACGCGGTGATTTCGCACCAGTGGGAAAATGAGCAAAACTATCTGTACTACGACACGCTGTATGGCAATTATCCGTTGATTCACAATTCTGCATGGCTGCATCGTGCGGGGGTTGGTTTTTATTACCCAGAATTTGAGGCCAAAATCGGTGGCGAACAATTGCTGCACGCGTGGGCGCAAGATGCGGGTTTTTGGCAGGATTATCAACGGCACAATCAAGGCTTTTTGGCGACTTTACATCCGACCTTGGACAGTAATATTCAAATTTTCACCCAGCAATTGAAGGCGTTGGTCAATGGAGGTGCAGCATGAAAGGCGTGGGACCAAAACTCAATGTGGGTGTGACTTTGCATGTGCGCGAAGGCTACCAATCGGTGTGGGAAAACGGGATTTTTCAAAATTGTGCGTTTTTGGTGCAATTGCTACAGCAGTCGCCTGCAGTTGGCGAGGTGTTTATCATCAATCCGAGCAACATCGCCCCCAATGAAGCGATGATGATGGAGCGCATGAACTTCATTGGTCTAGATGAGGCGATGGAAAAACTCGACGTGGTCATCGAAATGAGTGCGCTGATTGATGAGTCGTGGGTGCGCGAATTCAAACAGCGTGGCGGCAAACTGGTGTGGATGCGGGTGGGCAATGACTATGTGATTGACATTGAACGCGCCATGTTCAACAAAGACCCAGGTTCGTTGTGCAGCGACAAACCGTACGATCAAGTGTGGACGATTCCTGAATACGAAAACAGCTGCAAAGATTATTTTTCGCTGACCACGCGTGCGCCTGTGAAGTTTGTGCCGCACTTGTGGACGCCTGAGTTTTTTCAACGTGGGATTGATACCTTGCCTGAGGGCTTGTCCTACGGCTATCAGGCAGGGCGCAAAAATTGGCGCGTGAGCGTGTTTGAGCCGAATATGTGCATGGTCAAAACCTCGTTTATCCCGATGTTTTTGGTTGAGGAAGCCTACCGTGCCAATCCTGCCTTTTTGGACTATGTGCGCTTTTGTAATACGCTGCACATCAAGGACAATGGTAAATTTGTCGCCATGGCGCGGCGCTTGGATATTGTCAACCATGGTTTGGCCAGTTTTGAGGGGCGCACCGCGGTGTTTGAATTTATGGCCAAATACGGCGATGCGATTGTTTCGCACCAGTGGGAAAATGCGCAAAATTATTTGTATTACGAGGCTTTATATGGCGGTTATCCGCTGATTCACAACTCGCCCATCCTCAAGCCGTATGGTTATTATTATTCAGACTTTGACTGCCAAGAAGGCGGACAAGTTCTGCTCAACGCCTTTGCACAACACGATGCGCGGCTGGAGGATTACAAACGAGAAGGACGCGAGTTTTTGGCCACACTGGATGTGAATTACCCTGCCAATATTGAACATTACACCCAAGAGTTGTTGAGTTTATATGAGCGTTAAAATCATCAGCGTCATGCACCAACTCGATGAGCAGGTGCTGCTCAATCATCGCCATTATGCAGGTTTGTATGGTTACGCCCATCAGTGGGTAGAGACCGCGGCATACGCGCACGACAAACTTAAAGTCGCTTACAAATACAACTACATTTTGCAGCAGCTCAAAGCGCTGCCTGAGGGCGAGTTGCTCATGGTGCTGGATGGGCACTCGGTGGTGGTGCAGCCGATTGATGTGGCGGGCTTGATGCACGGGCGCGACAGTTTGGTCTTTCAAGGGCCCTCTGAAGCGAACGCGGCCGACATTGTAATGACCAACTTATTACTGCTGCGCAACACCGCAGGTAACCGTACGTTTTTGCATGAGATGTTGATTGCCTTGCACGGCACATTGGCCACGCAGGACTGGCCTTGCGAGGAAGAATTGCTGCAAAAGTTCACTGTGTTTGGCAACAACACCACATGGGGCGAGGTGCTGCTCAATGCCGATTGGCGAGTGGTGGGTTGGTACAATATGAAGATTTTTGTGTTGTTTGTCGGTGCAACGGGTTCGTGGCGTGAAGGTCGCGTGTCGCACAATGAAGTGCGGCAAATGACTCATGATGCCAACTTAGAGCAGGTTTTGGTGCAGCAAGTCAATGGCTATTTGCTGGATGGTCAGCCGCTTATGGTCGCGCCCAATTACCCTGCCCTGTCCAACGATGCGGTCAGTCATTTCAACCCCAGCGCCAAAATTGCACTGGTCTCGCTATACACCCACCACATCAGTCGTTACGCGCGGATTTCGGAGCACAATGTCAAACGCTATTGTGACCGCCACGGTTACGCGTATCACGTGTATCGCCAGATTCCCGACGATGTGCCCGACAATGTCATGGGCTCGTGGCTCAAACCCAAGGTGCTGCTCAACCACTTTGCCGATTACGATTGGGTGATTTGGGTCGATGCCGACGTGTTGTTTCGCAACCAGTCTTTGCCGCTTGAACCGATTTTGGCCGAGCGAGAGTTGTTGTTGGCCAAAGACCTATGCGCGTGGACGGTCAATTCAGGCGTGTTGGGCTTTAAAAACACGCCCGTTAACGCACAGTTGCTGCAACGCCTACAGCAGCGCATGGATGAGGTGCACGATAAATCCACGGTGTACAGCGAACAAGGTGACCAATTTCACATCATTTGCGTCTTGGACGAGTTGGCTTTGGTCAACGAGCACAATGTCAGCAATTGTTTGACCATCAATACCGCGCCGCCGATGTCGACGAACGACACGCTGTTGACGCATTATGTGGGCTTGAGCGAGCCAAACCGCTCGATTTATATGGCGCATGACGACGCACTGTCGCAGCGTGTTTATGGTTGAGGGCGTATGACAAAAATCATTACCATTTGTGAAGTGGCCGATAGCGAATTGCTGCGCAACCACCAGCATTATGCGCAACTGTATGGTTACACGCATCAATGGGTGGAAACAGGTTTTATGGCGCATGCGCGACTGCGCACGGCGTACAAATACAATTACGTGTTGCAACAACTCAAAGCTTGCGCAGAGGGTGAGTTGTTGTTGATGCTTGACGGACACACCGCGATTTTTTGCCCGCTTTCGATTGAAGAGGCGATGGCGGGGCGTGACACTTTTGTGTGTTTGGGGCCAGAAACTGCGGGCGTTCCATGTTTGCCGCTCAATAATTTTTTGGTGCTGCGCAACACCGCGGCCAATCGCGAGATTTTGCATCGCATGTTGATTGCGCTGCATGGCGTTTTGGCGGGGCAAGAGCACCATGTTAATGAATTTGATTTTTTGCGCGAATTTGGCATGCTGCCGACCAATGCGGTGTTGTTGGACACCTACATCAATGTGCGCTGGACGATTGCCAATTGGTTTAACGCCAAGATTTTTGCGGTCGGTTTGGGCATGCACGTGGGTTACAACGCCGCGGGCGAAGTGACCGACGACATGACGCATGATCGCAATTTAGAGCGCATGCTGTTGCAACGGATTAATGCCACCCTCATTCATGGCGCGCCCATCATGCAGTTGCCCGATTATCCTGCCTTGTCAGACGATGCAGTCAGCCACTATAACCCGCAAGCCAAAATTGCACTGGTGACGTTATACACGCACCACATCACCTCTTATGCGCGGGTTTCGGAGCACAACGTCAAACGCTATTGCGACCGCCATGGTTATGCGTATCACGTGTATCGAGCGATTCCTGAAGGTGTGCCCGACAACATCATGGGTTCGTGGCTTAAACCGCATGTGTTGAGCCAGCATTTTGCGCAACATGACTGGGTGATTTGGGTCGATGCCGATGTGCTGTTTCACAATCAAGCGCAAAAACTGGAGCCGCTTTTAGATGGGCGCGAATTGTTGTTTGCCAAGGATTTGTGCGGCTGGCCGATTAATTCTGGCGTGCAGGGCTTTAAAAACACCCCCGTAAATGCGCAGCTGTTGGCGCAGTTGTGCCAACGCATGAATGATGTGCAAGATAAATCAGGTATTTACAGCGAGCTGGGCGACCAGCACCACATCATCAATGTGTTGACCGAGCAAAACCAGCTCAGTGAAGCTTCGGTGAGCAATTGTTTGAGCATCAACACGCCGCCGCAATTGGCCAATGCTGAAACCTTGCTCACCCATTATGTCGGTTGGGGCGACCCTTACCGTTCGATTTACATGGCGCATGACGACGCCATTTCCCTTCGTAGAGGCTAATATGACTTTATCTCCGAAATCTTTGCGCATTGGCATTACGATTGGCTTGCACTCGGCCAATGAAAGCCTGTGGGGCAATGGCATTAAACAAAATGCGGTGTTTTTGGCCGAAGCGCTCAAATACTGCCCCAGCGTGCAGTCGGTCTGCTTGGTCAACACGACCGCGGTGCCGATTACCGATGCCTTGCCGTGGGATTTGACTCGCTGGCCGACCTATACCTTTGATGAGGCCAAAGACCATGTGGATGTGCTCATCGAATTGGGCGGGCAAATTGACCACATTCAAACCGATTACCTCAAACAACGTGGGGCGCGATTGGTCTCGTATTGCTGCGGTTTTGAGTATGTGCACGCGATGCAGTCGATTTTGTTTGGCCGCAAAATGTGGGGCAGTAATATTTTCATCAATCAACGTTACGACGCGATTTGGATGATTCCGCAAGTGGCCAACATCAGCAAAGACTACTTCACGGTGTTTCGCCGTCGTCCCGCGCAAGTCGTGCCGTTTGTGTGGGATCCGATGTTTGTGCGTCAACGCAGCCAAAACTATGCCCATCAAGGCGAGTATCGCCCGCGTGCGCCAGAGCACCAAGGGCGGCGCATCAGCATCATGGAGCCGAACAGCGATGTGGTGAAGTTTTGCTTGTATCCGATTTTGATTGTCGAAGAAACCTTCCGCGCCGCGCCCGAATTGGTCGAGTTTTTGCACGTGGTCAATGGCGATAAATTGGCGCAAAACAGTCAAGAGTTTGTCTCGCTGATGTTGCAATTGGATTTGGTGCAAAACCACAAAGCTTCGTTTATCCCACGTTACGACACGCCGCAGTTTTTGGCCGAAATGACCGACGTGGTCGTGTCGCATCAGTGGGAAAACGCATTGAATTATTTCTATTTTGATGTGGCGTGGCAGGGTTATCCGCTGGTGCACAACGCCGATTTGTGCCCTGATGTGGGCTATTACTACCCCGCCAACGACGTGAACGCAGGCAAAGACCAGTTGCTCCATGTGTTGCGTGCGCACGACAAAGATTGGCAAGGTTACATGGCGCGGCAACGCGAGGTGATTGGCCGTTATTTACCAGGGCACGCCGATGTGACCGCAGGCTACGAGCGTTTATTGACCGAACTTTTGCAACAAGAGATGGTGTGAGATGATACAAACGCCAAAGTTCCACTTGACCGCTGTGTTCAACGGCGAGATTAGTTTTTCGGAATGTATTTTGATGTGTATGGGTGGCTTGCGCGAGTTGGGTTATGAAGTCAGCTATGCCGACAACCAATTGCGTGCCGATGCGATTAACATTGTGTTTGCCTCTTACACGCACTTGACCGACAGCGCGACGTGGACGGCCATGTCGCGTGTGAGCCGCAATATCATCATTTACAACTGGGAGCAGGTCTCACCCGATGTGCCGTGGTTCACCCCGCGTTATTTCCGCCAATTGGTCAACGCCCATGTGTGGGACTACAATGCGGGCAATGTCGCGGGTTTACGCGCCGCAGGCGTGGCCGACGTGCACCATGTGCCGATGGCGTACACGCCCACTATGAGCCGTGTGGCGGCGGTGGAACAAGACATTGACGTCTTATTTTATGGCGCCATGAATCCACGCCGCGCCGCGGTGATTGACCGACTGCGTGAGATGGGTTTGAGTGTGCACGTGATTGACGGCCAGCCGTCGGTCAGTGGCGTGGAGCGTGACGCGTACATCGCCCGCGCCAAAATCGTACTCAACATGCACCGCTTTGACGTTGCCAAAGTGTTTGAAATCGCCCGCGTTTCGTATTTGCTCGCCAATCGCAAGGCCGTGGTGTCCGAGATTGCCGAGGGCACGGACATTGACGACGACATCAAAAACGCCATCGCCCACGGCA